>JAFVAZ010000044.1 GCA_017480265.1 Clostridia bacterium
GACGCTGTCACACACAACAATCAGGGCAAGAAAATCATCTACAGAACGAACCGCAAGCCAAGCCAAATCAAACGTCTTTCAAGAAGTGGCCAGTACAAAGCAAAGAAAAAAGAACATCAGAAATCGTCTGTTCGGGCAAAGGTTGAACACGTTTTTGCTGTTGTCAAAAATCTTTTTGGATACCGAAAAACGCGATACCGGGGCAAACGAAAGCAGACCGCCAAATTGAATATGTTGTTTGCTTTGGCAAACCTATATCTGGCTGACAAGCGCTTTGGAGTGTCAGCTTAATTGAGGTTTGCCAAAAGCGAAAAAAACTGAGAGTTTTCAATGGTTTGATAGCTTTTGAGCGGAGATTTACCTTCTGCTCTTTTTGTTGCTTTTTATGCGGCGGGGCCTAAAGTAAAGCACTATTGACAAAAAACGGGAAAAGCCTCATAATATTCACAGGGGAGCGGTAAATATGCGGGTTATTGCAGGAAGTGAAAAAGGCAGGAAGTTAGAACCTTTAATGGAAAAGTGGATCCGCCCAACTACAGATAAAGTGAAGGAATCTATTTTTAATGTAATACAGTTTGAAATTGCGGGGAAAAGCTTTTTAGACCTTTTCTCCGGTTCCGGGCAGATTGCGGTAGAGGCTTTGAGCAGGGGTGCCGCGGCGGCAGTATTGGTGGATATCAGCCCCAAAGCTGTGAAAACGATAGCAAGTAATCTAAAAAAATCAAACTGCCTAGATAAAGCCGAAGTTTTAAATATGGATTATCTGACTTTTTTAAAATCTAATAACCGATTATTCGATATCGCATTTTTGGATCCTCCTTATAAAACGGGCATGCTGCAGAAAGCATTAGGCGGAGTTGCAAAGATCATGAATGAAAATGGGATCATTATTTGCGAAAGTTCTCTAGATGAAAGCTTACCTGCAGAGATTGATAGATTTTATTTGTATAGAAGTTTTAAATATGGTAAAATAAAAACATGGTTCTATAGAGTGAAAGATTAGTTTTTATCGAGTTTTTTTCGATTTTATTAAGGCAAATTAAAATAGCGGAAGTTTAATTGCAGAAAGGTTTGATAAAATGAAAGTGGAAGAATGTTTAAATGAATTAGAGGAAATACTAGAAGAGTCCTGGAACTTGCCACTTTTTAAAGGGAAGGTGTTTGTGGATGTAGATAGGATTAAAGAAAACTTTGAGAATATCAGAAGCTCTTTGCCCGAAGAAATACGCCAGGCTAAGGCTATAGTCTCGGATAGATCACAGATTATAAATGACGCAAAAAACGAAGCGGATACCATAATAAAAGTAGCTCAAGAAAAAGCCAGAAATATTGTGAGTCAAGACGAGCTCGTAAAAAGAGCGGAGTCTACATCAGAGAGTATCCTGCAAGAGGCAAAAGCTCAAGCCAGAGAGATGAAAAAAGCTGCCAACGAATACGTTGAAGATTTGATGAAAAGAACCGACGATGCTTTGATGAATAACATCACCGAACTGAGGCAAGCAAGGAAAGATCTGAGGGCATCTGTACAAAATTAAAATTTTTACAATCGATAATATCAAATAAATATTGTGGATTTAATCAATAATTCGTTTTACTATATTTTGTTGAATACAGTATTCCTTTACGTTATAATAATCAATGTCATTAAAAGTAAGTATTTATTTGGATTTTTTAAAGGAGTGTTTTAATGAAAGTTGTTATTATTGGTAGGAAGGTCGAATTAAAGGATAGTTTTAAAGCTTTGGTAGAGAAGAAGCTTTCTCGGTTTGATCGTATGTTTGACGATAATGCAATAGCAAACGTAACCGTCATAGTGGAAAAAGAGCGCCAAAAAGTAGAGATCACAATCAACCACAACGGAAAATTCTACAGAGCGGAAGATACCTCTCAGGATATGAATGAATCTCTAGATAAAGTTTTGCACGCACTGACAAGGCAGTTCAGAAAAAATAAAACTAAGCTAGAGAAAAGGTTTAGGCAAGGTTCTTTAGATCAAATATTTAAAGAAGTAGATATAAAGGACGAAGATGAAAAAGAATACGACTTGGTCAGGACAAAGAAATTCCCGGTAAAGCCGATTTCATTAGATGAAGCGATCTTAGAATTAAATATGATAGGACATAGCTTCTATATTTTTAGGAATGAAAAGACAAATGAGATTAACGTTGTATATAAAAGAAGAGACGGCAAATACGGTGTTTTAGTCCCAGATGATATTTAAAATAATTTAATCAGATCAAAAAATATGCCATAAACTAAGCTCATACAAAGGTTTATGGTGTATTTAATTTTAGGGCGTCTTTCATTTCATAAGAATTTAAAATATGCTATACTAAACTCTATAATCATTTTTTACTTTAGTTCAGGGAGGGTACCTCACTATGATGAGTGACATTGAAATAGCGCAAAGAGCAAAAATAGAGCCAATAAAGAAAATCGCAGAAAACCTAGGTATAGCAGAAGATGACATTGAGTATTATGGCAAATACAAAGCAAAGATAAGCGAAAATCTTATGAATAAGATAAAGGACAAGCCGGATGGAAAGCTTATTTTAGTGACAGCCGTGAACCCGACTCCCGCCGGAGAAGGAAAAACTACTACTACCATAGGGTTAGGACAAGCACTACATAAACTAGGGAAAAAAGTTGTGCTAGCGCTGAGGGAGCCATCTTTAGGACCTGTCTTTGGGATAAAAGGTGGGGCAGCGGGTGGCGGCTACTCTCAAGTGATACCGATGGAAGATATAAACTTGCATTTCACGGGAGATATGCATGCTATCACAGCTGCTAATAATCTGCTATGTGCGCTTTTGGATAATCATATACAGCAAGGTAATGAGTTGCGGATTGACCAGAGAAGAGTTTTTATCAGAAGATGTCTCGATATTAATGATAGATCCCTCAGAAATGTTGTAGTAGGCCTTGGTGGCAAAGTGAACGGCGTACCACGTGAGGATGGCTTTATAATCACCGTAGCAAGCGAAGTTATGGCGATATTGTGTTTAGCTACGGATATAAATGACCTAAAAAAAAGATTGGGGGATATTTTGATCGCTTATACGCTAGAGAACAAGCCGATTTTTTCAAAAGACCTCAAAGCCCAGGGCGCTATGGCAGCACTGCTCAAAGATGCCTTTAAACCGAACTTGGTACAAACCATAGAGAATACACCCGTTATTATGCATGGCGGACCCTTTGCCAATATCGCTCATGGCTGCAATTCCGTAAGGGCTACTTCTCTTGCGCTTAAGCTTGCAGATTATTGCGTAACTGAAGCAGGGTTCGGGTCTGATCTTGGTGCAGAAAAATTCTTTGATATCAAATGCCGCGCTTCCAATTTAAAGCCGGATGCTGTTATCATAGTAGCAACTGTACGTGCTCTTAAATATAACGGCGGAGCAAAGTTAGATAATTTAAAAAGTGAAGATATCCCAGCGCTTAAAGCAGGGATAGCAAACTTGGGCGCACATATAGAGAATATGCAAAAATATGGGCTCCCGGTGATAGTAGCAATAAATAAATTTGCGACCGATACTGCAAATGAAATAGACTTTATAAAAAGCTATTGTAGAGAAAAAAATGTAGAGTTTGCTTTGTCGGACGTCTTTGCAAATGGGGGAGCGGGTGGACTTGAGCTTGCGGAGGTTTTATGTAAAACTCTAGAAGAAAAAACTTCTAATTTTAAACCGATATATTCTTTAGAGGCGCCTATCAAAGAGAAGGTTAAAATTTTAGCAGGGGAGATCTACCACGCCGGGAATGTTAATTTTACAGATACTGCTTCAAAATCGATAAAGGAAATTGAGTCTTTGGGCAAAAGCCAATTACCTATCTGCATAGCTAAGACCCAATATTCTTTCTCCGATAATAAAGATCTGCTGGGAAATCCGCGAGATTTCACTTTAACTGTGAGAGATGTAAAAATATCTAATGGCGCCGGCTTTATAGTCGTCTTTACAGGGGATATAATGACTATGCCTGGCTTGCCTAAAGCTCCTGCCGCTAATCATGTTGATATTGATGAAAATGGTGTAATATCAGGATTGTTTTAATTTTAGCGCTCCGTTGAATCTCTAGAGACAAGAAAAGTAAAAGGACCCAACTCATGATAAAAGTTTTAAGTAATTCTGCAAAAGATACAGAAAAAATAGCAAGCGACTTTGCGAAAAATCTGAGGGGAAAGGAAGTTATCGCTCTATATGGAGGGCTAGGAGCAGGAAAAACCTGCTTTACTAAGGGCCTAAGCAAAGGACTTTCGATAAAAAGCGACGAAGTTATTAGTCCGACGTTCACACTCCTTAATGAATATAGCGGTAAGTATAGAGTATATCATTTTGATATGTATAGGATAAATTCCTTTGATGAACTTTATTCTTTAGGTTTTTTCGACTTTATAGGGGCCGGTGTTATCATCGTAGAGTGGAGCGAAAACATTAGCAAATTTCTACCTGATGGCACTATAATGATACATATAGAGCACGGCGAAAAAGAAAATGAAAGGATTATATCAATCGAATGTGATGGAGAAGAAAAATATGAAAATATTAGCTGTTGATTCATCTGCTAAGTCGGCTTCGGTAGCTATTTTAGATAATGAAAAAGTTCTTGGAGAATTTTACTTAAATATTGGTTTTACCCATAGCCAGACTTTAGTCCCTATGATAAAAGATTTGCTTGATACAGCTAAAATAGCGGTCGATGATATAGATTTATTTGCTGTGAGCAATGGCCCGGGCTCTTTTACAGGATTAAGGATCGGGGCATCGGTTATTAAGGGATTGGCTTTCAAAAATAATACTCCTTGCGTTGCTGTTTCTACCTTAGAGAGTATTGCTTACAATCTGATAAATTCTGATTGCATAGCTTCTGCCGTGATGGATGCTCGGTGTGGGCAAGTTTATAACGCTGATTTTGAGATAAAAAATGGTCAAATGAAAAGGCTATCTCCGGACCGCACGATTACTATAGATAATCTACATGGCGAATTGGGGCATTATGATAAAAAAATAATTTTTGTTGGAGACGGCGCGGATTTATGCTATAATGTAAATGATTTAAAGGAAAATATATTTATTGCTGACAATAACTTTAGATTCCAAACGGCTAAGAACGTAGCGGCTATTGCTAGATTAAAATTTTTAAGCGATGAATGGCTCGCTCCATCCAGTTTAGTACCTAACTACCTCAGGCCTATAATATAGTCTATTGCAGTTCCCATTTGATAATGACTTTTGTGGTTTTTCTCATATTTTGGAGTACTCAATGAAAAGAGGGGATTTTTATAAATCAAGCTATTATCGCCTTAGGGGCAGATCATGCCGGTTTTTTGATTAAAGAAAAGATAAAGAAATACCTTATGGAGAATAATTTTGAAATAATCGATTTAGGCACAGATAAAAATAATGGCAGTGTAGATTATCCTGTTTATGCAGAGAAAGTTTCAGAAGCTATATTAAAAAAGCAAGCAAATCTAGGGGTATTATGCTGCGGGACTGGAATAGGGATGTCCATAGTGGCAAATAAATTCCCGGGTATCCGTGCGGCAGTGTGCGAGAGTGAATTTTGCGCAGAGATGTCCCGCAGACACAACGATGCCAATGTTTTATGCTTAGGCAGCAGGGTTATAGAGGAAAGCACTGCAATAAAATTAGTCCAGATTTTTGTAAATACACCTTTCGAAAAAGGACGCCACGAAAAGCGGATAAATTTAATCCATAAGATAGAATCTACCCTATTTAAATAATGGAAAATTTCATAAATAGTAAATTAAAGAGGAGTGTAAAGATGGAAAATAAAATAACTGTTATGGATCACCCACTTATCCAACATAAGATCTCTTTGCTCAGAGACAAAAACACCGGCTCCAAAGAATTTCGCGAGTTAATTTCTGAGGTTACTCTTTTAATGTCCTATGAAGCCACCAGAGATTTACCCTTGAAAGAAATAGAGGTGGAAACACCTATAGCAACAGCGAAAACGAAGGTCTTAGCTGGCAGAAAATTAGCATTTATCCCTATCTTAAGGTCTGGGATAGGTATGATGGACGGCGTAACTATGTTGATCCCAGCGGCCAAAGTAGGCCACATAGGGATTTTTCGGGATGAATCAACATCTAAGCTCACTTTTTATTATAATAAAATGCCCAAAGACATATCGAATAGAGACGTGATAGTCCTTGACCCGATGTTAGCTACAGGAGAAACAGCCACCGTTGCCATCGATAAAATAAAACAGTACGATCCTAATACCATAAAGTTCATGTGTATTATAGCATCGCCTGAAGGGGTTAGAGCCTTAAATAATGCTCACCCTGACGTCCAGATTTACTGTGCTGCCATAGACGCCAAGACAGATGAAAACGGGTATATAGTGCCGGGCTTTGGGGATGCCGGAGATAGGATCTTTGGAACAAATTAATTTTTTATTGCATTTTTTCTATTACAGTTTTTAAGGGGATTTTATGAGATTAAATTCAAAAGATAAAAGATCTGTTTTTGCTGCTGGTCTTTGCTTTTATAAATTATTTTGGATATTTTTTATCGGGAGTTTTTTAGGCGTAATATGCGAAACGGTCTATTGCTTTGTAGTTTGCGGTCACTTTGAAATCCGGTGGGGGTTAATTTACGGACCTTTTAACCCTGTGTATGGTTTTGGTGCTTTGCTGATGACTATAGTTGCCTATAAGGTTTCTCATCGGAGAGATTTATTGATCTTTTTGATATGCATGATTTTAGGTGCAGTATGTGAGTACTTTTGCAGTTTTTTTCAAGAAAAGATTTTCCATACGATTTCTTGGGATTATTCAGATACGCAGTTCAACTTCGACGGTAGAACCAATATGCTCTATGCTTTCTGCTGGGGGATCTTAGGCATCATATGGGTAAAAGACATTTGTCCCAGACTCTCAAGGTATATCGAGAAGTTACCTATGAAGCTTGGCAAAATCTTGACAAATATCTTGGTCGTATACCTTGCACTAAATATCTTGATTTCCGGCCTTGCTACTTGGCGCCAAAGCAAGAGATTTGAAGGGATCCCAGCTAAAAATTGGATAGATGTTACCTTGGATAAATATTATACAGATGACTTTTTAAAAATATTTTATCCCAATACAAAGATAGTGAAAAAATGACTTTTGGGTCTCTCCCGTATATATATTTTGTAATTTAGCTTTTTAAGGTCATATGCGGATGTATTTTGTGCGTGAAAGATTTCTTATTAATTGAGATGCCCTAGCAATTTTCAACCGAATAGATATAATGCGAATCCGTTTTGATATTTTTTTTCAGAGTATACTTCATATACTTTATAGGACTTGGTTCTTTTGCTTTTTTTGAATCAGATTTTAAAAATTTATCATCTCGAGTAACATACCCAACGTTCAAAATTACACAATTGTCCGTCTCTGTCAGCTCCTTGATAAACGGAATGCAAGAATTTTGATTACTGATGGCTGAGATGTGGAAGTTATCTTCCCCGGCATAAAAAGTAAAAAATGATCCGAATATTGATTCATTTAAATTTAAAAAATAATTTTCTCCAAAAAGCTCTTGCGAAGCCTTTATCACGTCAGAAGTAGGGATAAGCGAAAAGCCTTTTTCATCAAATGTATTATATTTTTGAGTTCCGTTATCCGAGATAAGCTTCCATATAGAAGACGCTACTACCATTTGAACGTCCGCATATTCAGGTTTCCCAAATGGCGCAGGGTCGTTCATCACTATAGGAGACAAAAGTTCGTAGTATTCGTTTTTATATAAAGACGACACACCAACCGATTGTGGCTTAAAAAATATTGCGGAAGAAAAAATATATATCCCTAAAGAAGTAAATAATAGAATAAAGCAACAATATAAAACTTTATAGAATAAGACTTTTCTAGAAGCTTTGATATTTATGCAGATGTCGTCATTGGTAGTGGGCTGCTTTGATTTTTCCCGTGCTATATGTTCATCTTCAATTTTATCTTTTGCAGTGTGATTTGTTGATTCCATGCTTTTTTTTAAAATAGGTGGTTTCGCTGTTACAACTTTTGTAGGTTTGTTTTGAGGTATTTGATTAAATTTTTGGGATTTATCAATATCTAGATAATCCACAGAATAATTGGAGCTGAAAATTTTTTTGTCCATAATAAAAAACCACTTCCTTAATTACATTATAAGGAAGTGGTAAAGTCGAAAAAACAAAATTTTTAGTACGAGATATTATTAGCATGTTTATCTTTATACGCTAGACCCAACCGGTATAGTTGGCATACTAGCTATTTCTCTTAAGGATTTCCGCAAATTTTCTCTGAGACATGTAAAAAAACTAGAGAAGATTTTACAAGCGCCGTTATAGGCCCAGTTAAGCGCAGCACTTGTCCAAGATTCTTCGCTGCCTGTAGAAGCTGCTTTCCCTGCACCTTCATCGCTGCCGTTAGAGTCAGCACTTTGTTTACTTGTCTCACTTTTACCCGAGGCTGAATTTAGCTCACTGGCTTTTACCTGGAAAAATAGTGGTAAGCTTTGAAAAAAAGTTGAAATACCTTCCTTAATAGTAGCAAATTTAAAATATAGGACAGCAGCGCCCAATAATAAAAACAATGTTTTTAATGCAGTTTTGGTGGATATCCCTGTAGAACTATTAGCAGAAGAATTCGCTGTAGGATGATTATTTATCGTTACATAAATAGGAAGTTTTTTGTTATCTTGCATTGTTAAGTATTTGTCATATCCATCGAAGTAATATTCATCAAAGTCAATTGGCGCACCGTATGCCGGTATAGTTATAAGCATGGCGTAAAGTAAAACCATTGTTAAAGTAAAGATTTTTTTCATTCTTAATGCCTTCTTTCTTATTGCTACATCATTATTGATAAATTTATTATAGCATATTTTTTATCATTTTTTATTATTTAAAAGAAAAAACAAATTTTATGTATAATTAATAAGCAAATGAACTTCCATATTAAAACTACACTTAGTAAATCTTATGATCAGAGTTTACTAGGTGTAGTTTTTATTTTACTAAGTTATTTATAACTTAGCAACTGTAGAAATTAACTATGCTATGGTGTTTGCGATACTAATTCGTCGGATTCTTTAAATAGTAACGAAATACACCATATTGCGGCTAGTGCAACTATTGTATAAACTATACGGCTACCTATGGAAGTTTGACCACCAAAAATCCATGAAACTATATCAAATTGAAATATGCCAATTGATCCCCAGTTTAAACCACCTACAATCAATAATATCAAAGCCAATTTATCCATAATTGTCTTCACCTCTCAGTACAAACATTTATAAGTAAGTATTAAAAAATATTGAATATTTTTTGCGATCCCCTCGCAATTATAGTTTTCTCAATTTATCTATTTTTATTCATGCTAGTTTATTAATACTTTAGCGAAAGATTGGGCATAATAATTTTAAATTAATGAATATATTTTAGGAGGAACAATTATGTTAAAAAATGGAATAAATATATGTAAGGGGATCTTATGCGGAATGGTATCTGGAGCGATCTTAGGTGCAGGCTTTTTTTACTTTATGAAGGATAAAAAGAAAATGAAAAAAAAGGCCGTAAAAGTAATGTATGCTGTAGGGGATTTAATAGAGCAAATCCCGTCTTTATTTAAATAAAAGCAATAAACGCAAAAGCTACTAGAGCAAAAAGAGAAATATGAGACAATGAGCTAAAAGGTAAATGAGCAGAAAAAATTGAGAGGAACAAAGACATAAGTGGTTATAAATATTTTCTGTCCTTTCATTTTTAAAAATTTATCCTATCTATGCAGTTTAGCACTACCCGTTTTTTGCTCTTTCTTTTCTCCCGCATTTTGGGCATTTCATTTCTTTTTCCATACTTTTTTATTTTACTCTATCTATTCCCATTTCGCAATGCCTCGAAATCTACTCTATCCACATAATGCTTCGCTTTATCTTAATTCAAAAATTCTTTTTTCTTCGTTTTTGCCTGCGCAAACTCATCTCCAAGCTCGCTCAATGTCAGTTGTTTCATCATGTTTTTATTGTATCATTTTCTAACTCTTTTGACTATTCTTATTTGTGTGGTGTTGCCTTAAATTTGTGGAGATAAAAAAGGAGGATTAATCGCAATCAAGGTTCTTTTTTATTATAGGAGAAAAAACATCGTTAGAGTAGCCAATCCTCCTATTACTTCATCTTGAGTAAAAAATTCCTGATTAATCCTCGCCCTTATACTCTCACATCTAGCGTTATAGTGGCCTCTGCCTTCTATAAAAAATAATTTCCCTCTAGCAGCTAATTGTTTTTGAAAATTCTTCATTTTGCTTCTTAAGGCAGGAAGGTTCTTTAATTAAGAGTCTATTGATTCTTCAAGGTATATGTGGGTCTTCTCCTAGATTTATCTGGCGGTGCCCTAATACTAATACACGTATCTTTATCAAGTTTGACCGCAACCCCGACTCTTTTGCGGCTTTCACTGACTTTACATCGTTTATGAACTTGACTGCTATCTTAGTTTATATCCTTTTATCTTTTATTTACTATTTTTTCCCTTGTTTTTTATTTTTTTCGCCTCCTGTGTTCCTATTTTATATCAGAGCGTAAAGAGAGGCCATGCTGCAAAAGCGTGACCTCTAAAAGTATAAATTTTAAGTTTATATGCTATTGCGTTTTCTAAAGCTCAGGTACAGTCCAATAGCTACACTAGCCCACAATGCTTCCATAAAGAATGCAATGTGTAGATCTTCTCCTGTTTTCAATCTCGAAGATGAACCGCCTTTGCCAGCACCGCTATCGCTGGTACCCACTGATGACAATTCTTTATTTTTTTCATTTTTTTGCGTATCTGAATTTATTTTACTTTGTTGCTCGGATGTTGTTTCTTCGTTAATTGGGTCTAGTATCGCGTAATCACTGAAGTGATTAGTCC
>JAFVAZ010000045.1 GCA_017480265.1 Clostridia bacterium
ATATTAATAAAGGGTAACAGTTTCTTAGATAAGCTCTGGAAGCTAAATAAAATAATCTTCGACAAGACGGGTACGTTAACACGAGGTGCATTTTTTGTCAAGAGCATAGAGATCTTCGATAAATCTTATACTAAAGATGAGATCATTGAAATTTTAGTTAAAGGAGAAAATCTTTCCAGCCATCCTATAGCAAAGTCAATATTGAAACTTACAAACAAAAGCATCGATAGCCGAGATGTCTCTAACTTTAAAGAAGTACCTGGTTGCGGGATCTCTTACACTTTAAATGGGAAAAAAGTCATTATCGGAACGCAAAAAGCGTGCAATTGCAATGAAATTGCCGTTTTGCATTTAAATATAAACGATAAGCATATTGCATCTATCGATATAGATGACGGGATCAAAGAAAATGCACAGACTGCGATAAAGCAGCTCAAAGAGCAAGGGATAGAAGTATATATGTTTACAGGAGATAAAAAAGACGTTGCAATGGAGATAGGGAAGAATCTGCAAATAGACAAAGTAAAGTATGAGATGCTGCCTACAGATAAATATTCTGAATACGAAAAAATCTCTCGCCTAAATGGTACAAATAACGTAGTGGCCTTCTGCGGAGACGGCATAAACGACGCACCTGTTTTAAGGAGAGCAGATATTGGAATCTCAATGGGCGATATTGGCTCGGAATTTGCTATAGAAGCTTCGGACATAGTTTTGATTTCAGATGATTTAATTAAAATCCCACTGGCAATCAATATTTCTAAATACACCAAGCGTATAATTATGCAGAATTTGTGCTTTACTATGCTGGTGAAAGTTAGCATTTTAATCTTGAGTATATTGGGTCTAGCTAGTATGTGGTCAGCAGTGTTTGCTGATACTGGCGTCACATTGGTTGCTATTTTGAATACATTAAGAATTTTAAATAAATTCAAAAAATAGCAACCATATTGCCTCAAAATAAAAAATACAATACATATATTGAGGCATTTGGGCAACAATACTCCTTGGAGGTGTTAATTATGAGTAAATTAACTTTTCAAGGAAAATATGGCAAAGGTAATCCCAAAAGAGGTAAAGGATTTTATATAGCTTTGTCTATATGCTTTGTAGTGTTTACTGCAGCTGCTTTATTAACTTATAATGGCTTGAAAGAATTCATGACGGAAGATGCTCCAGAAGAAAGCGTAATACATTCGATGCAAATCCCAACTCAGAAAACGGAAGAACCCGAAAAAGAGGCAACGTCGAAATTTTTTGAAAAGGACCTAGAAGAAAATAATGACGATTATATCTCTAATATTGAATATGATACCAATCCACAAACTGCTATAGCCACAAAGGCTGAGACAGCAGGTGTCATAGTAAACCCTACAGAACAAAAAGAAATCATAAAAAAGTATAGTAACGGCAACTTAGTTTACTCAAAAACTCTCAACGATTGGCGCGCACACAACGGTATAGATATCAAGGCAGAGCAAGGCAGCAAGGTCAAAGCTATAACCGATGGCACGGTGCGAGAAATATACGATGATTCATTATTAGGTCAAACTATAGTTATTGAGCATGATGGAGATTTTTTTGCATATTATTCGGGTCTTGGCAATACAACTCTAGTCAACATAAATGACAAAGTAACGGCAGGACAAGACATTGGCTCAATAAACGATCTGCCGTGCGAAAAAGCCGACGGATACCACCTGCATCTAGCTATAAAAAAAGATGACTCCTTCATAGACCCGCTTGAGATACTGGTTGATTTAGCATAACTTGCTTGCGTAGGAAGCTCTTGCTAGAGAATGTAGAGCAAGCTAGGTTAGCCGTGCATTTAGAGAACGAAAAAATAAGCTATATTTTTATATAGCTTATTTTGTTGTTTAGGCATCAAATTAGTCCAGTATAAAATCTTTAATAGCGTCTACAATACTTTCCTTAATCTCTTGCAAACTGCCAGTCATTGAACATCCAGCGGCACAAAGGTGGCCTCCTCCTTCAAATTTTTCACAAATTAAACTAGCATTGATCTCCTCGTCTGTACGGACAGATATCTTGAAAGAGCCATCCTTTTTTTCTCTGATTGTGACTCCTACCAAAACGCCTTCTATCTGGCGCGGGATAGAAGCTAAGCCTTCTACATCTGAATCAGTCGCGTTAGCTTTTTGCATCATCTCTTGGGTCACATGAATAATGGCACACTTGTTATCGTAGAAAAACTCCATAGAATCCAAAACTTTGCGCTCTATTTCTAATCTTTCACGAGACTTCATATCAAACATTATTCTATTAATTTTGCAGGCATCGACGCCTTTCTCTAACATATCTGCAGCTATCCGATAAGACCTAGGGGTCGCATTCGCATATCTAAAGCAGCCCGTATCCGTAGATATCCCTGTATATATGCAGGTTGCTAGAGGGATATCTATTTCTATCTTCATGATTTTCAAAATATTATATATTATTTCAGCGGTAGCAGCAGAACCAGGCTCTGTATATTGATACATTGCAAATTTTTTATTGGAAGCGTGGTGATCAATGCTAAGTTCTATTTTTGTAGCAAATTTTTCAAGCTTGCTACCTAGCAACTGCACATCTGCCACGTCTACACTTACTATGCACTCTGGCTCAAAGTTCTGGGACATCACTCCCTCAAATAGCATGTCATATTTTGGTGGGATTTTATCATTACAAAGCACTTTCACTTTTTTGCCTATCTTCTGTAGAGCTATGGCCAGAGCGCATGCCGAACCCAAAGTATCTCCGTCTGGGTACTGATGCGTCAAAATATAGAACTTATCCCTACTTTGCAGAAATCCAGGAATCTCCTCTAGCATTATTTCCATTTAATGACCACCTTTTAAGCCATTTAATATTTTTGTTATATTTTCGCTATATGACAAAGAATCCGTAGCACAAAAATTCAGTTCGGGAATCTTTCTTAAATCTAACCTTCGCGCTAACTCTCTTTTTATAAATCCGCTCGCCGAATTTAATAATAAAACAGCTTCTTTTGCTTGCTCTTCTCCGTCTATTGCGCTGATGTATATCTTACAATATGATAAATCATTTGTGACAGTTACTTTGACAATACTTATCAGGTTATGCGTTAGTCTCGGATCTTTTAATTCTCTAAGTATTGCTGTCAGTTCTCTTTTTATATTTTCTGTGATTCTTTCTATTTTATGTCCTGCCATTTATCTTCACTCCAATGGAAAATCAAATTCTATAAAACGGTTTTTACACCTCTGTTAAAAAATAATATTGCGCACTATTTTCTGCAGTATGGTACATATTTGAAATGCTACCCTTATATCACTAAGAATAGCATAAATATCAATGTTATTACAAGTGCATAATAATAAAGGCAATGCAAAAGACGAATAGATAGAGTAAAATAAAAAGTATGAAAAAAAGAAATGAAAAGTCCAAAATGTGGGAGAAAAGAAAAAGTAAAAAATGGGTTCAACAGAGGGAAACAAAGATATAAGGTAACACCGCACAAATAAGAATTGTCAAAAGAGCTAGAAAATGATATATTACATGCATTAAAGATTAATTAAGATTAAAATAAACCAAACAATCCCAATTGACACAAGGGTTTTCAAGCTAAAAAATGGGAAATATGTCAACCATCGAAATCTTAAAAAATCATGTTTTTTGGTAATTTGGTAGACAAATGGTAGA
>JAFVAZ010000046.1 GCA_017480265.1 Clostridia bacterium
AGAGCAAAAAAATCTTTAAATAAAGTAATCCCTACTAAAAAACCTATACTCATTGTGGCAAATAAAGTTTTGCGAAGCAAATTAAATGGATTGCATATTTTAAAAAGCAGCAAAAGTCCGATAAATCCGGAAGATATTACACACAGAGTAGATACTTGCGAGTTGCTTAGGAAAACAAACACAGAGGCTACCATTATAAACAGGATGCTTGCCACAATCGATAACCCTCCCGGCAAAGCTTTGGTAACAATATTTATGAAAAGGCGCCCCTTGATGCGCTCTTTGTTTGGCTCAAGCGCTAAGATAAATGAAGGGATTCCTATTGTCAAAACGCTGGTAAGGGTCATCTGGATAGGCATAAATGGATACGGCATATTTATAAAAAGGAAGATAATCGCCAATAAAGTTGCATAAATCGTTTTGACTAAAAAAAGCGATGAGGACCTTTGTATATTGTTGATGGATCGGCGCCCCTCCGCCACTACTTTGGGCATTGCATCGAAGTTTGAGTTTAAAAGTATCAGCTGAGAAACATTCTTAGCTGCGGCACTCCCTGAAGCCATAGCAATACTGCAGTCAGCTTCTTTAAGCGCCAAAACGTCGTTTACACCGTCCCCCGTCATTGCTACAGTATGGCCTTGTTTTTTTAGTGCGCAGATTAATTTTTTCTTCTGCAGAGGGGAAACCCTACCAAATATAGAAAATTTAGCTGCTGCATTTTCTATCTCTTCGTCTGTTTTTAATTTGGAGAGATCAATGCATTTGTTGGCATTTTTCACTTGCATCTGTGAGGCAATACTAGATACTGTATTTACGTTGTCCCCAGATATAATCTTTATATCTACATCTTGTTCTTTAAAGTAATTTAGCGTATCTTTGGCTTGCTCTCGGATTTTATCTTTAATTAATATAAACCCTATTAACTCGATGTCTGTGGGGAGTTGGTTGCATTTAAATTCATTGTGCGATTTAGCCACTGCAACTACACGGTTATCTTTAGAGAAAGCCGCTATCTGTTTTTTTAATTTTTCGGTCTGCTTTTCCCCCAGGATAAACTCCGGCGCACCCAATATAAAGCTGCCGTAGCCTTTTTTGAAAGCTCCTGACCACTTTTTATCAGAAGAAAAAGGTATAATAACATCTGCAGATATAAGCTTAAAATGATTTATATGGTTAAACGTTTGCTTAATAGCATTAAACGTAGCGGTATTATCTTGTAAAGCTGAAGATAAAAAGCACAAAGCCTCCGTGAGGTCCTTATTTGAGTAAGGTCCCATCGGAACAGTTTTATTCACTATCATTATTCCTTCCGTCAGCGTACCGGTTTTATCAAGGCATAATGTATCTACACGAGCTAAAGTTTCTATGCAATAGAGCTCTTGCACGAGGACTTTGCTCCTTGCGAGCCTAACAACACTCACAGCTAAAACGGTACTTGTAAGGAGCACCAACCCTTCTGGGATCATCCCGATGAGCGCTGCCGATGTACTGATAACGGCATTTCCCAGATTCGCATAATTTTCCATCTGCTTTATAAATAGCCAAACACCTATGGGGATTATTAGTACGGAGATAATTAAGATTATTTTATTAAAAGTCTTCATAATCTCAGAATTTACTTTTTTGATGTATTTAGCGTCCTTTGAGATAGTAAAAGCGTAGTTTTGGTCGCCAATATGCTCTACCTGAGCATAGCAGAAACCGCTGGAGATAAAGCTGCCCGATAATAACATATCTCCATTAGTTTTGTGCACAGGGTCAGATTCCCCCGTCAGCAGCGATTCATTTACTTCACATTCACCTTTCAAAATTCTACAGTCAGAAGGGATCTGATTACCTTGCCGTAGAATGATAACATCATCAAGTACGAGGTCGTTTATACCCACAGGGACGATTTTACCATTCCTTACAGTGTCTATCTTAGAAGAAGCCACGATGGAAAGCTTATCTACCGTTTTTTTGGCTCTGATTTCCTGATAGGTCCCTATAATTAAGTTCGAGATAACTACACCCATGAAAAGTAAATTTTTATAAGACCCAACATATAATATAGCAATGGCTAAGATGAAATTTATAAGATTAAAAAGGGTAAATAAGTTATTTTTTATTATAGTAGGGATAGTTTTAGTTTTCAGGGAAGATTCTTTATTCAAAAGATCATCCCGGATCCTTTCGCGTATCTGTCCTTCGGTTAATCCAAAATTCACTTGAGGGGCGTATCTTTTTATACTATTATTTTGAATATTTACCATCCACTATCTCCCAATATAATCTACTTTCGCTTTTTATTGATTTTACTTAATTATATATACATAAAAATTTACTGTCAAACATATCCGCCCCAAAGCAGCCCTATATATCATGCTGCTTGAGGGGGAGAAAAGTATAGATTCTAAGGCTGGGGGTGAGAGCCGTGCATTGCAGAGTGGTAGACCTAAGAAATAAAGAAGTGATACATGTAAAAACCGGGATGCGCTTAGGTTGTGTAGATGACGTGGAGATAGATACCGTTTCTGCCAAAGTTTTAGGCGTTGTAGTATTTGGTAGATTAAGATTTTTTGGGTTATTTGGGCGAGAAGACGATTTATTCGTAAGGTGGGACGAGATAAGCGTGGTAGGAGATGATACCCTGCTAGTTAATTGCAATATAGGGAGGCGCAGATGCCGAAAAAAGTTCAAAAACTTTTTCCATTTTTTTCGGCTAAAGTAAAGTCTATTTTTGCAGTGAAAAAGGAACACATATCTGCAAAGAAAACGACGATCAAATGGAGTTTTTCAAATGCTTTCATTTGATTTTTATTTGCAAAAATTTTAAAAATGAGTTAAAATTATATTATAAAATAATCAGAAAGAACGGTCTTTATGATGAATAATTTGAAAAACAAATTTTTAGAATTGAGAAGAAAAATAATAGAAAAAGAATTTTCACGAATGAACGATATGCAAAAAAAAGCCGTATTTGCCGTAAATGGCCCGGTTTTGATCTTAGCCGGTGCCGGCAGCGGGAAGACCACCGTGCTGATAAATCGAGTTGCTAATCTTATAAAATACGCCGATGCCTTCCAGAGCGAGGAGATCCCAGAAAATGTAGATAGCGACCTTATCAAGAAAATGGAAAAAGCGCTCAAGTCGAAAAACCTCAACACAGACCAATCTTTAGCCTCACAATTAGTCCGAGATCAGGTGTTCCCTTGGCAGATCTTAGCCATAACATTTACCAACAAAGCAGCAAATGAGCTGAAAGATAGATTGGTGGCTACCTTGGGGGATATTGGGAGAAACATCTTTGCATCGACGTTCCACTCAACTTGCGCTGTTATCTTGAGGAAGCATGCCGATAAATTAGGGTATAGCGGCCATTTTACGATTTATGATACAGAGGACTCCTGCAGACTAATAAAGACGATACAATCCGAGCTAAATATAGACGATAAAGTTTTATCGTACAAATCTATACTAGGAGAAATCTCACGAGCAAAAGATAGGCTGATATCACCAAATGAATATAAAAATAACGCCGGGACGGATTATAGGCTATCTAGTATATCGAAGGTGTACGATGTTTATCAGAGAAGGCTGGCAGAAGCAGATGCGATGGACTTTGGTGATTTGCTTTATAATACCGTTGTGCTTTTTAAGAAAAATCCTGAAGTCTTAGATTTTTATCAGAATAAATTTCACTACGTAATGGTTGATGAATATCAAGATACGAACTTTGTGCAATATGAATTTATACGGTTGATCAGTCAAAAACATAAGAACCTCTGCGTAGTGGGGGACGATGACCAAAGCATATATAAGTTTAGAGGTGCTACGATTGAAAATATTTTAAACTTCGAAAAAACCTTTAAAAATGCTATGGTAATCAGGTTAGAGCAAAATTACAGATCTAGCCAAAATATTTTGAGTGCTGCTAATGAAGTAATAAAAAATAATAATTCCAGAAAATCAAAGACGCTTTGGACGGAAAATCCGGAAGGAGAGAAGCTACACGTCCATACAGCAGCAAACGAAACCGACGAAGCTGAGTATATAGCCAATAATATATTGGATGATGTCTCTAAAGGTAGGCAGTATTCAGATTTCGCGGTACTATATCGGGTAAATGCACAATCAAACAGCTTAGAGAAGATGTTCATAAAGTCTGGGATCCCATATAGGATCATCGGCGGGCATAGATTTTACGAAAGAAAAGAAATAAAAGATATGCTGGCTTATTTAAGCGTTGTAAATAACCCAAACGACGAAGTCCGGCTAAAAAGAATCATAAACCAGCCCAAAAGATCCATTGGTAGCCGAACACTTGAGAGGTTATACGAGTTGGGAGCTTCTACGGGTGAGAGTCTCTTGCACTTGATGCGACACGCCGAAGAATATACCGACTTGCAAAGGTATAGCAATAAGCTCAAAAAATTTGCAGCCTTAATAGATGAGCTTATAAATTTTGCAGAGAGCGAAGACTATTCATTGCACAAGCTTTATGAAGTAATACTGGAAAAAACAGACTACAAAAACTACCTCTTAGCAGAGAAAGATGAGAGTGAAAATCGCATAAAAAACATCGAGGAGCTTTTGTCTAATATCTTGAAATACGAAGAGGAATATGGAGAAAATGCAACTTTGCCTGGATTTTTAGAAGAAGTTTCGTTGTTTACGGATGTAGACAACTTTGATTCAGATTCTAATGCCGTGACATTGATGACGATGCATTCTGCTAAGGGGTTAGAGTTCCCGATAGTTTATTTGCCGGGCTTTGAGGAAGGAGTATTCCCGGGGGCCCAGACTTTATATAACGAGAGCGAAATCGAAGAAGAAAGGCGCCTAGCTTATGTAGGGATGACCCGAGCTAAGGAAAAGCTTTATATAACGAAAGCTCAGATGCGGATGATTTTTGGGAGTACCTCTAGATATAAACCGTCTCGCTTTCTGCTGGAAATTCCTCAGGATTTAATAATCGCAACTGAGAGTGATAAGCCGATTCAAAATTTTGTTCAGTTTTTATCCAAACCTAAAACCACTTTAGTGATAAAAAATCTTGGCAAATTCTCTAGACCTCAGCCGAAGAATATAGAAAAATACATAAACGGCGATAAAGTTAATCACAAAGTCTTTGGGAGAGGCACGATCATCTCTGCCACAGCTATGGGGAACGATACGCTTATTGAAATATCTTTTGATAAAGTAGGCAATAAAAAGCTGATGGCAAACTTTGCAAAATTAGAGAGAATAACCTGATATAGGTATGCAAAAAGCTTGACAGAAAAAATTAAAGCCAAAATATGTACTACACATTTTATAAAGTCCTTTTTAGGATAAAGGGTAAACCCTCGGAGGTTTACCCTTTATCTTCTATCAATGTTACGTTAACGTCAAACGTAGAGCCTTCTCTAGTAATCGGAGATAATCTAAAGAGGGTAAGAGTTACTATATCTCCGGGTTTATGCTTAGCAAGTTCCCCATACAGATCGGAGGTAGACTTAACAGTAACGTTATCTATCTTGGTAATTATGTCTCCCACTTGGATATTCTGCTGAAAAAGGCTGCTATCTTTGCTTATCTCCATGATGAGCACGCCTTGCGGCACGTTTTCCGCTTGAGCTTCATAAGCTGAGATCGGTCTTACAGTTATCCCTATCTTTACTCGATCTGAAACATATCCATTTTTAATAATATCATCAACAATTGTTTTTACCATATTGATTGGGATTGCAAAGCCTAAAGCTTCATAATCCATCCTCTTAGCTGTATTTATTCCCACTACTTGCCCATACATATTCACTAGCGCGCCCCCGGAGTTACCAGGATTAATGGCAGCGTCTGTTTGGATATACTTCACTAAGCTATTCTGAGAACTTAAAGACCGATTAAGCGCAGAGACTATCCCTCTCGTTAAAGAATTAGAAAATTCTAATCCTCCGGGATTGCCTATAGCCAATACCCACTCGCCTACGTTTAGTTCGTCGGAATTTCCAAATTGCGCAGCAGTTAAGTCTTGCGCATCTATTTTTAAAACAGCTAAGTCGGTCCTAGTATCATACCCTACAACCTTTGCTGGATATTCTTTTTTATCAATTACTACAGTGACACTGTATTTATTGTTATTCCCAATGACGTGCGCATTCGTAATGATATACCCATCGCTTTTCATGATGATACCGGAGCCTTGACCGATCCCGGACGAAAAGAGCCCTTGACCGGGGTTGTATGTTACAATCCCTACAATTGACGGGACTATTTTTTTGTAAATTGCTTCTGCTGTCATGGTGCCTTCTGTATCTGTTTTGTCCACAGTATCTAGCGTTGCTGCATCTTGGGTTTCTGTAGATTTAAATTGGCTGAAAATATCAAAGTTGTTGTTCTTTAAATAAGAAGCCGCCAATGCCGAAAATATAAAAAGTAAAACCAGCGAGGCAATAGACCCGAATATCCACAAAAATATCTTTAAGCCCGGATCCATTTTCCTTTTTACGTTACTCTGTACTCTTGGCCTTAAGTTTTTTGTTAGTTGATCATTTGAGAAGATAATGTCCCGCGGGATTTCCGGTGCTCCTGAAGAGTTACTTACAGATTTCTTTTCGCTATCCATTTCATTTCTGAGGGGAGCCTCAACTTTAGGGCTTTTATTATTCTCATAGTTTAAAAAGTCATCCGGCGTATTCTTTTGTTCAGATAGAGTCTCGCGTTTTACAATAAAAGTATCATTGCTTTCTGCGTCGTCTTTTTTAGATAATATCATCTCACTATCATTTCTTGGGTCAGTATTTTGCGTGTTTTCTTTATTATCCATTTCAAATTTTCTCCTTAAAAAAATAATTAAATTTTTAATCTTTTATAATACTATAGTAACACATAAAAGAATATTATTTAAGTTTATTTTTTCTTGAAATTAAAATTAATGGCGTAATGTTTCTTCTTTGGGTAATATTCCTCGATATATTCAAAATAAACCCCACGGCACCTACATACATTTCTTCTTGCATTTTATTATCTTTTCGCCAATAAAAAATATTTGTTGAAAAAGGGTATATATTTGTAGTATACTTTATAATGAAGCTTTACAAAAGGAATAATAAACTTATCATTTAAAGAATTAATTCCGGATGACCTATTAATTTGTTTGATAAAATTTATATTTTTAAGCCTATAATATAAAAATAACAGTGGTGAAAAAATAGGAGGAGCAAATATGTTTTCAAGAGATATCGGGATAGATTTAGGAACAGCTAATACTTTAGTTTTTATGAAGAACAAGGGTATAGTACTGCGGGAACCTTCTGTAGTAGCGGTAGATATAGATACAGATACGGTTTTAGCGGTTGGAGCGCAAGCGAAAAATATGATAGGTAAAACTCCCGGGTCTATTGTAGCCGTGAGGCCTCTTAGGGATGGCGTGATAGCAAATTTTGACATAACGGCAGCTATGTTAAAGTATTTTGTGAAAAAGACAGTAAAGCAGAGCCTTTTTAGTAAACGTCCCAGGGTGGTTGTATGCATCCCATCCGGCGTGACAGAAGTAGAGAGGCGTGCTGTAGAAGATGCCGCTAGGCAGGCAGGAGCTAGGGAGGTTGAACTGATAGAGGAACCAATGGCAGCAGCAATAGGTGCCGGGTTGCCGGTCTCTGAGCCTACAGGTAATATGGTTGTGGATATAGGTGGAGGAACTTCAGAGGTAGCAGTAGTATCGCTTGGAGGTATTGTTACATCTAGGTCGGTCAGAGTTGCAGGGAATAAATTTGATGAAGCAATAATTGCATATGTGAAGAAAAATTACAACTTACTAATAGGAGAAAGAACGGCAGAAAATGTAAAAATTCAGATCGGTTCAGCTTTCCCTTATGAAGATGAATGCTCCATGATAATAAAGGGAAGAAATCTTTTGGATGGGTTACCAAAAGATGTGGAAATATCTGCAGAAGAAGTAAGGGAAGCTCTGAGCGATTCTTTGTTTATGGTGATAGATGCAATAAAGCAAACTCTTGAGAATACGCCCCCTGAGCTTGCAGGAGATATAATCGGACGAGGGATAATGCTAACAGGTGGCGGCGCTTTATTGAGGGGATTTGATAAGCTTATCTCTGAGCAAACCGGCTTGATGGTGAATGTAGCAGAGAGCCCACTTGACTGCGTAGTAGATGGAACAGGGAAGAGACTTGAAATTATTCTGCCAAAAGATTATCATAGATTTAGTAGAAGGTAACGCTCTTTTTCTGAAAAATAACACAGCTTAAATTAAGTGGATGTTCTAGGTTTGTGAATATAATTTTGAAGTCTGTATGATAGATAAAAGAGTAGAGGTTTACGCTCTACTCTCTATTTTTTTGCTAAATTAATTTGCTCTGAGTTAAGTCAATGCGTATAAATAAAAATATTCTTATTTTTAGGGGGCGAAAGATGAGAAACTTTTTAAAAAAAGACGGGCTAAAAATATTGATAGCGTTTGTTTTGATTACCACTGGTGTTGCTATATTAAATTTTACTTGGATAGCACCCAAAATCTCTGCGGGGATAAACTACATAACAGCTCCTCTTAAGAAAGTATCCGGAGCGATTTTTGGTATAGCGGAAAGATCCATTGAACGTAAAAAAACTGCTGAAGAATACGAAAATGAAATAGCACAATTAAAAACAGAAAATACAAAACTTAAATCTCAGTTGATAGATTATTACGAGACGAAAAGAGAAAACGCTCAATATTTAAAATTTTATGACTTCAAAAAGCAAAATCCGGGGCTAAAATTTATATCGGGAAAAGTATTAGAAAAAGATAACAACGATCTATTTAAGGGCTTTACTTTAGATCAAGGGACGATTAATGGGGTTAAGATAAATGACCCTATAGTTACAGATAAAGGATTGATAGGGAGGGTATGCGAAGTCTTTGATAGCTCGTGTGTAGTCAAAACAATCTTATCGCCAGAAGTTAAAGCCGGGGTTTTAGACGTCAAAACCGGAGATAACGGAGTACTTATGGGGAATATCAGACTTGCGGATCAGAATTTAACTGGAATGATGTATTTACCATCTCAGAATACAATAGAAATTGGCGATACAGTCGTGACGTCTGGGCTTGGGGGGACCTACCCCAAGAGCTTACCTGTGGGGATAGTAAAAGAGCTAAGTTACGATGATTATGATTCTTCTCTTTTTGCAAAGATTGAACCGCTTGCTGATATAAAAAACGCGGTAGAGGTCTTTATAATAACGGATTTTGCCGAGAGAAAATAAATTTGTAAAAATCTAAGGAGAAAGAAATGCAATATAAGATTTTCAGGTATTTTGCTTATTCGCTAGAGATGATAATATTCTTTGTCTTAGATAGAACTCCAATAATGATGTTAGATTTTTGGAGCAATAGGGCATCGTTGCTCGTCCCGATTGTCTTTATGATTGCGCTTTTTGAAGGCGAAGAAGTTGGGGTATCTTTTGGGGTATTTGCAGGGATCTTATTAGATTCAAGTGTGGGCTATAGCTGGGGCTTTTTTGTTATATTATTAGGAATATTGGGATATATCATAGGTCTTATCTCTAGGGATATTATAAATGTAACCTTCCTTACAGCTATGCTGGTTTGCGCTGTAGCTACAGTTGTATTCTTTATTTTTAGCTTTTTTTATTATAATTTTGCGCAAAGGTACCAAAATGCATGGTATATTTTCTGGCGGCACTACCTCATAAAGATAGCTTTCGGTCTTTTAACTTTGCCTATTGTTTATTACCTCAATAGACCATTAGCTATCAACTTAAACGAACAATGATTTTTTGGCAAAAAAAGAGGAAGGAGAAGATAAATGACAAAAAAGCAGAAACTAGCCCGATATATCACCTTGTTGTCTTTTGTTTTCCTTGTTTTTTTATTGTATATATGTAGATTGGTAGATTGGCAAATAGTAAATGGACAAAAATATCTAGAGCTAGCTAATCGTAGCAACATATTTATTTCAAAGACTGATGCTTTGCGAGGAGAAATTTTAGATGTAAATGGCGTGCCATTTGCCGAGAACGAAACAGGGTACAACGTAGTATTTGACAGATATGCTATGAATGAAGAAAACGAAAATGCGTTGATCCTAAGCTTGATTCAGTTATTTAAGCAAAAAAATGCAGCTTGGATCGATGCTCTGCCCATATATGTTTCTCAAGCGGGTCGGTTTGAGTTTGCTAGTGATCAGTCAGAAAAGATAGAAGAATTAAAAGGAAAAACTAGATTGAATCTAAATAGCTATGCAACAGCCGACGATTGTATGGATAGGATCATACAAAAATTGCATATTGATGAATCTGATAAATATAAGCTCCATGATATTGCAAGCGTGAAATATGGTATGCTATCCAAAGGCTACTACCAAGCTATAAATACATCTTATGTTTTTGCTGAAAATATAAGCCAAGAATTAGTAAGCGCAATCTGTGAAAATTACCAAGAAGAAAAGGGGATCAGGATAAGCCTTTCTTCTACAAGAAAAATCGCAAACCCAGATGTAGCACCACATATTGTTGGATTTTCAGGCAAAATGTCTGAAGAGCAGCTTGAAAAATTCAAAGATAAAGGATACACTATCGAAGATATAGTAGGGAAAAGCGGCATAGAGTTAGTTATGGAGGACTACTTAAGAGGAAAAAGCGGCGAGAAAAAGATAGAGCTTTCTAGAGAAGGCGAAGTAGTGAATGTCCTCCAGACAAAAAATGCAGAACCAGGCAAAAGTATTTTTTTGACGATAGACCAGAGGATACAAAAAGCTGCAAACGAATCCCTGAAAAAATACGTGCGCTCAGCACAAAGTATAGCACACGATTGTAAGTCGGGAGCTGTGGTAGCGCTGGATGTGCGAGATTTTTCGATCTTAGCGGCCGCCTCTTACCCCGGGTATGATCTAGAAAGATATGTAAACGACCGCGCTTATTATAACGAAGTATCAAAGGATAGAGCCATACCGCTTTATAATCGTGCTTTTAATGGCAGCTTTGCGCCGGGATCCGTCTTTAAACCAATAGTGGCGATTGGCGCGTTGGAAGAAAATGCAATGACAGAAACGGATAAAGTTTCTTGCAATGGGCTATTTGTATACCCAGGCTCAAACTTCACTACAAAATGTCTTGGGCACCACGGGCACGTTGACTTTAAATATGGCTTGACTAAATCTTGTAATGTATATTTCTGTGAAATGGGCAGAAGACTTGGAATAAAGAACATGAATTTATATTGTAGGAAATTTGGTTTGGGGCAAAAAACAGGCATTGAGCTAACTGAAACGGCAGGGGTCTTGGCAGGTCCGGAACATAGCAAGAGTATCGGGATGATCTGGAGCGATAAAGTAACGACGAAAGCGGCCATAGGGCAATCAGATAATTTATTTTCTCCTGTGCAATTGGCGACCTATGTGGCTACCATTGCAAACGGGGGGAATCGGTATCGGACTCATTTGATAAGAAAAATAACAGATTACAAAAGGAACGAGGTGATACTAGAAAATGACCCAGAAAAGCCGGAACTTATGGAGGGAACTGGGGTATCGGAGCAAACCTTGGATACAGTGAAATCAGCCATGAGGCAGGTTGCTTTAGCAGGTACGGCCAGAGATTTCAGCAATTATCCTTTTACTGTAGCGGCCAAAACAGGTACCGCTCAGAATAATGGCTCTGACCACGTTACGTTTATATGTTTTGCACCTTATGAAAAACCCGAAATAGCAATAGCTGTAGTCATAGAGCATGGGGCAAAAGGTTTTGCATCAAAAGGAGTGGCTAGGGATGTCTTAGATGCTTATTTTGCTACGAAAAATTAAGGGAAATTTTCTTGCCTTGCACAAAGGGAGGTGTAGATATTAAAATAAAAGTATAGAAAAATTTTGGAGGCTAAAATATGGACAATAAAGAGAAAACGATGGAAAAGATAGTAAACCTGTGCAAAAGCAGAGGCTTTGTGTACCCGGGGTCAGAGATTTACGGAGGGTTGGCAAATTCTTGGGATTATGGTCCTTTGGGGGTATTATTGAAAAACAATATAAAAAATATATGGATCCAGAAGTTTGTCACAGAAAACGAGCACACTGTCCTGATTGACTCTGCCATACTGATGAACCCGCAAGTTTGGGTGGCTTCGGGGCATGTGGGAGGGTTTTCCGACCCATTGATGGATTGCAAAAATTGCAAAACTAGACATAGAGCAGATAAATTGATCGAAGAAAGCGGCTTAGCCGTTAATGGCTGGACCTTTAAAAAGATGGAAGAGTACATAAAGGAGCATCACATAAAATGCCCAGCATGTGGTGCTGAAGATTTTACCAAAATTCGTGAATTTAACTTAATGTTTAAGACCTACCAAGGAGTAACAGAAGAAAAAAAAGATGAGATTTATCTAAGGCCAGAAACAGCACAAGGGATATTCGTGAACTTTGCGAATGTTTTGCGGACTACTAGAAGGAAGCTCCCCCTTGGTATAGCTCAAATAGGCAAGTCCTTTAGGAATGAGATCACTCCTGGCAACTTTACTTTCCGTATCAGGGAATTTGAGCAAATGGAGCTAGAGTTTTTTTGTCAACCAGGGACGGACCTAGAGTGGTTTAAGTTCTGGAAAGATTATTGCGAATATTGGCTCCTAAGTTTAGGGATAAAGCCAGAGAACATCAGAATGCGAGATCATGAAAAGGAAGAACTATCGCATTATTCCTCAGCAACTAGCGATATTGAATTTTTATTCCCATTTGGGTGGGGCGAGCTCTGGGGCATCGCTGATAGAGCGGACTTCGATTTAACTCAACATCAGAAATTTTCAGGCAAAAATTTGGAATACTTTGATGAAAAAACACAATCTAAATATTTACCATACGTGATAGAACCCTCGCTGGGGGCAGATAGAGTGACCTTGGCGTTTTTGTGCAATGCGTATGATGAAGAAACCATAAACGAAAAAGATACCAGAGTAGTCTTGCATCTGCATCCCGCTATAGCACCTTTTAAAGCCGCCATTTTGCCTTTAACTAAAAAATTCACAAAAGAGGCAAAGAGAATTTTTGAAAATTTATCTACAGAATTTACCGTTGATTATGATGAATCAGGTTCCATTGGGAAAAGGTACCGCCGCCAAGACGAAATAGGTACTCCGTTTTGTTTCACTTACGATTTCGACAGTGATGCCGATAAATGCGTTACAGTTAGATATAGAGACACAATGCAGCAAGAAAGGATTGCTATCAGCAAGTTAAACGATTTCATTAGGCAGCAAGTCAAAGTCTCTTTCCCCCAGATAATGATGTGAAAAATTAAATATAGCGTAAAGAATTTTAAGCGCAGTACATTTTAGTAGAAATATCTCTAGGTACGCAAGGAGGGCTCAAAAAATATTTTTGAGTTTCCCCTTGACGTAATTCTATAGTTGTGGTAATCTATTTTTATCGATATTGGAGGGATGTCCGAGTGGTTTAAGGAGCTAGTCTTGAAAACTAGTGATCCTGCAAGGGACCAAGGGTTCGAATCCCTTTCCCTCCGCCACTTTGATTTCTACCAAGCTGGAGAAGTACCCAAGAGGCCGAAGGGGCTCCCCTGCTAAGGGAGTAGGTCGGGTAACCGGCGCGAGGGTTCAAATCCCTCCTTCTCCGCCAGCAAAAAAAATTAGTTGATGCCTTTATTTTTAGTAGAATATAGATTTTATCTCCTTATTAATACTTTTTAGCGATCATTCCATAGGATCTAGTGCTTATTTTATATCTTGCTCCAAAAATACATTTTAGCTTTTTATCCAAAAAAAGATAGCTCATTGGTTCCTCTAAAATATAACTATAACGTTGCAATATGTTATAAATGGGGTAATAAGATGTATGCTAAAATAAAAAGCCTGGGCCTTTGGGGGTTAAGCCCGTTTATAGTTGATGTAGAAGCTTCGCTAGAGAGAGGGATTCCAACATTTGATATTGTTGG
>JAFVAZ010000047.1 GCA_017480265.1 Clostridia bacterium
AACATATTGGCAGATACCATATCTGTAAATATGGGTAAGCCGATATTTAAATGCGAAAGTATACCGGTAAGATTGCCTCTTCAAGCAAAGGATCAAGGCGATAAAATTTTGAACTATCCTATTATAGTTGATGGAATAGAGTATAAAATTAATTGCGTTTCTATGGGGAACCCTCATTGTGTAGTTTTCAGAGAAAACCTCGAGAATATAGACCTGGATGAGATCGGTCCTAAATTTGAAAATCTTGATATATTCCCAGAGAAAGTAAATGCGGAATTTATAAAAATAATCAACAAAAAAGAAATAGCGATGAGAGTATATGAAAGAGGCAGCGGAGAAACCTTAGCGTGCGGCACCGGAGCTTGCGCTAGTGTAGTAGTAGCTGTAGAAAATGGCTTGTGCCACCCAAATAGCGATATTACAGTACACTTAAAAGGTGGAGACTTGACTATAAATTACTCAGATGATGGGATACTCTTGACGGGCCCGGCCACTAGTGTTTTCAGTGGAGAGATTCAAATTTAAATAAAACATCGAAGGGATAAGAAATCATGAAAATAAATCAAAACCATTTTAATTTAATTGAGAATTACCTTTTTTCTGAAGTTGCAGATAAGGTAAAAAAATATTCTGAAAAAAATCCTGATAAAAAAGTTATAAAACTTGGTATCGGGGACGTTACTCTGCCCCTTTGCAAAGTAGTAGTAGAAGAAATGAAAAAAGCTGCAGATGAAATGAGCCACAAAAATACATTCAAAGGCTATGGACCAGAAGAGGGTTACTTATTTTTAAGGGAAAAAGTACAAGATTATTACAATAAAAAAAATGTCACACTTAGCACAGATGAAATTTTTATAAATGACGGCGCCAAGTGCGATATAGGCAATATTCTAGAGTTGTTTAGTCAAGATAACTATGTTTTGATACCGGACCCTGTGTACCCTGCGTATGTAGATTGCAATGTAATGGACGGAAGGAAGATAAAATATATAAACGCTACAAAAGCAAATGACTTTTTGCCACTGCCGGCAAGAGAAAATCAGGCTGATATCATATATCTATGCTCGCCTAATAACCCAACCGGAGCTGTTTATAATCACAAACAATTGCAAGCTTGGGTTGATTTTGCCTTGGCGAACGAGGCTATAATACTTTTTGACGCAGCGTATGAGGCATTTATCGGGGATAAAAATTTACCAAGTAGCATTTTTGAAGTTGAAAACGCCAGAAAGTGCGCCGTAGAGTTTTGCTCACTTTCTAAAACTGCCGGATTTACAGGCATCAGGTGCGGTTATACCATTATCCCGCAAGACCTGATATATGAGAGCAAAAATTTAAATAAAATGTGGAAAAGACGCCTGGCAGCCAAGTTTAACGGTGTTTCTTACATAGTCCAAAGAGGTGCTGGGGCGGTATTCTCAGAAGACGGGCAAAAGCAAATTCAAGAAAATATACAGTACTACAAAAACAACGCACAAATCATATCAAGAGCTTTAGATAAACTAAATATTTACTATACAGGCGGGATAAACTCGCCGTACATCTGGATGAAATGTCCCGATGGTATGACTTCTTGGGATTTTTTTGATTACCTCTTGCAAAGAGCAAATGTAGTGGGGACGCCAGGTTCCGGCTTTGGCAAAAATGGCGAGGGGTTCTTCAGATTAACAGCCTTTGGCGATAGGGAAAATATGATAGAAGCTGCCGAAAGAATTGCGAAACTTTAAATGCATAAATACGATAAATTAAGCGGAAGATAAAGCGCTACTGCGAGTATTTCATGTATTTGCAATAATCATAAAAATCTCTGCCCCATTTGAATAAAAACGAGGATAATATCATTGGGAGCAAATTGTAAAGGTTTGCACCTATAATGGATAAATTTTCATTTTTCGCAAAAAAAGTAGATATTTCATAAGGTATATCTATTCCTGTCCCTTTGTATAAAGCATAAGTAGGGAAAAACCAAGCACAAAGAACTAGTGCCTGTGAAATTTTTAACAATGGATAAAACGTGACATAAGATTTTACATCAGCCAAAAACTTCATACCTAAGTACGTGAATATATTTTTGGCTACTTCCCATTTTGTGGGGATATACTCACTATCTGAGTCATCGCATTCTACGAATCCGGTAGATTCTTTATCTTTGCTCTTTTTTTCATTTTTCATGATACCTGCTTCACTTACAGGGACTAAACCGCTGCTTTGAGGCATTAAACTTTTATCCTTATTATCGATATTACCTGCAAAAGCAAAAGAGCACTGGATAAAAAAAGCACTGCAAATTAATAATAAACTTAATGATTTTTTCATGCGCATACACCATTTCCACGACTTTTTAAGAACGAAAACTACAACGAAAATATTCCATTTATTTACATTATCCTTTTTAAAGACATAGCATTAATATTCTTTAATTTCTATAAATTTCTATCTTAATACATAATAACACAATTTTATGCAAAAAACAATATGTGATGGCACAATCTTAATTTTTAAAATAAAATAAATTTATCTATTGAAAACGACCTGATTTTTTGATATAATGATTATATTACTAAAGATCTTAATTACGTCAATATAATAGGTTCTTTCAATCTATGAAAAGAAGAAGCAAATCTTTGTAGCTTTGGAAATTTACTTGAAAATAAGCTCTCTTCTATATTTTGGCGTTTTTTTATCTTTTTTAGAAATATTTTTATTTGAGGAGAATATATGATGAATACTAATCAAACCAAAGAATTTGGTAGATTAAGGGCTTTTTTCTGGCCTATCCACAAGCACGAACTTAAAAAATTCGTCCCGATGTGTTTTTTGATGTTCTTTATTCTTTTTGTTTATACTCTTGTCAGAGATCTAAAGGATGGTTTTTTGCAATATCAGACGCATATAGCTAAAGGAACTAACTCCACTGATTTGATCAGTGCGTTAAAATTGTGGTACGTTTTGCCTTGTGCGTTTTTAGCAGTTATGTTATTCACAGTGCTAACCAACAAATTTGGGTCTAAAAAAACTTTTTATATAATAGTTGTAAGTTTTATGCTGTTTTTCGCCATATTCGGCTTGTTCCTTTACCCAAACCTTGATAGTATCATTATGCCCGCAGACCAAGTTGCTAATATCGTTAACTCTGTGCCTAAATTCTTTAGGACTTTTTTAACCTGCTTAGTAAATTGGCCTGTGACTTTATTTTATATTTTTTCTGAGATTTGGGGCACTATGGCGATCTCTTCGCTTTTTTGGCAATTTGCAAATGCAACTACTATGTCATTTGAAGTAAAAAGATTCTTTGGCCTTTTCCCTATCATAGGTAATATCGGGTCGTATGTAGCAGCGGAAGCTGTGGCTAAAGCATCAAAAAATCTAACCATCCAAAACGTACAGATCTTGATGTTATTGGTTGTAGTAAGCGGTATATTGGTTTTGGCTACATATACGCTTATCCACAAGTGGGTCTTGACGGATATCAATTGCTTTGACCCTACTAAGGTAAAAAGCAAAAAGAAGAAAAAGCAAAAAGTCAGCATATTTGAAGGCATCAAAATCTTATTCACAAATTCTTATATGGGCTTAGTTGCTATGCTTGTCATTGGCTATGGTATGGCTATAAATTTCTCAGAAGTTATCATGAAAGATCAGATGAAAACCTTGTGCACCACTCCTGGAGAATATCTGCATATGTATAGCACAATGTCAAAAATAATTAGCTTACTGACAATTTTCGTAACTATATTCGCTTCAAATATTTTAAGAAGATGCAAATGGAAAACTGCCGCCCTCGTAACTCCTTCTATATTTTTATTTGCTGGGGCAATTTTCTTTGCACTAACGCTTTATAACAAATTTGTAAATCCACAAATCTTTGGCTTTTCTGCTTTAGCAGTAGCTGTATGGGCGGGGATGATACAAGACGCCCTGGCTAAGAGCGTTAAATATACTCTCTTCGATACTACCAAGAGTATGGCGTATATCCCTCTGGATGAAGACACAAAGACTAAAGGTCAAGCTGCTGTAGAAGTAGTTGGAGGTAGAGCAGGCAAGGCCGGTGCATCTCTTATCCAGCAAGTCATGTATGGTTTTACTCCGGGCGTAATGAATCACGTAATCTCCATATTGATTCTATTTGCTACGGCTGTTGTAGGATGGATTGTCTCGGTGTTCCGCTTGAGTCCAAAGTACGAAAAAGCTATAGAAGAACAATCTGATGATGATTAATTAATATGTTGGCTGATGTTTATCAGGAAAGCTCGCTTTTAGGCGAGCTTTTTTACATATAAGTTTATTTAGTAGCACTTTGATTCTGTATGATGGTTACTTCGCTTTTATAATCAAGCTGCTCTCCTTCCAAATAGTCTCTGTACCCTACTATAGAATTATTTTTTATATTGCTGTCGTGTTTTTTTATCAATCGGGGGATAAATCCGGACTTGCTCAATTTATTGGCAGCTTCAAATAAACTATCACCCTTTATCTTAGGCAGAGTTCTTTTC
>JAFVAZ010000048.1 GCA_017480265.1 Clostridia bacterium
GTGAGCAATTGGCAATAAAGCAAACCGGGAATTCTAAGCCTTTTGATTTATGTATGCTCATTATCCTTACGGCGTTATCAAGCTTAGAGAAAGACGATGCCGCATTCAAATCAAATTTCTGTTCCTTTAGGCGATTTATAAATACAACAAAACTGCCAAGACCTTTGCGCTCATTCGCCTCAAAATTTCTGGCGTATTCTGCTAAAAGTCGTAGATTATTTAGTCTAATCTGCCCCAAAGGCATTGCTTGTACAGTGTTTATATACCCTGAATCTGCATATATATAATTTATCAACTTATCTGAGCGCATAGTGGCAGCCAATGCTCTCCATTTTTTTAATTTATCTAGGAACAGCTTGGCCCTTTCGTTTATTTTAGAATACTCTAAGAATGCAAAATATAATGGTAAATCTGGGCTTTGCGCACGCAAAAAAGCTAGATCATCTACACTAAACCCAGCTATAGGGCTCAGTAGCACAGATATCAAAGGAACATCTTGCACCGGATTATCTATGACATTTAAAAGTGACGTAATCACAGAGACTTCGTTAGTTGAAAAAAATCCTCCGGTATTATCATATATAGTAGGGATCCCGCAAGCCAACATCTCTTTTGCAAATATTTGGGTGTGTTTGTTTGTATTGCGGAGCAAAATGCAAAAATCCCGGAACGTAACGGCTCTAAATCCATCTTTGTCTTTGACCTTGTAGCCTTGTGTTATCATTTTGTATATTTGTGCAGATATATACCTAGCTTCTGCTGCATCTAAGTTTTCGTCGTCATATTTTGTGGAGAGGTCCAGTACTTTCAGTTCTACTGTGGAGTCTTGGCTATTATCTTCAAACACAGCACCCAGCCTAAGTTCTTCTTCTTTTGTATATTCCATTTCACCTATTTCTCTGGACATGATTTTTCTGAAAATGAAGTTTACCATGTCTAAAATTTCTTTGCGACTTCTAAAGTTTCTATCCAAGATAATCTTAGCTGGATATTCGGCAGCTTTTTCGTCGTACTTTTTGTAACGCTCTTTTCTATCCAAGAAAATTTCCGGCATTGCCTGCCTAAACCTGTAAATACTTTGCTTAACATCGCCAACTGTAAATAAGTTGGCCTCATCTTTAGATATAGCCTTAAAAATCATGTCCTGGGCTGCGTTTATATCTTGGCATTCATCTATCATGATGTATTTAAATTTCTCAGAGAGTTCTTTAGCCACTTCTGTACGCTCAAAGTCACTTTGGCTGGGCGAAACCAGCAGTTTGATAGACAAATGCTCAAGATCCCCAAAGTCGCATATCGAAGATTTTCTCTTTAGTTCCTCTAATTTTTCGTAGAAATCCCTAACTATACAGAAAAGCTCCTTAACTATCGGGAAAAGTCTCTTGGTGTCATCTATGCAATCGGAGGCTTTTTCTGCAAATAATCCCTGCAATTCTAGTAAGGTAGATTTAATTTGCTTCCTAATAGACAAAACTTTCAATTTTACGGGATTATCGTGCTCTCCTGTGATTCTTTTTAAAGTAGACATAGTGAAATTATTAATCTTTTCAGCGATATCGTCCCAGCTTTCACTTTTTAGCGAATCTTTTATCTGCTGTATGGCGGAAAGGTCTTGTTCAAATGAAGTTAAATAAGCTGATAACTTTTCTTCTTTAGAGATTAAAGTTTTTGCGCTTATTAGCGCATCTGAGCAATAGCATAAAAGACTCTCAGCGTAGTTTAATATTATCTGCCCAAAAGCCGACTTTTCTGCCGGCAAACTAGAATCATACATTTGCAATTTTTCATCGAGCCATTTTTTAGGGAAAGGATACGACCTGATGAAATCATAGAGAGAGTTTATTATCTCTACAAGTTTTTTATCATTTTTATCGTTGTTAAATATTTCTATTAAATGCAAAAAAGCTCCCCGAGAGGCTTTATAATTCTCTTCAAATACCTCATTAATGGCATCTTCCCTTAAAAGCGCGATCTCACTACTATCTGCTATCCTAAATTCTTTAGGTATATCTAATTTGTAAAAATTATCTTTTATAAGGGAACTGCAAAAGCTATGTATAGTACTTATATGTGCGCTAGAGAGTAAAATTTGCTGCCTTTTCAAAAATGTATCTCCGGGATTTTGCTCTATCAGCTCAGCTAATCGTCTATTTATCCGCTCACGCATTTCTGCAGCAGCTGCCTTTGTAAAAGTTACAATCAAGAGTCGGTTAGCTTCACATACATTTTTCTTATCTGTTAATATTTCAATTACCCTTTGCACTAAGACTGCAGTTTTGCCGGAGCCGGCAGCGGCCGAAACCAAGACACTCCCGCCTTTAGCTTTTATGGCATCTTTTTGTGCTTTTGTCCATGTGTTTCCGTCCAAGTTATCCCTCTTTTTTCTGTTAACTTCAAGCCTTATAAGACTTTATTATATTCTGATTTAACCTAAATCCAAAAGATTTTCCACTTCTTCATTTTTTAGGCTTTCCACCGTTACAACCTCATCGTACTCTTCATCAAAGGCACACCCCGACTTATAATCGCAATATTCACAAGCGTCATATAAACCTTTGGCAGGTTTAGCAGGGATCGTTCCCTTCTTTAGATTTTCTGCCATTTGTACAATCAGATTTTCTATTTTCTGCAGTATTTTTTCCATGAAAGCTACATTTACCAAGGTTTCACTTTTTTGTATCTGCGAATTTTTCACTTTAGCTGGGATGAACACCCCTCCCGCGTCTTTTTCCATAGCATATATTACTTCCGGAGAATCAATTATAAGTCCGTTCATTTTTAATTTTTTCCCCTTTAGTTTATTTAGGTCATCAGTGTTTATATTGCGCTCAGCTGTTACCAATGGCTTTTGTGCCGGCATATACAAGATACCGCAAGGTATGACAGCATTTTTACTCTTGGGGTTTTTCTCCAGCGCCAGCAGATAAACTAACATCTGCAAATTAAGGCCATACAATATATCAGATAGCCTAAACTCTTTGGCTCCGGTTTTGTAATCAACTACCCGGACAAAACTTTTACCATCTTTTTGGTATGTATCTACCCTGTCTATTTTCCCTTCTACCTCTATGTACTCTCCCGAGCTTAGTTTTAACTTTAAAGCTGGCACTTTGCCGTTTTTACCTATTTTTAACTCAAAATCTGTAGCCTTAAATTCGCTCTGCGATAACCCATCTGCGATATGTAAGATCAAAGGGACGGAGGTTTTCACTACTCTTGAAAACAGATACTGGAATCGATCTGATTTTGTCTTTAATTCGCCTACTTTTAGCTTAATGTAATCGTTTAAAATCTCTACTATTACTTTTTCAATGCGATTTGGCGCGAAGCTTTGGATTTCGCTTGGCTTATATTTTGATAGTATCTTCTCTAAGACAAAGTGCATTAGGCTACCGTATTCTAGCGAATCGAACTCCACTTTTTTTCTTGGCTTTGCTTTTAATGAATATTTGCAAAAAAATTGAAACGGACACAGATAATAACTTTCTATCTGAGATGCAGAAAGCTTCAAGTCGCCTTTAAACAAAAGGCCCGCACTTTGCTGATCTTCAAAGGCCACTGTTTTTTTGGAGGCAACTTTTTTCAATAATTTTACTCTTTCTTTGGTTTCTGCATCGTTTTCAAAGTATCTTTTCAAAGTATTTGAAAATCGGGAACCTTCCCTAAAATGCTTAGAAAGCACCTCAAAAGCCGGCTCCTTTGCCCAGACCTCATCATATTCGTCAAAGGATTTTTCGTCTTGGATGCTGATATTTCCAAAGATTTTTTCAAGCTCCTTAACTATCTCAGAGGGGTAGTTCACTTCTCCTGATAATGTGGAATTTGTAAATGAAACAAACAGCTTTTCTTTGGCCAAAGTCACAGCCTTGTAGCTAAGAAACCTTTCATTGAGCGAAAGTCCCTCCAAAGAATCGTAAAGATTAAGCCCCAGCTCTAAGAGTTGACACCTTTCGTCATCGGAGAAAACTCCGGCTGTCGCAGGGAACCTTGGGAACTCTCCTTCGTTGGCACCAAGCAAAAATACCACTTTTTTATCATCCGGTCGGATCCTATCGGCTACTCCAAAGGTTACTTCATCTAGCTTTGCTGGGATCTTGCCTATATCGCTTAATTTTAGTACTATTTTCAAAAGTTGATGATACTTATCCAGAGTGATTTTTTCCCCCGATAGCAGCAACGCCATTTCTTCAAAAATATCTATCATTTTCTCCCAGACTTCCACTTGTTCTGCAGCTAATTCAATTTCTCCTGCTTTGAGTAAATTTTCTGAATATGCATTTATTTTTTTCCGCAAATTAACTTTCTCTAAAAAATAGTATATCTCTTCTGTCATTTCTTTTCCGTCTTTTGCACTTTTTAGTTTTTTGGCAAAAGCTAAAAGAGGGGCCATTATTTTTTCTCTAAGGATATTGAGCTTTTCCAGATTTTCGGTATCTTCATCTGTCATTTGTCCACTGAGCCCGCGTGGATTTTCGGTAAAAGGTCCCAGCCATTGTTTTTTATCTATACCCCAAAGCAAAACATAATTCTCTAAATTAAAAATATCGTCATTGTCGAAATCTAATAGCCCTATTTTTAGAAGTCTAAAAATATCAGTCGATTGGAAATTCCCTTTTACGGTGCCTATTAGGCTTGTTAAAAATGTTATTAATATTTTCGATTCTATCGATTCTTTTTTATCGTAGAAAAGAGGTATCTTATATTTTTTAAAGTAGGCATCTATTATCCCGTCGTAGAGCTGCTCATTCCTAGAGATTATAAAAAAATCTCTATACCTATAATCTTTTTTTTCTACTAGCTTCCTTATATTTTTAGCCACAAACTCAACTTCATCATATCTATTTTTAGCATTATATATTTCTATTGCTTGGCATTTACTTAGGTTTGTGCCAAGTTTTTTTGCACGTAAGAAGTTTTTTTCCATCAAGCTGAGCTCTTCATTGGCGCGATAATTTTTCTGCAAAACTATAGGAGGGTTTACCTTTACGGTATTTTTCTTAGCAATATCAAGTACCTTCCTTATGTGTTTATTTACCGGCTCAAATAAGTCTACGGATTTTTCATTTGGCTCAGAGAAATTTACTTTATCTGTGCAAAACGTGATGAAACAATCTCTAGAATATTTCAAAAAATATCCTAAAAACAACAGCTGCTGAGGAGTAAAGCCATCAAACGAATCTATAAATATTGTATAATCTTGAAAAAGTCCCTCTTGGCTACACAATCTATATGCATAAGTTATTTCGTCTACGGGATCTATAAATTTTCCTTCCAGCAACTCATTATATTTATTCAAGATCAATTGAGTATCGCCCAACTTTGCACTTAGAGTTTTGTCAGGTGCCATACTCTTGATTTTAGCAATTTCAGTATTATCTATATTGCACATCTTGAATTCATCATTTGCAGATAGCATAACGGAAACAAATTCACTATTAGTAGCAGCCGATTTGTATATTTTTAGTTTATCTTTTACAGAATCTATAGCTATATTCATTAAAATAGCTTTATGAGAATCGCTCAAGACCTTTCCACAAGGTTTGCCTGCCTTCTTGAAGATATACTCCGATAATTTCCGGAAACTCATAATCGATATTTTATCGTACAGTGCTTCCCCCAAAAGCTGCAAAATAGCCCGCTCTGTTTCAAAAGAATACTGTTCCGGTATTATAAGCAGCAGTTTATCAAGTCCGTGATCTATTTTCTCTTTTATTATGTTCCTTATAGTATGTGTTTTGCCAAATCCTGATCTTCCTAATATTAATTGTAACATCGATGCCCCTATTATTTTTTTATCTATATTATATCATGCGCATATTAAAAATGAAAATGCTCACAAAAATGAAAGCGAAAGAGACACAAGGAATCCTGCAGATTTAGAATGCCTTGGTTTTTATCATTTTTATGTAATTAAACGAAATGCACAGAAAAATCGAGGAGAGAATAGAATGATTTTATTAGTGTGCTTTTTGCTAAATAGATAAATCCCCATATCGTAAATATAAATTCATCTTTTTCCTTGTTCAAGTTATAGATCTTTGTGCCTTTGTATTCTTTAGAAAGCGGCTTGCTAAAACGCGAAACATGTGATAAAATACAAAAATACATGTAAAAAACATTTATTGCATTTCACTTATTTTAAGATTCCATAACAATGTATAAATGTAGATTTTGATTTGGAGGTTTTTTTATGTGTGGAATAGTGGGATATATAGGCAAGCAAAAGGCCGTACCTGTCTTGCTTGATAGCCTGGAAAAGCTAGAATATAGAGGTTATGATTCTGCAGGTATTGCAGTTTATAATAATGAAAAAATAGAAGTGATAAAAGATATCAAAAAAGTAGCTGAATTGAGAAAGGATATCGCTAAAAAAAATATAAACTCAAAGATAGGCATAGGCCACACTAGGTGGGCTACCCACGGCAAGCCTACTATAGAAAATGCGCACCCGCATTCAAGTTGCGATGGTAAATTTGCAATCGTACATAATGGGATTATAGAAAACTACATTCCGATTAAAGAAAAATTAATATCAAACGGGCTAACCTTTTACTCTGACACCGATACAGAGGTTATAGTTAATTTGCTTTGCTTTTATAAAAAAGAATTTCCGGATGCAAGTTTTTTTGATGTTGTAAAAAAGGTGTTAAGCGAGATTGAGGGCTCTTATGCATTGGCAATTATGTACCAAGATGAACCGGATAAATTAATTGTAGCTAAAAAGAACAGCCCCTTAATTATAGGTATTGCAGAAGGCGAGACGTTTATAGCATCTGATGTGGTGGCGATAGTTTCAAATACAAAAGAAATTGTTAGACTTGATGACGGAGAGCTGGCGATTATAAAGCCTGGCTGCATAGAGTATTTTAACGATAATTTTGAAAAAATCCACAAATGTTCAGAGTTTATAGATTGGACGATATCCACGGCAGAAAAAGGTGGCTATGCCCACTTTATGCTAAAAGAAATAATGGAACAGCCTAAAGCTGCACGGGCAACAATATGCCCAAGAATAATCGATGAGCAAATTTGCATACCGCACTTAGATTTTTCTAAAGATTACATAGAAAATATAGGGAAAATCTGGATCATAGGTTGTGGGTCGGCTTACCACGTGGGGCGTGTTGCTA
>JAFVAZ010000049.1 GCA_017480265.1 Clostridia bacterium
TAATTCTTTTAAAACCGTATCTTTTATTTTTTCTCGCCTTTCGCTAGATTTAGCCTCTCCACTAAACCCCAAAGCATTCTGTTTCTCGGTTATCAACCTAGCTCCTACGTTAGAAGTCATTATAATTATTGTATTTTTGAAGTTAACTTTTCTTCCTTGCGAATCAGTCAAAACGCCGTCTTCCAATACTTGAAGTAAAGCGTTAAAAACATCGGGATGCGCTTTTTCTATCTCATCAAATAAGATAACCGAATAAGGCTTTCTCCTGACCTTTTCCGTCAGCTGCCCTCCTTCGTCGTAGCCTACATATCCAGGCGGAGAACCAATCAACTTAGAAACGGTGTGCTTCTCCATATATTCCGACATATCCAGACGAATCATAGCGCCTTCATCCCCAAACATAGCCGCAGCCAAAGCCTTGCAGAGTTCAGTTTTGCCTACACCAGTAGGGCCTAAAAATATAAACGAACCTGTTGGTCTATTGGGATCTTTAAGTCCTATTCTCCCTCTCCTTATCGCCTTGGATACCAAAGACACAGCTTCATCTTGCCCTACTATCCTCTGATGAAGGATCTCTTCCATCTTCAGCAAGCGTGCGCTTTCTTCCTGTGTTAATTGCACTACCGGTATACCACTCCAAGTAGATACAATATGCGCTATGTCTTCCTTAGTAACTTCGCCTGTTATTTTTTCATTTTTATCTTGCCATTTTTTCTTGCGCACAGCTAATTCTTCCTTTAAGGCTTTTTCATTATCGCGGATCTTTGCTGCACCTTCGAAGTCTTGTTCATTTACTGCGGCTGATTTTTCTGCTTCTAATTTCTTTATTTTCTCTTCTATTTCTTTCAAATCATCAGGCACAGTATAAGCTCTCAGCCTAACTTTAGACGCTGCTTCGTCTATTAAATCTATAGCTTTATCCGGCAGGAATCTATCTGCGATATACCTTGCAGATAGCGATACCGCTTCATTTATTGCTTCGTCTGTTATTTTGACTCTATGGTGAGCCTCATATCTATCTCTGAGCCCCTTTAAAATAGCGATCGCTTCTTCTTCTGTGGGTTCTCCTACCATCACAGGTTGGAATCTTCTCTCCAGCGCGGCATCTTTTTCTATATGCTTTCTATATTCCTTTACCGTCGTAGCTCCTATCACCTGGAAGTCTCCTCTGGCTAGGCTCGGCTTCAAGATATTAGCAGCATCAGCTGAGCCTTCTGCAGAGCCTGCCCCTATGATCGTATGCAGTTCGTCTATGAATAAAATCACATTGCCAGCTTTTTTTAGTTCTTCTATAGCGTTTTTTATCCTATCTTCAAAGTCTCCCCTATATTTTGTACCAGCTATCATACTCGTAAGGTCTAGCGAGAATATCCTCTTTCCCTTTAATATTTCCGGTACATCATTTGAGATAATCTTCAAAGCCAAGCCTTCTGCTATAGCAGTTTTGCCTACACCTGGCTCTCCTATTAGGCATGGGTTATTTTTGGTCCGCCGTGATAAGATCTGGATAACTCGCTGGATTTCTTCATCTCTGCCTATTACGGGGTCGATCTTGCCAGACGCCGCCAAATTGGTCAGATCTCTGCCAAATTGTTCTAAAGTTTTTGTCTTACTTTTGGCGTTTGTCTTTTTAGATTTCTTTGCTCCAGGCATGGAGCCATTTATAGAAAATAAATCTTCATCACTTTCGTATTCTCCAAGAGTGCTGTTCATTTTATCCAAAACGCTTCGTGTGCTTATGCCTAATTCATCTAAGAACCGTACAGCATAACTATCACTCTCGCCAAGCAACGCTATAAGTAAATGCTCTGTCCCTACGTAATTATGACCTAAGGCCGCTGCTTGCATCACAGAGACTTGCAGAATTCGTTTTGTCCTGGGAGTGAAGCTATCCGTAGTTAGGGTAGTTTTGGATCCTACACCTATCTCAGTTTTTATTATCTCTTCTAGCTCTTCTTGCTCTAGCCCTAATTCATCTAAAGTGACAGCCGCTACGCCGGAGCCTTCCTTAAGAAGACCTAAAAGTATGTGCTCGCTGCCTACATAAGTATGCCCGAACTCCTCTGCGCTCTCAATAGATAAATTAAGAGCAGTATTTGCTTTTTCTGTAAAACCATTAAATTTATACATTTATCTCACCTTGCCTTTTCATCAATTAATAATCAAGTAATGTATGGTTCCATAGTAGTGCTTTAAATAAAATTAGCTATTTTTTGTTGTAAGCGATTGTCTTATAAGGTCAGCTCTGAGTTGCTCTCTGTGCGTAGCGGAAAGATTTTTGCCTTCTCTGATCTCCAGCATAGCAGGTTGAACATTTATTATCAATGAATCTATTAAATCTAGCGGGATATTTTTGATCTCTCCGGTAGCTACCCCCAGCCTTACATTTGAAATTAATTTCATAAATTCACTTTCACTAACTAATCGCGCATTTGCAAGGACGCCATACGACCTATGGATCAAATCAACAATCTCTATATGTTTTACTATTTCGCTTCTAGCCGAACGTTCCTGCATTATGAGTTGCATTGCTATATCTTCTAAGTTTTTTATCGAAGCTTTTTCCGAAAATCCCAGCGTCACCTGATTCGAGAGTTGATATAAATCAGCTTTAGGTTCCGAGCCTTCTCCATATAGCCCTCTTATGACCAACCCTAGCTTAGAGATGCTCGATGCAATTTGTGCCATTTTGCCGCTTTCTCGCAAAGCCGGCAAATGCAGCATAACTGACGCTCTCATACCAGTTCCCAAGTTAGTTGGACATTGCGTCAAATACCCTAATTTTTCATCAAATGCAAACGATAGTTTCTTATCTAATATGTCGTCGATTAAATCTGCAAGAGGATAAGATTCATCAAAATTTAACCCTTCCTTTATTACTTGCAACCTTATGTGATCTTCTTCATTTATCATTACGCTTACGGTTTCATCTTGCGATGATATTAGCCCTCTGCCCCCGGTTTTTTCTATGAATTTGGGGCTTATCAGATGCCTTTCTACTAAGGAAATTCTCTCTGATTTACTGAGTTCCCCTACATCTATAAACCTTAAACCGAGACCTCGTATTTTTTCATCTTTATTTAATGCTCCTAATGCACCATTTACTAAATTTACAACTTCAGTTTTTTTATTAGGATTAAGCTTGCACGGGAAGGGAAAATCGTTTAAGTTCCGTGCAAATCTTATCCTCGTGCTGATGACTACATCACCTTGCGGGCCTGTTTTCTGATACCATCTATCCATTAGCTTTCAGCCCCCTTACTAAGCTCTTTTATGCGGTCTCTAAGTTCCGCTGCTTTTTCAAATTCTTGCTTTTCTATTGCCTTTTTTAGTTGTATATTTAAATCTTGCAATTCATTTTCAACTTTTTTCTCTTTGCCTACATTAGCAGCCATTTTCCCCACATGCTTTGTGTTACCATGTATCCTCTTTATAGACGGGACCAGTTGATCATAAAAAACTGTGTAACATTTGGCGCATCCTACTTTCCCGGTATTTGATATATCTTCAAACGATGATCCGCAATTTTTACATCTTAAAGTATCGTAGCTTAACCTATGCGGGATATTTTCTGTAAAGAAGCTACCTAAAAAATTATCAAAATCTAAGCTAAAGTCACTCCATAATTTTCCGTATCCCATTTTTTTAGCGCATTCTTCACAAAGCATATATTCTTTTACTTCTCCATTGATCACCCTCTTAATATGTGTATTTGCCATATTTTCTCCACAAGATTGACATAACATTGTATTTTCCTTCTTTCTATATTTTTGTAGTTATTAAGTCACTATAATTGCGTCAAGAGTAAATTTTTAAATAAAGCTGCTCTCAGGGAATCTCGTATCTCAGCTGGGACACTTACATAGACTCTATCCGAAACAGCACATAAGATTAGTTTTGCTGAGTCGAAAGAAATAATACCCCTCTCTGCTAAATTTTGAGTCATTATTTTGCATGTGACGTTATCTATCCTTTCTCCTATAGAATTAATTATGTGCATTATGGCAGAACTTTTACTGATTTTTTTCCTTATTATCTTTATATATCCGCCTCCACCTCTTCTGCTTTCTACTATATATCCTTGTTCCGGCGTAAACCGCGAAGTTATTACATAATTTATCTGGCTAGGCACGCAACCTATTAGGTTCGCAAGTTCATTCCTTTGGATTTCTGCATAGCCATCACTCTCTTCTAAAAGCTCCATTATATAATTGGCTACAGCATCACATATTCTCACAAAACCACCTCCTCTTTTAAATTTGACTTTGACTTACTTTGACCTTTAATATAATTATATTCCTCATTCAAAATTATTTCAAGGTCAGGTAAGGTCAGTTTAGCCTATGGTTTGTTGCATTTCATTTATATTTTTCATGTTTTCTCTATTATTCTCACTATATCTATATTTCACATTTTTTCAGCTTCCATCTAAGTGTAACGTTTGGTCTTTAAAAATCGTATAATGTAATGTATTAATTAAAAAGGAGGAATTTACGCATGTGTAACAATGGTTTTGGTAATGGAAACTGTACTTGGATCATAATACTCATCCTTTTAATTTGCTGTTGCTGTGGCGGCGATAACAACAACGGTTGCTGCTAATCTACTCAAGAGTAATGTGAAAATTAGATAAGACTGATTATGATAAAATATCTCCTATGGTAAAGATAAAATCTGCCATGGGAGATTTCGATTTAATTAGAATTTTTTTGATAATATGAAATGTCTTTAAATACTGAGAGAACGATTTCAAAATATAAATGGTTTGAAATAAAAAGCAACAATTGTTATAATGTAATTGCTAATCAGAAAGGATAGACTTAAATTATGAATAAAGAATTGCTGGCAGTTGATAAATTGCTTGATCTGACTGAGACAATAGCGAATAAAATTTTCGAATCTATAAATTTCCCTTGGGAAGTTCTGAGTGAAATTGAAAGTTTCATTATGCACTTGGGTCCCACTTTATCGGAGGAGAAATTTTATAAATGCGGTCAAGACATATGGATCGCAAAAAGTGCTCAAATTTCTAAAAGCGCCAGTTTATCCGGTCCCCTCATAATAGACGAGAAAGCAGACGTTCGTCACTGCGCATTTATAAGGAAAAATGCAATCATAGGCAAAAATGCTGTTGTTGGGAATTCGACGGAACTCAAAAATACAATTTTGTTTAATAATGTGCAGGTCCCGCACTATAACTATGTGGGAGATTCCATTTTAGGATATAAAGCGCACCTTGGCGCTGGTGCTATCACATCAAATGTAAAATCTACTCACGGGGAGGTTTCTGTATCTTTTGGTGAAGAAAAAATCGCTACTAACCTCAAAAAATTTGGTGCCATAATCGCTGATAATGTAGAAATCGGTTGCAATACTGTACTGAACCCTGGGACTATTGTAGGAAAAAACAGTGTGATCTATCCTTTGCAAAGCGTGCGAGGATTTATCCCGGAAAATTGCATTTATAAATCTGCCCAGGTTAAGGTAAAAAGGCAGCCTGCCCAAGAAAAATAAGGCTAAAGCTGACCGTATTATTATATTTTTCTCGCTAGCGTAGCTCTATTCTTCTTTAAGGACAGAAAATATATCTTCTAGACTATAACCATAACGCTGCAAGAACGCGATCGCTCTTCGTTTCGTCTTTTCGTCGGTATAAGCGTTTTTATACTTCTTCGATATCAAAAACCTAATCTGATCTTGCTCATCAAGGTCAAAGCATAAGGAATCTACAACAGAAGAAGCGAACTCTTTTTCTATACCTTTTTGCACTAATTCCAGTTTTACTTTTTTTTTAGAAAAGCGCTTTTCAAATAGAAGGGTTCGGGCACATTTTTCAGCAAATTTATTGTCATCAATGAGCTTAAATTTCTCTAGCTTTTCTATAGCCTTATCAATGTTCTCTGGCGGGAAAGTTAACTTTAATTTGTCCCGTAGATCCTTAGTTGAGTAGTCCCTGAAGCCCAAAAAATAAATTGCTTTATTATAAGCTCGATGGTCGTTTGATTTTTCTATAAGTTCTTCCAGCTGCTCTTTTTCTATATTTACCCCTTCTGCAAGATTGTAAAGAGCCAAAACATCTACATCTACGCTGGCAAAGAGCTCTCCTTCTATATAAATATTACTTAGATGCTGCTTGCCTTTTTCTATTTTTGTGACCAGCATCAATCTTCTACCATAATGTCTATGTTCGCTTTAGTAGCGGAACTCCCATCTGCTTGCGAATCAGCAACTTCTACCTCTATTGGCTTGACCATAGCCTTGGCTGCCATAGCTATGGCAGCTTTGCCATAGAGTTTATCTACGTTTTGGCGGACTAGTTCCTCGATTTCATGAGAAAGTTTAGGATTGAGTTTAAACTGCTCCTTTACTTTCTCCCTGCCTTGAGCAATCTTCTCATCTTTATAA
>JAFVAZ010000050.1 GCA_017480265.1 Clostridia bacterium
ATAGATGAAAACAAAGATATTTATCCCGTATTATCTGAAAAGTGCGAATACATAAAGATGATCATAAAAGTGGAGGAAGAAAACTTTGCTAAAACTATAGATCAAGGTTTAATCTTGCTCCATGATTTTATATCTAAAGCTAACGGGAAAACCTTGACCGGAGAAGATGCCTTCAAACTATATGACACATATGGATTCCCTCTTGACCTAACTAAAGAAATCTTAGCAGAAAAAAGCATGACCGTAGATGAGGGTAGATTTAAGGAATTGCTGGAATCTCAAAAAGAACGCGCCAGAAGCGCCAGACAGAGTACCCACTTTGATGCATGGAAACTTGACAGCACCACTGAAAAAGCCGTACCGCCCACTATCTTTTCGGGGTATGAATCTCTGCAAAGTCGCTCTAAGGTTATCCGCATTTTTAATAATAAAAAAGAGCCGATAAAGCAAGCTGCAGCTGGGGAGAACGTCTTGCTGGTGCTTGATAAAACTCCATGCTATGCGCAAAGTGGCGGGCAGGTTGGCGATATTGGTACTTTAAGGAGCGATGGTTGTCAGGCCAAGATCTTGGACACAACAAAAAATGCCGGAGGGGTGTTTTTTCATAAAGTCAAAATTTTAAGCGGCTCTTTGTCTTCTCAAGATGTCGTTTCCGTTGAAGTCGACGAAAACTTCAGACAAGCTGTGACGAGGAACCATTCTGCAGCACATTTGCTCCAAGCTGCTTTGAGGAAAGTCTTTGGGAACCATGTGCAGCAGGCTGGTCAGCTGGTGAGTGAAAAAATAGTGCGCTTTGATTTCACGCATTTTTCCGCATTATCCCCCAAGGATATAAGTGCCGTCGAAAATTTGGTGAATAAACAAATTTTATCTGCAATAAACTGTGAGATCAAAGAGATGAGTATAGATCAGGCAAAAAAAATAGGTGCAATGGCGCTATTTGGCGAAAAATACGGCGAAAAAGTACGGGTAGTTCAGTTCGACGATTTTTCGGTAGAGCTCTGTGGTGGTACGCACGTATCAAATTCCGGGCAGATCGGTCTTTTTAAGATCATTTCAGAAAATTCTGTGGCATCCGGAGTCCGGAGGATAGAGGCAGTCACAGGGCAGAATCTTTTGGAACTACTAAATGAAAAAAGCGAAACTATAGCATTATGCTCAAGTATTTTGCAAGCGCAAAATATCAGCGAGCTTCCTTCTGTATGCTCCAGGTTGATGAAAACTCTGAAAGAAAAAGATGGCATAATAGAAAAACTAAACACTAACGAAGCCAGAGCCCAAGCAAATGCCCTCTTGGAAGATACTTACGAAATTGCCAATACTAAAATAATAGCTAAAAAACTAGAAGATACTTCTGCAGAAAAACTTAAGGCTATCTGCGATATCATCAAGGGGAAACTAGCGGACTTTGTTTTGCTCCTAGTGGCGGTAGATGCAGATAAGGCTGTAGCGGCTGCTTGTGTGGGATCAGATGCGCTAAAAAAGGGCTTCAATGCGGGCGATATAGTAAAAAAGATAGTAGCATTCACAGGAGGAAAAGGTGGCGGCAAGGCAGACTTCGCCATGGCAGGCATCAAAGAAATTGGCAAGATTGACCTAGCTTTAAGCAAGATCCCAGAAGTTTTAAAAGGCTCAGTCAAATAGGCATAACAAACTAATTGCTAACAAAATAAGGAGAGTTGAAAATGAACTGTTTATTTTGCAAAATCATTGCAGGAGAAATTAAATCGACAAAAGCATATGAGGATTCGAAAGTGCTGGCGTTTCAAGATCTAAACCCCATCGCGCCGGTACATATACTTATAGTACCAAAGATGCATATCGCATCAGCAGATTATCTAGATGCTGCGAGTTCTCAGATCGTTGGGGATATTTTTCTTGTTGCTTCAAAATTAGCGGAAAAGTTAAACCTAAACGGGTACAGAATTATAAATAATTGCGGAGAAGACGGGGGGCAGAGCGTGCCACATATTCATTTCCATCTTCTGGGTGGCAAAAGGTTAAACTGGGAGCCGCTATAAAGCACGCGCTACAACTTTGCGAAAAAGAGAGGAATACATTTAATGAAACGACCTTTTTGTTTGATAGGGTTTACTTATTTGATTTCCCTGATCGTTGCCATTTTTTGTTCAACATTTACCTTGTATGCCCTTATAGCAGCGGCTGCGCTGCTTTTTGTCATTTCGTTAATATTTAAAAAAATCCGGAGAACAAAATCTATACCTGTAGTATTTTTTATAGCGTTATTTACATTTAGTATATACTGTTTGCATAATAATTTTCTCGTGAGACCCCTTGAGCCACTTGATGATAACGATGCTTTCATAAAAGGTGTCGTATGTGAATTGCCTTATCGGTCCTACAATAAATATTACTATACCATCAAAACAGAGAAAATAGAAATCACCGGGCTGGAGGATATCCCGCAGAGTGTGAAAATCCGCCTTTCTACCAATAAAGCCCTGGACCTTGACGTATATGATAAAATCAGCGGAAAAGTGCACCTTTATCTGCCGGAGAATGACTTAGGGTTTTCATCTCGAAATTACTACGCTGCCAAAGGAATCCACGTCTTTGCTTATCTGTTTGATTTTGAAGAGTACACCGAAGAGGCTGGCAACAGCAAACCATTTTATTATTATTGCTTAAAGGCAAAAGAGGCGCTGTGCTCTTCGCTAAGGTCATTGTTGCTCAAAGATCACTATGGCATTGCGAATGCTATGCTCCTGGGCGAGCGGCACTGGCTGGACGATGAGGCTAAATCTAATTTTAGAGATATAGGATGTTCTCATGTCTTGGCAGTTTCAGGGTTACATACAGCGGTCATTGCAGAATTTTTCACGCTGCTTTTTTTGCATCTCAAATTTTCCCGAAAACGAGCGGAGTTACTCTCTTGCCTAGGAGTGCTCCTTTTTATGTGCATCACGTGCTTTCCAGCTAGTGTAGTTAGGGCAAGCATTATGATCATCCTCTTTAAGGTTGGCAGGTTTTTCGCTTTGCAATCAGATTCGCTTAACTCTTTAGGCTTTGCCACTTTGGCCATTGCTTTATTTAACCCTGCTGCAGGGGGAGATATTGGCTTTTTGTTGTCGGTTTCCGCTACTTTAGGGATAATAATCTTAAGACCAAAGCTCACGGCGCGTATATTCTGCACTGCAGAAAAGTACATCTCTACTAAGAAAAAGTGGCTAAAAAAGGTATTGTATAGCCTTGCCTCTGCCATTGCCGTTACTTTGAGCGCTACTATTTTCACTTTGCCCATAAGCATGCTATATTTTCAAAAAATCTCTTTGGTATCAATCTTATCAAACGTTTTAATTACTCCCCTTGCTACATATTTAGTTGTACTTTTGCTTTTCATCTCTGCGCTTAACCTCATTCCTTTATTTAAATTTATCGTCATGCCTTTCGTTATTATCTGCGAGTGGCTGATTAGCTACATGCTGTGGCTCGCCAGATGGCTAGCCAAGTGTCCGTTTGCATCTGTTTCCACAGCACAGCCATTCTTATTGATCTGGATGGCTGGCACGATAATCTTGCTGGTTGCTGCTTTGATATTGAGCAAAAGATTAAAGCTAGTCAAAATCGTGGCCATACTCTCGAGCATAATCCTATTTACTGGAGTTTTATCGTTTCAGATTTGCAACCAAGACACGACCAAGCTAGTTATGGCCGATACAGGAGACGGGTGCTCTTTGATACTGACGAGAAATAATCAAGCAGCTATATTATCTTGCGGAGGGGATGAAATAAAATACAATAAGTTAATTAATGCCTTAGATTTACTGAATGTAAATAAAATAACCTTCATTTTACTCACCGACTTTAGCGATGCTACAGCACTTTATGCGCAAAGGTTGCTTGATGAGTATCCGATAGATTATGTGATCTTGCCGGATAGAGATGACATAGACGATAAACTCTCGCGTAGGATCGCAGATAACAATAAAGCAAAGTATTACAACGAGAGATCTAGCATGGAGCTTTGGGATAATGTCAAGATAACCGCTATAAATACTGATGAGCAAGGCTTCTTGTACCTTACAGTAAACGATGTGAATATTTTAGTGTGCCCTTCCCGCGTAAATGCCGCCTATCTACCGGAACAATATAGGTCCTGCCATTTCTTGATAGAAGGGAAGATCCCGGAGAATTTAAACTCCATAGATGCCAAATACGCTATAATGGCAAATAGCTCCAACGTAGTGAATGTGAATATGAAGAAAATAGCACAAAGTGAAAAGATCCCACTGGCTACAGCTGGCATGGGAGCTTTGTGCATAGATTTTTTAGACCAAAATAAAGTATCTGTAAGGAGGATGTAGTATGGCACATATTTCTGTGAGTGACTTAAAAAAGCAAATCTCAAATAGTTCTTTCGGTGGATTTTACTTTCTTTTTGGCCAAGAAAAATACCTGATAAAGCAGTACACCCAAAATCTTATATCAAGTATTTTATGCAGCAATATCAACGACTTTAACTTTAAAGCCTTCAACTCCGAAGAATTAAACTTAAGAGAGCTAGAGGACGCCATAGAGACGGTGCCGTTTTTGAGTCCTAATAAATGCATCCTGGTGCAAGACTTAGATATAGATAGCCTCAGTAGTGAAGAGATCAAACGTTTAAAAGAAATCATCGCAAATATACCCGCACAAACGGTTCTTATTTTTAGCCATATGACACTTGAGGTTGATATGAAGAAATCGTCAAAGCTTAAGGCTTTCCTCAAATCTTTAGAGAATATAGGATCCTTTGTAGAGTTTACAAAGCTTTCAAAGTCCGATTTAGCTAAGTATCTGATCAAACTGGCAGAAAAAGCGGATAAAGAGCTATCTCAAGCCAATGCATATAAGTTGATAGACTTTTGCGGAGAGAATTTGCTGGATTTGAAAAATGAGCTAGAAAAGTTGGTGGCCTTTTCTACAGCAGAAAAAATCTTAAGCGAAGATATCGACCAAGTGGCAAGCAAAAAGCTAGAGGCTAATATTTTCGATTTATCTAAGGCTATATCTCAGAAGAATTTAAAGAAAGCTTTAGGGATTCTAAATATCTTACTAGATAAAAAAGAAGAACCTATCGCCATCGTGAGCTTGATCGCCAGTGCCTACATAGATATATACCGCACCAAAGTTTGCCATGCTACGGGCGTTCCTATTAAGGAGATTGCTAACCATTTTGATTACAAGCGAAAAGAGTTCCGCTTAGATAT
>JAFVAZ010000051.1 GCA_017480265.1 Clostridia bacterium
GAAAACCAGTGAAGCTCGCAATAAAATAAGACAATGGTTTAAAAAGGAAAAAAGAGAAGAAAATATCTTGGTGGGCAAGAGCATCTTTGAAAGGGCATGCAGAAAATTTGACTCCGCCTTATCTTTGGAAGAGCTGCAAAAGATTGCCGATAAAGTAAGTGCCAGCCTAAAATATACATCTGCCGGTAAATTATTTGAAGCTCTAGGTTACGGTGGCATCTCTATGATGCGTGTGGCACCAAGGATCAAAAAAATATTTGCAAAGGATCTACAACGTACTCCTAAAGCTGCAAGTGAGAAAACTTTACCTCCAAAATCAAAAGACAATAGAAGTGGCGTCATAGTGGAGAATATCGATAATTGTTCCGTGCATTTTTCAAAGTGCTGCAATCCTATCCCCGGAGACGACATCATAGGATTTATAACAAGGGGGAGCGGAGTTTCTGTACATAAAAGCTCTTGTACAAATGTCCCCAAAAGTGCAAGCGATCTGAAAAGCAACAAAAGGTGGATCAGTGTTAACTGGCTCCAAGATGAAAGAAATGAATTCAAAGCGAACATCAGAATAATGGTCATAGACTACTTGGATATATTAGCTAAAGTAACTTCGCAGTTTTCAAAATTAAATATACAGATTCATTCTCTTTTTACGAAGAAGATCAAAAATGGGAAGGCCATAATTGACGTTATAATTACAGTAAAAAATAAGGAACATTTGGATTTGATCATTGCTAAGCTTTTGAATATGGAAAATATCCTTTCTGTTTCAAGGATTTGACCAAGAACATATAATGCTAGGAGAGGTGACGGACTTTTGATAACCATAAACTGCTACCATGTAGGACCTTTGATAACAAACTGCTATTTGCTGACGGATAGCAAAACGCAGGATTCCTTAATAATTGACCCTGGTGGGATATCTCGTGACTTAGATAAAAAAATCAATGAAATAGGTCCTGGCAAAGTAAAGTATATAGTCTTGACTCATGGTCACTTTGATCATATAAGAAAAGTGGCAAGATATAAAAAACTAACTAAAGCTAAAGTAGTCGCCAATAGCGCAGAGCTGCCTATGATAAATGATGAAGAAATAAATCTATCTAAACGATATACTAGTGGGATAGATAAATTTGAAGTAGAGATGCCTTTGGATAATAACGATGAATTTTATTTAGGGGAGAACCTAGTAAGGATGCTTGCGACGCCCGGACACACGAAAGGTAGTGCTTGCTTTTTGGTAGAGGGGGACATATTCTCCGGTGATACTATAATGAAAGATTGCATCGGTAGGACAGATCTGGCTACCGGCAGCGAAAAAGATATGATGGAATCTTTGAAAAGACTCAAAAACTTTACAAAAGATTATACCATATATCCAGGACATGGAGAGAAAACTAGCTTGCAATACGAAAAAGCTAATAATCCGTTCTTTAAGCTTGAAATGTAGAAGCTATAATTCCCATAGTTTTTACATTAAAATAAATTGCGAAGCATAAATTAAAAAACAAAAGGCGAGGTTATTTTTACGAAGGAGGATTGATAACGGTGAATAATAACCTTTATGGACAAGATTTAAAAAAACGGTGGACGTTGGAAGAGATAAACAAAATGGCAAAATCAGACCCACAATATTTGATAAATTCCGTAGAGAGTAGATTCAACTCAATGATAGAAAAGGTTATAAATTATATATTGGTAGAGAAAAAAGGCTGCAAACTCGTTCTGGTTTCCGGACCGTCATCCAGTGGCAAAACTACATTTTCGAAGATAATATTAGAAAGATTAAAGCAAAAAGGTGTATTGGCAGAAGTTTTCCCTTTTGATAATTTTTACCTGGGTTTTGACCATGTACCAATCTTAGAAGATGGTTCTAGGGACTTTGAAGCAATAGAAGGGTTAGATATAGAAGGGATAAGAAAAAGCCTGATCGACCTCATACATACCGGGGAGTGCATTATCCCGACGTATGATTTTGCTTTGATGCAACCAAAAAAGGAAAAGGAGTATCTAAAGAATCCGAAAAATGGAATCGTCTTGGCTGAAGGATTGCACGCGATAAACCCTATTTTGACCAAAGGAATACGGCCTAAAGATATCGTTAGAATATATGTAGATATTGACTCCGGAATCACGCATAAGGGAAAGATGTTTTTCTCGCCTAAATTTGTCCGCCTATCCCGCAGAGTACTCAGGGATTATATATATAGGCAGACGCTATCTTTAAAAACTCTGAAGATGTGGGAAAATATCTTACGTGGAGAAAGGCTATATATAAGGCCTCTCAGGCGCTATGCCCATATCCGGGTGGATACTTTGCATGAATTTGAAGTCTGCGTAATGAAAAAAGAAACGCTGGAGTTATTTGAAGATCTACCACCTGAAATCAAAGCTAATTTCGCAAAATTTATAAAAAGCCTGGAGAAATTCAATGAGATAAAAAAGGACTTAGTCCCCCCGAATTCTTTAACTAGGGAATTTATCTAATAATAAAGCCATATAAATCCCACGATCTGAAGTGATATCGTGGGATTTTCATATACATAGGAACCGCTTACATTTCTTCCGGAGAACTTATCTTAAACATATCCAGCACATTTTTTATAACTATTTTCGTGCATTTACAAAGTAAAACTCTGGGAACCATTAGGGCTTCATCTTCACACAAAATCTTGCACGAGTTGTAAAATTTATGGAAAAGAGCCGCTAGATCTACGACGTATCTGGTGATCCTAGCCGGATCGTAATTTTTAGCAGAAGCTATAATTTCACTCGTATACAGAGATAGTTGCCATATCAAATCTTTTTCCACCGGCATAGCAACTTTGAAAAACTCCGGTGGGACTTGCCATTTGCACGATGCATATTTCTCTTTATACAACTTTAAGATACTGCAAATCCTAGCATGGGCATATTGTACATAATAGACTGGGTTCTGCGAATCTCTCTTCTTGGCTAGATCTAAATCAAAATCCATCTGAGAGTTTGCCTCTCTCATATTAAAAATAAACCTTACGGAGTCAATAGGCACTTCATCCAGCAAGTCCGCTAACTGTATAGCTTTGCCGGTACGCTTGCTCATCTTGACTACTTTACCGTCTTGTATGAGCCTAACTAACTGGAAAAGCAATATATCCAGTCTTTCTTCGTCTATACCTATAGCTCGCATTGTTTTCTTTAGCCTGGCTACATGGCCGTGGTGGTCCGCCCCCAGCAGATCTATACACAAATCGAATTTTCTTTTAACGAATTTATTATAATGATAAGCTATATCAGAGGCAAAATAAGTAGGAGTGCCGTTTTTCCTTACTAAGACCTCGTCTTTCTCTAGCCCCAGTTCCGTTGCTTTATACCAAAGCGCCCCTTCCTTTTCATAAGTTAAACCTCGTGCTTTAAATAACTCGATAATATCATCGACTTCGCCATCTTTATGTAAATCGCTTTCATGGAACCAATTATCATACGTTATGCGATATTTCTCAAGGTCTACTTGCATTTTTTTTATATTCCGCGGTAGCGCAAACTCCACTAAGGCTTTTCTTCTTTCGGATTCACTCTTTTCCAGAAATCCCTCACCGTAGCTGTCTGCAAAATCTCTAGCTAAAGCTGCGATATCTTCGCCATGATAGCTGTCTTCTGGCAAAGGTACGGTATCTTCGCCTTTAAATATCTGCTGATACCTTACATCCAAAGATAAAGCAAATTTATCGATCTGGTTCCCTGCATCGTTTATATAAAACTCCCTGAATACATCAAATCCGGCTGCCTCCAATACACTTGCTAGGCAATCCCCCAAAGCTCCACCTCTAGCGTTCCCTATATGCATGGGGCCTGTGGGGTTTGCGGAGACAAACTCTACCATTACCTTTTTGTTTTCTCCATAGTCAGATTTACCGTAATCTTCCTCACTCGTCAATATATCATTCACAACTTCTGCAAAAAATGCCTCTGACAAAAAGAAGTTTATAAATCCGGGACCTGCAACTTCTGCTTTTGCGATCGCCGCTCCATTTAAATCCATCTTATCAATTACAATCTGAGCTAAATTTCTTGGTGCTATCTTAAAATTCTTAGCGCACGTCATCGCTACATTACTGGAAAAATTCCCATGCGCATTATCTGCCGGTATCTCCACTATAAACTGGCTTATCTCTCCTTTTAGCAATAATTTTTCATCTATAGCTTTTGATATAGCCGTATATATTATTTTTTTTATTTTCTCGGCGGTTTCATTGACTATTTTAGACATTCCTTGCTTTCTCCTTTTTTCTTTATTCATTACCTTGCGAGTTGTGGGCTTTAAATATCTATATATCAACCTTCTTAACAAAGCAGCGAGACTCTTCGCCCAGAAAGATATCCGCAGTTTTGGAGAAAGATTCAATAGAATCACTTACAAAGAATGAATGGATCCCTTTTTTCCCTTTTTTATTTAAGAGGTTCAGTTCCTTGAGTTTCTTTGCTGCAAATTTTGCCGTTGCTTTCCCAGAATCTATAATCGCAACTCCTCGCCCCATGATTCTCTCTATAATCGGCTGGATGATAGGATAATGCGTACAACCCAAAATTAGTGTATCCACATTGCTATTTTTTATCGGCAGCAAATATTTTTCTGCAACTAGCGTTGTTATAGTGTCGTTCCCTATGAATCCATTCTCTACTAAAGGTACAAATAGCGGACAATCTTTCTCTATGACTTCTATCTCTGGGTCTAGGCGCTTTATTTCCTTTTTATACGAATTTGTTTTGATGGTAGCAGTGGTGCCTATCACACCTATTCTTTTGTTCTTCGTAGACAAATATGCAGCCATTGCGGTTGGCTCTACTACTCCTGTGAATGGGATCTTTATATCTAAACCCAGCCCGGTAGCCACAGAGCTCACTGTTCCGCAAGCTGCTATTATCATCTTTACATCTTGCTTCAATAAAAACTTAACATCGTCCATTGCGTATTTTATTATAGTTTCTCTGCTTCTATTGCCATATGGGACTCTGAGTGTATCCCCAAAATATATGATATCTTCTCCCGGCAAGATCTTCGCCATCTCTTTTACCGTTGTTAAGCCGCCTAATCCGGAATCAAAAATGCCAATAGCCTTATCGTTCATTCTCTTTAAACCTTTCTACTGCTAAAGCTATCAACTTATCCAGTAGATCAGAATATCCGATCCCTATTTGCTCCATAAGCTTTGGGTACATACTGATAGATGTAAAGCCCGGCATAGTGTTGATTTCATTCAATAAAACCTCGTTGCTACCTTTCTCTACAAAAAAGTCCACTCTGGCTAAGCCTTTGCATCCCATCACAGTATATGCCTTTTGGGCTATTTTACGGATCTTTTCAGAGGTCTCATCAGAAATATGCGCAGGGATATAGAGGCCGGAATCGCTCACATATTTTGCCTCGTAGTCATAAAAATCGTTTGCCGGAGCGATCTCCCCTATGATCGAAGCTATAGTCTTGTGATTCCCCAAAACGGCACACTCTACTTCTTGCCCAACTATATTTTCTTCTATCAATATTCTACTATCATATCTTTTTGCTAAGATTATTGCTGCTTTTAGTTCATCTATATTTTTTACTTTGCTAACCCCTACGGATGACCCTGAATTTGAAGGCTTGACGAACATAGGGTAGCTAGATATCTCCTTTTCTATGTAATCTAGGCAGGTTTTTTCATCATTATCAAAGTCGAAAGAATCCAAAAAAGCGAACTTTGCCTTTTTTATCCCAGCTTGAGTTAATATGATATTTGTGAAGATTTTGTCCATGCAGCAGCAAGACGACAAGACATCGCAACCCACGTAAGGGATCTGAGCGAGCTCAAAAAGCCCTTGCATGGTTCCATCTTCGCCATTGCGCCCGTGAAATACCGGGAAAATCACATCTAGGTTTAAGTGACTATAAGATTGATCCTCGTTTAAAATTATTATCCCCTTTTTCTCCGTACTGGGGGAGATAAATGCTCGCTTTTTATTTTGCACATCCTTTTCCCACGCGTCAGTAGAGATATTTTGGTAGTCGCCTGTATATAGGTACCATTCTCCCTTTTTTGTGATTCCTAGCAAACGTATGTTATATTTTTCATTGTCCAGTTTTTCGAGTATTGAAAAACAAGATCTCCTAGAAACTTCGTGTTCTGTAGATGCCCCCCCAAATAAAACACCTAGATCCAGCTTATCCATAAAAGTACTCCTTTTTGCGTTTATTTTTAAGATTTCAAATTTACATATTTCTCATAGCGAAATTAGTTCATGTGATCTTCATATTGACTATACATTATAACAAAACCAAGAATTTTTTGCAACCCCAAAATACAATACATCGCCTATTCTGTAGCATGAAATAAAACGTACTGTTTATTAGCATTTCTTCCTATAGCCTTCGGTCTTCTACTTGTGCAAGAAATTCAGCATAGCCTTTGTTGTGTTGAGCTACTCACCGAATATCTTCCTCCTGGCAGCCACCCCTGTGGGCGTCCCTGCTAGCCCGCCGATGCCGGTCTCTCTGAGTGTGGCCGGCAAAGCTTTCCCGACTTCATACATAGCTACAATGACTTCATCAAATGGTACAAAACATTCTATGCCGGCAAGGGCCATATCTGCACATAAGATCGCGTTTACAACACCTATTGCATTTCTCTTGGCGCAAGGTATCTCCACCAAGCCCGCGATGGGGTCACAGATTTGCCCCATGACGTTTGTAATAGCCATAGAGCCAGCATGTAGACATTGCTCTACGCTCCCGCCAAGCATCTCCGTCATGGCAGCTGCAGCCATCGCAGAAGCACTCCCGCACTCTGCCTGGCAACCACCTTCTGCCCCAGAAAGCGTAGCGTTCTTCTCTATAATCGTGCCTATTGCAGCAGCTGTGATAAAAGCATTAATCAGGTCGTCATCAACAGCGTTTATCTTTTCAGCAAGCATAAAAAGGCATCCGGGCAAAATCCCACATGATCCTGCAGTAGGCGCTGCCACTATTTTGCCCATGGATGTGTTTACTTCAAAGCAAGATAACGAGTAAGCTACGCTTTTTAATATTTCCTTTGAGAAAATAGCATTATCCTTTCCCATATAAGAAAATATTTTTTTTGCCATGCCGGAGGTTAGCCCACTAATGGAAGGGATTTCTTTCTTCAAAGTTTTATTGCAGGCTTGCCGCATAATATCTATATTTTCTTTAATCTTTTGGCGGATCTCATCTATAGTTGTTTCATTATATTCAGATTCTACTTCTATGGCTACTTGCCAGATCTTTTTGCCAGATCGGTCGCATAAATCTTTTAACTCATTTGCATTACTATACATAAGCATACTCCTATATTTTATTAATATTTGAAACAGAATAAATGTCCGCTGTTTTAGAGATATCTGTCAACATATTGGGGCTGAGCTCTCCATCCATCTCTATAATGGTAATGGCAGTCTGGCCCTTTTTTTCTCTGTTATTAGAAAGCGAAACTATGTTTATATTATTTTTTTCAAACATATTTGTAATCTTACTTATCATCCCAACCTTATCCTTATGCCTAACTATTATTGCATTATAATTACCGGAAAGATCTGCATGAAAGCCATTGATAGAGACTAAATTAATCTCTCCTCCTCCAATAGAAGACGCTACTATGCTTGCAGTTTCTCCATTTTTACTTGTTATCACAGCTTCTACCGTATTGGGGTGCACGTTGCCCAGGTCAGTCTTTACGAAATTAATTTTAATCTTCTCTTTTTTAGCTACATCTAAAGAGCGAATAATCCTTTCATCATCTGGCTGCATGCCCATCAAACCGCCTACCAACGCTCTATCCGTCCCGTGCCCTTTGTATGTATTGGCGAAAGACCCATGCAGAAAAAAAGTAACCTCCGCTATATCCGCTTGCACTATAGACCTGCACATGAGACCAATCCTAGCAGCTCCAGCTGTATGAGAGCTAGAAGGTCCTATCATAGGCGGCCCTAAGATCCCAAATAATCCTCTTCCCATAAATACCTCCTCAAAATATAAAAGCACAAAAATCATCTGGACTATTTGTTTTATTATATTATAATATGGCTAGAAGAGAAAATCAATACCTATAAATACCAATTTTTCATATTTTTTGTTAATTTAGCCCAAGCCTAAATCCGTATTTTTTATCAGAATCTCAACGTTTTTGCATTTTTTTAGTTTAGGGTGTATTTTATCTTTGAACCAGCTTATCAATTTTTCATCTATTTTTGTATCTGTAGAGTTTTTATTAAAAACATTTACGCTAAAATATTCAAAGTATCTTTTGCTATATTTGATATCTCTGCGCACTGTATGTTTGGTCTGCCCTTTTATGCCTATCAATAAACATATCCCGTCGAATTTTCTTGCAATCTCTTTGACGCTTGCTTCTTTCGGGATTCCTTTATTCCATTTACGCCTGAGTTTATGGTTAAAAGTTTCTACACCTAGCCTAAATTTCACCTCGATATTATCAAAAAAACCTCTCATTTCTTCTAAGCTATCCCGATACATCCAATGGCACTCAAACCAAATGGTGTGTATGTGTTTCTCTTTTGCTGTCTTTTTTATTAGGGCTAGAGTCTCGGCATCTAGCTCGAAGCAAGATCCGGAATTTATCACATCCAAAACACCAAACCTTCCCGAGACTTTTGCCAAAACCTCTTTATTCATCTTGAACGGCTCCAAATGAACGTCGTTGTAATAATCGCAAAAAGTGCACTTACTCCATCTGCAGCCTCTGCCTACCAGCAGCAGCATCTCTCTGGGGAATTTTCTTTCTATCAGTGCATATCGATTTAGTTCTTTCATATTTACAACCTAAACTAATTATACTGTTTTTTCTCCCACCAGTTACTAAATTTAAAATGCACGAATCCTGTAATAACAGGCAGTATACTGGAGGCAGTTATCCCTATGCAAACCCCCAAAAAACCAAGGTTAAAATTGCGCGATAATATGTAGCATAAAAACACCCTCAAAAATACCGGCCCGACCAAAGAATTTATACAGCTAAATTTAGTATCACCAAGCCCCGAAGCAAAATGATTATAGACATTCCTGATAGCGTACAGCACACAATCCAGCGAACAACAATACAGCATATACAATTGACTCTGTAAAATAACATCCGGATTCGTATCAAAAAGAGATATTATCGCCCTAGAAAATATGTTAAAAACTATAGCCAAAAAAGTAGTGACTATAATGCTTAAATATAAGCCTATGTGCAAAACTTTCTTTGCATTTTCTATCTTATTTGCGCCAAAATTTTGCCCTGCACCCACAGTAAGAGCCCTGCTCAAAGCACGCGACGGTAGCGCTATCAGGTTGTGTACCTGCATCCCTATCCCCAAAGTTGATGCTATGATTATACCGTAGGAATTAGCCATTTTAGTGATCAAAACATACGAAAAATCGACAACAATGAGCTGAGCCATAAGCGGGACTGCAAGCTTAAAGAAAGGCTTTATGCTGGATATTTTTATTTTGAAAATATTGAACTTAAATGAACGCAGGTAAAACTTTTTTAAAACAAAAAACGATAGAGAAAAGCTTAAAAAATTTACCACAACAGTAGAAATAGCTGCTCCCGCGGGCCCCATATCGCATATACCCACAAAGATCAAATCAAATACCAAATTTAATCCGGCACATACTCCCATCAAGATGAACGGATATACCGAATTGCCAAATCCACGTATCACATAGGATATAGAAATAAAACTAAAATTGAATATCCAGCCAAAAGATAATATCCGCAAGTAATCTTTGGCGTATTCTATAGCCTCCGGCGGTACATTTAAGAACAAAAGTATATTCCTATAAAAAAGCGCCGTGATCACGCTTATAATCACAGAAGATACAAAAATAATAAATCCTAAGGCATTTATAGTCTCAAATTGCTTTTCTTTATCTTTTAGTCCTTCATATTGAGATATCAATATAGCCGCTGCACTAGAGAACCCCGTCCCTATAGCTCCCACCAGCCACCAGAGGGAAGTAACGTTTGAGATGCTGGCTACGCCATTGCTGCCTACATACCATCCTACAACCAACATATCAATAAGTTAATAAAAAGTCTTTAATAATAAAGAAAGGAAGATAGGGAAAGAAAATATGATTAATTTTTTTCTCAGATCCCCACAAGTCAAATCAATTTTGTTTTGCATATAAAGTAAATTCCTCATCTTAAATTCGATAATCTAAAGGGTTACGTTCCCTCAGAGTAATATTTTCTCGCTCAAGGGTTGCAATAATCTTTTCCATTATTTTTTTAATCTGAGCATCAGCCAAAGTGCTATCTTTGGACCGGAAAGAAAGATTAAATGCTATACTCTTTTTTCCATCAGGGACCTGCTCCCCCATGTAAACATCAAAAATACGGATGCTTTCAAGGAGTCTACCAGCGGCTTTTTTTATAATCTTTTGCAAGCCCAAAGCCGGGGCATCTACATTGCAAATCAGTGCTAGGTCCCTTTCTACATTGGGATATTTCGGTATCGGGGTATATTCTACGTCAAAATCAGATGCTTTAAATAAATCATCTATATAAAATTCAAAAGCATAAACACGTTGCTTTATGCTGTAGTTTTTTAAGACCGCTGGGTGAACTTCGCCTAAAACACCGATAATATCGCCATTTATTAGGAAAGCTGCGCACCTGCCCGGATGATAGTAAGAAATTCCCTCAAAAGCCTCAACATCATAGTCTTTTATCTTTAAATTTAATAAAAGCTCTTCTACGATCCCTTTGATAAAGAAGAAATCCACATCTTCGCTATAGAAGCCAGCGATCAATTTCTTTTTTTCTTCCGCTAAATTGTCCCCTTCTTTTTCAAAGTACTCTTTTGCTATTTCAAAAAGCTTCACATCTTGGTTTTTATGCTTTTCGTTATTGGATAATACCTCCAGAATGGAGCCCATGGCAACAGTCCGCATGGCACTGGTTTCTTCCCCCAGGGGATTTTTTATTTTTATGAAATTTCGAGATTTACTTTCTGCAGGTATCATTAATTTATCTAAGGTCTTTGGGCTCATAAATGTAAAAGTCATAACCTCAGAGGCCCCTTGAGCCAGCATTATTGATTTAATCTTTTTTTCAAATTTTTGCCTTGAGGTTAACTTTCCTACAGAACTAGTTTTTAAAGCTGTAGAAGGTATATTGTTGTATCCGTAAAATCTAGCTATTTCTTCCGCTATGTCATGTATCAATTTTAAATCACTGCGATAGCTTGGGATATAGATATTTCCCTCCTTAATCTCGCACCCTATTTTCTTCAAAATTTCTCCCATCTGTTCTTTAGATAGATCAATATTCAGAAAGCTATTGATAAAACTGCAGTCCAGAGGAATCACCGTTTGTGAAAAAGTCACCGAATCTACTGCAAAGATTTCGTTGGTAACTTCGCCGATTCCCAACTCCTCTATCAATTCGCAAGCCCTATCTAGAGCTACTTTAGGCAAAAATGGGTCTAGACCTTTTTCGAACAAAGCCGAAGAATCTGTTCGCAAATTTAATCTTTTAGACGTTGCACGTATGCTTGGTCCTGCAAAATTGGCACTCTCCAGCACGATGGTGGTGGTGTTTTTCATTATCTTGCTATTTTTTCCACCCATTACGCCGGCTATGGCCACAGGCTTAGTGTCATCTGCTATGACAAGGTCTTTTCCTGTTAAATCTCTGCTTGCACCATCTAGCGTCGTGATTTTTTCGTTCTCCTTAGCCAAGCGGACATTTATCTGGCCACCAGAGATACAGTCTAAATCAAAGGCGTGCAAAGGCTGACCATACTCCAACATGACATAGTTGGTGATGTCAACGATATTATTGACCGGCTTTACGCCCATCACTCTGAGCCTTTCTCTGATCCACTTTGGGGAATGCGCAACTTTAACGTTTTCGATAACCCTAGCGCTATAGTATGGGCAGATGTTTTTTCCCACAACATTTACACTGAGCTTTTTTGTGAGTTTCTTTTCCCCTTTGACTACCGGCGTATGCTGCTTTAGCGGTTTACCAAAAGTAGCGCCGGCTTCTCGAGCAAGACCAATCACAGACATACAATCTGGTCTATTGGGCGTGATCTCAAACTCAATCTTAGTGTCGTTGAATCCTATTGCTTCCTTGAAGTTTTCTCCCAAAGTGTAGTGTGAGCCCAAGGCCTCATTCAAGACAAATATGCCGTCTTCTACTGCTTCCGGGAAGTCATTTATCGTTAACCCGACCTCTCTAAGCGAACAAAGCATCCCGCAGCTAAGCAGTCCACGGAATTTCCCTTTTTTTATTTTAGTCGAGTCATATAAAGTAGAGCCGTCCAGGGCGACCGGTACAATATCGCTAACTTTTAAATTTTGCGCACCTGTTACTATTTGCAAAGGCGCTCCTTGCCCCACATCCACTTGGCATATTAATAGTTTATCGGCGTTTGGGTGCTTTTCTATCGCCACAACCTTACCGACAACTACATTATCTATCTTGCCGCCTTCTACCTCAAAAGTCTCCACCTTAGATCCTGTCAGCGTGAGTTGGCTACAGAGTTCTTTTGTGCTTATATCTTCTAGGTTTACAAATTCATTCAGCCATTTTCTCGATAAATTCATAAACAATTCACCTTTCTACATAACGATGCAAATTAAAATTGATTTAAAAATCTGATGTCGTTTTCATAAAATAGCCGCAGATCATCGATTTTATATTTTCGCATTGTGATTCTCTCCAGCCCCATCCCAAAGGCAAATCCGCTATATATATTGGGGTCGATATTACAATTCTGCAATACTTGCGGGTGTACCATACCGCATCCCAGCACTTCTATAAAGCCTTCGTTCTTGCATAGTCTGCACCCTTTTCCTCTGCAAGAAAAGCACTGCATATCCAGCTCCGCAGAAGGTTCCGTATACGGGAAATGGTGCGGTCTAAAGCGCACAACGATATCTTCTCCGTACAAGTTCTTCAAAAAATTCTCCAAAGTTCCCTTTAAGTCTGAAAAAGTTATATCTTTATCTACCACCAAGCCTTCTATCTGATGAAAAACTGGGCAGTGTGTTGCATCTACCTCATCTGCGCGGTATACTTTCCCAGGAGAGATGATATATATAGGAGGTTTTTGCTTCTCCATTACTCGGATCTGCACAGACGAGGTCTGCGTCCGCAGCAAGGTGTTTTCGTCGATATAGAAGGTATCTTGCACGTCTCTTGCGGGATGTTCCTTAGGGAGATTCAAAGCTTCAAAATTATAGTAATCCGATTCTATTTCCGGCCCTTCTACTATTGAAAATCCCATCCCGATGAAAATATCGGTAATTTCCTCTAATACCAATGAAGAAGGATGACATCTGCCTATTCTGTGCTTTTTGCCCGGCAGAGTGACGTCAATTTTTTCAGCTTGCAATTTTTTAGATAGTTCTGCATTTTGAATCTCAGTTATTTTCGAATCTATGCTCTGTGATAAAAAATCCCTCACATCGTTAGAAATTTGTCCCACCTTCGGTCTTTCTTCCGGTGATACCGTTCCCATTTGTTTCAATATAGAAGTCAGAAGTCCCTTTTTGCCAAGATACTTAGTGCGGAAAGCTTCTACATCTTGCTTGGTTTTTACATTATTTAGGTCGGCTTGAGCAGAAACCTTTATCTCTTCCAGCTGTGTTTTCATATATGTATCCCCCAGTTATTAAATGGCAAAATCAAATAAAACTTACAATTAAATGGTGGACGTTAACGGACTCGAACCGCTGACCCTTCGCACGTCAAGCGAATGCTCTACCAACTGAGCTAAACGTCCACAAGATTCATAATTATTTTAATTTTATATTATACTTACGGCAAAGTCAAGAAACCCACAGCAAGCCACGCATAACCCTGAAATGACCCATAAAATAAAAAATCCCCTAAACAATAGGGGAACAGTCTAGCATTTTAGCAAGTGAAATTGTCAAAAAAGGTTGACAGATTTTATTCGCGCAATAAGCTAAAAAGCCTAAGCAAGAGAATCAAAATAAAGTTTTCTTTTGTACATAAGAGGGAGGCCGTTATTGGAGGAACAAATCCGTCTATTATTCCATTACATGCATTAAAGATTAATTAAGATTAAAATAAACCTAACAATCCCGATTGACACAAGGGTTTTAAAGCTAAAAAATGGGAAATATGTCAACCATCGAAATCTTAAAAAATCATGTTTTTTGGTAATTTGGTAGACAAATGGTAGACACCAATGTTCTAAACCAGAAAA
>JAFVAZ010000052.1 GCA_017480265.1 Clostridia bacterium
GGCTGGGCAGGAGTATCTTTTGCCTAGACATTTGCTCTTTATAAGTCATTCGTTATGATGACTTTTTCAATTTTTACACTTTTAAGAGGCTTATCATTTTCACCGGTTTTTACATCTGCTATTTTATCTACAACGTCTTTCCCCTCAAAAACTTGCGCAAACACCGTGTGTCCCCTACCGGCAGTGCTATAGAATCCATCCAAAAATGGGTTTCCTCCGTTTTCTTTATAAAGTTTCTGTATCCCTTCATTCATTTTATCCATATCTATAGTGGAGCCATATTTTTCAGTAAATTCACTCGGATTTTTCTTATAAACCTCGAATGCTCGGCTAAACCTCTCGAATCCTATAAAATTATCTTTGCCACCTTGATTTATAAAAAATTGGCTGCCATTCGTATTAGGTCCGGCATTTGCCATCGCTACAGAATACGTTATGTTGAACAGATGATCACTGAATTCATCTTCAAATTTATCTCCCCATATGGTTTTCCCGCCGGTACCATTCCCGTTTGGGTCGCCGGTCTGAATCATAAAATTTTTTATAACTCTATGGAAAGTAAGACCGTCGTAAAAGCCTTCTTTGGCTAGCGTTATGAAATTTTCGCAAGCTTTTGGCGCTTCTTCCCGAAAAAACCGTAGTTTCATTTCGCCCATCGTGGTTTTTATTATTGCTATTTCTTCACCAGCTTCCGGGTCTCTTAGTTGATAATCTATCTTTTCCTCTTCTGTACTCTCTGTGCTTGTAGATTTAGCGCCTATTACGCTGCCATCTTTAGCATCTGAGCAACCCGCTACAAATAAAATAGGAGTACAGAACACAACCAACAGTATTTTTAAAAATTTGAGATCTTTCATTTCCTATGCTACTCCTCTAGGCAATAAGTTTTGTAATTAGCTTATTTTAAATGTAATATACTTACATTAATAAATCAAGTGTAAAATTTTACATGCGAATCTATAATCTTTCTAAAAAAAAGATCCCAGCATAATTACTGAGATCTTCTTGATTAGTTTGCTTAGCCATTGATAGCTGTAACAACGCCGGAGCCAACTGTACGTCCGCCTTCACGGATTGCGAACCTTAAACCTTCTTCTATGGCTATTGGAGTGATAAGCTCAACGTCCATCACAACATTGTCACCTGGCATACACATCTCTGTACCTTCCGGCAACTTTACGACCCCTGTAACGTCAGTAGTTCTGAAGTAGAACTGTGGTCGATAGTTATTGAAGAATGGTGTATGACGGCCACCTTCGTCTTTCGTTAATACATAAACTTGCCCTTTAAACTTAGTGTGTGGATTTATCGTACCTGGTTTAGCCAAGACTTGGCCTCTTTCTATCTCATCGCGCTGTACGCCACGCAGGAGTACACCCACGTTGTCGCCGGCTTCTGCGTAATCAAGCGTCTTTCTGAACATCTCCATACTTGTTACGACTACTTTGCGGCGCTCATCGGTCAAGCCAACGATCTCCACTTCTTCTCCGGTATTCAATCTGCCTCTTTCTACTCTACCCGTAGCGACTGTCCCACGTCCCGGTATAGTCATTACGTCTTCTACCGGCATCAGGAACGGTTGATCTGACTTTCTCTCCGGAGTTGGTACGAATTTATCTATCGCATCCATTAAGTCAAGTACACACTTGTATTCCGGAGCTGATGGATCCTTAGAGCTAGATTCCAAAACATTTAAGGCGGATCCTTTGATGATTGGAGTTTCATCGCCAGGGAATCCATATTCATTTAAGAGTTCACGGATCTCCATTTCTACTAAGTCCAGTAGCTCGTCATCATCCACTTGGTCTACTTTGTTCATAAAGACGACAATATACGGAACACCAACCTGACGTGCCAAAAGTATGTGCTCTCTAGTTTGAGGCATTGGACCGTCTGCTGCAGATACGACCAATATCGCTCCGTCCATTTGAGCCGCACCTGTGATCATGTTCTTTACGTAGTCGGCGTGACCCGGGCAATCCACATGAGCGTAGTGACGCGCATCTGTTTGATACTCTACGTGGGCTGTATTGATGGTAATACCGCGTTCTCTTTCTTCAGGGGCTTTGTCGATGTTAGCATAATCAACAAACTCAGAGCCTCCTTTTAGATTTAAGACTTTTGTGATAGCTGCAGTAAGTGTGGTTTTTCCATGGTCAACATGCCCGATCGTACCTATATTTACGTGTGGCTTGCTTCTTTCAAATTTTGCTTTTGCCATGAGATTTTCCTCCCTGTGTTACATAAAAATTTTTTCCAATGTTTACATTTTAACAACTAAAATTTAAAAAATCAATAGGGTTGATAAAATTAATTCCGATTTTTTTGTTCTCTCTGAGATAATTGAATCAGAAACAGATTTCGGTACTTCTGCGTAGTGGCTCGGTTCCATTGTATATTGCCCTCTGCCCTGCGTTTTGGACCTCATATCTGTAGCGTAACCAAACATCTCAGATAGCGGAACATGTGCATTTATCCTCTGTGCACCCGCTATAGCTTCCATGCCTTGTATCATGCCTCGCCGGGAGTTCAAGTCCCCTATCACGTCACCCATGTACTCCTCCGGCACTATTACCGAGACTTTCATGATAGGTTCAAGTAATACAGGGTCGGCTTTCCTCATAGCTTCCTTAAACGCCATGGAACCGGCGATCTTAAATGCCATTTCAGATGAATCGACTTCGTGATAAGAACCATCATAGAGCGTAACTTTGACATCTACTACGTTGTATCCAGCCAAAACACCCGATAGCATTGCGCCCCGTATACCTTGATCAACTGCCGGGATGTATTCTTTTGGTATCGCTCCACCAACTATGTTATTGATGAATTCGTACCCTTTTGTCGGGTTAGGCTCGATCTTTATCTTTACATGACCGTATTGTCCGCGCCCACCTGACTGCCTTGCATATTTATTTTCTACATCTGCCGGTCTGCGTATTGTCTCTTTGTATGCTACCTGAGGTTTTCCTACGTTAGCTTCTACCTTAAATTCACGCAACAAACGATCTACGATAATCTCAAGGTGCAATTCACCCATACCTGCTATAATGGTCTGGCCCGTTTCTTCGTCTGTATAAGCTTTAAATGTCGGATCCTCTTCTGCCAATTTTGCCAAAGCTATACCCATCTTTTCTTGCCCAGCCTTTGTCTTAGGCTCTATTGCCACTCGGATAACCGGCTCTGGGAATTCCATAGACTCGAATATGACAGGAGCTTTTTCTGAGCATAATGTATCTCCTGTGGTAGTGTTTTTTAGCCCTACAGCCGCCGCGATATCCCCGGCGTAAACCGTATCTATATCTTGCCTATGGTTTGCGTGCATCTGCAAGATTCTCCCCAGACGCTCGTTGCTATCTTTGGTAGAATTATATATAGTAGATCCCGCTTTGACTGTACCGGAATACACCCTGAAGAAGCACAATTTACCTACAAATGGATCTGTAGCAATCTTAAATGCTAAAGCAGCAAAAGGCTCATCATCTGAGGAATGCTTCTCGACTTCTTCATTAGTTTCAGGGTTTATACCTTTTATAGCAGGGACGTCTGTAGGTGCTGGCATATAGTCCACTATAGCATCTAGCAGCTTTTGTACCCCTTTGTTTCTATATGACGTACCGCAAGTGACCGGTACCATTTTATTAGCCAAAGTAGCTTTCCTTATGCATTCTTTGATTTCTTTTTCGGTGAGTTGTTCCCCCTCCAAATATTTCTCAAAAAGTGCATCATCTTGCTCCGCCACATGCTCGATGAGTTCGGTGTGATATTTTTCGGCAAGCTCCTTCATATCCTCAGGGATTTCTTCCACTTTAATATCTTTACCCAAATCATCGTAATAAACATATGCCTTCATTTCTACTAAATCTACAAGGCCTTTAAATGTATCTTCTGCCCCGATAGGTAACTGGATCGGTACAGCATTGCACTTCAAGCGGTCTTTCATCATTTTTACTACATTATAGAAGTCTGCACCCATTATGTCCATCTTATTTACATAGACCATCCTAGGTACACCGTACTTATCCGCTTGGCGCCATACTGTCTCAGATTGCGGTTCTACGCCTCCTTTTGCACAAAGTACCGTCACAGAGCCATCCAAGACCCTCAAGGATCTTTCTACCTCTACAGTGAAATCCACGTGACCCGGCGTATCTATGATATTTATCCTGTGATCTTTCCAGAAGCATGTTGTCGCTGCAGATGTGATGGTTATACCGCGCTCTTGCTCTTGTGCCATCCAGTCCATCGTCGCCGCTCCGTCATGCGTTTCACCAATCTTATGATTCACTCCGGTATAGAATAGAATCCGCTCTGTAGTGGTAGTTTTACCCGCGTCTATGTGTGCCATTATGCCTATATTTCTAGTAAAATCAAGTGAAACTTGTCGTCCCATAATCTCTACTCCTTTCTAAATTTATAGTCAGTTTAATCTATTTGCTCTTTAGTTATTGCTAAACCTTCTATAACATATATTATAAATCATAAAAGTAACTTAATGCAAACATTCATTAATTATTTACATCTTCAAGTGGATTATATAACTCATTGTGCTTAGCTATGGCGTCTATCAATAAAAATGCTGCCTCATATTTAGCATCGCTTGCCCTGTTTATATAAGCTTCGCTCATCATATAATCTAAAACTAAGCAGTAATCATACGTGCAGAAAGCGTCCATTGTTTCTCTTCCACATTTCATATGGAAAAGCCCCATACACATTTCCCTATACAAGTCTGTAAATTTTTCCTTTTGCGCTTCATCTTGGAATTTCAAAGCTACCGCTGTTTTTAATTGATCACTTTCATATTGATCCCAATCAATTTTTTCGTCGCCACTACCTTCGGAGACTTCCGAATAAACAATAAAAGCGGCCGAAGCCTCAGAAATAAACTCAGGGACTGACTTAAGTGGATTATATAAACCATTAGCATCAGCTATAGCATTAATTAACAAAAATGCCTCTTCGTATTTATCTTCGCTATTATTTTCTGGGTAACTATCACTAAGCAAGTAATCAACAACCAAGCAGTAATCATATGAAGTAAAGGGACCAGTTGGTTTTTTCACACTTTCTATACCAAAAAAATTTGTAAAAGTTTCGCTGTACAATTCAGCAAAACTTTCCTCTTGTTTCCCAGCTTCTAATACTAAAGGTTTATTTGTTCTCAGCTGATCTTCTACATACAGATCCCAATTGATCGGTTTTTTCTGTTCTTTATATGAATCCGAGTCTTCTTCCTCTATAAATCTCACCCAGTTGAATCCATCGCTATCATCAGATTCTGAGCAAACACTAAAAGAAGATAAGGTTTCTTCAAGGGGATTATATAAATCATTTAATCCAGCTATATCATCTATTAATAAACGCACCTTCTTTTCGTCTGATAAATACTTATCCCTCATGACATAATCCAAGACTAAGCAGTAATCATATCCAGTAAAAGTCTCACTTTCCAGCCTCTTGGCCTTTATTCCAAAAAAAGCTTTTTGCATTCTGTTATATAGCTTAACAAAATCTCTCTTTTGCTCCTTATCCTCAAATTTTAATGGTTTGTCTTCTTCTTTTTTCTCTTCTACATACTCTTCCCAATCAATTGACTCGACATCCTCTATTGATTTTAAACGAACACTAGAAAAAACCGGAGTAACAAAAGTTAAGCTCAAAACTAAAGATAAAATGCAAATAATCATTCTTTTAAAATTTTTATTAAACATACATATACCTCTTTTTCAATTTTTTTATATTTAATTGTGTATGTGTATGTCAATTTATAATTTTAATCGGAATTGAAATCTCTAACCTTTGTAAATATATTTTTCAATTAATACACAATTATACTATACAGGCAACAATAAACCGAACACATCTTTTACCATCGGTAATGTGCAAAGGCTTTATTAGCTTCTGCCATTTTATGAGTGTCATCACGTTTTTTTACGGCTCCGCCGGTTTCTACCGTTGCATCAAGGATTTCAGCAGCTAATCTCTCCCGCATAGTGCGCTCCGATCTAGCCCTAGCATATGTTATCAACCAACGCAAACCTAAAGTTTGCCGACGAGCCGGTCGAACTTCTATTGGCACCTGATAAGTAGCTCCACCCACACGCCTTGCTTTGACTTCTAGCACCGGCATGATATTTTCCATTGCTTGGTCAAAGACATCGAGTGGTTCTTTTCCGGTCTTATCTCGGATGATATCAAATGCTCCATAAACAATCCTCTGAGCTATTCCGCGTTTACCATCGTACATTACATTATTGATGAGCCTCGTGACTAGCTTCGATTTGTACATCGGATCTGGCAAAACATCACGTTTTGCAATTGAACCTCTTCTTGGCATATTTCTTCCCTCCTTCATTATTCGTGATATCATAGGTACTCGAAAATTAAAAATTTCCGATTCGCCAACACAGAGGCATTTATAATTAAAACACTTCCGCGTTGCTTTTCTACTTGGAGTTAACTACTTTTGCAGTTACTTTTTAGCTGCACCAGCCTTTGGCTTTTTAGCGCCGTACTTAGATCTCCCCTGTGCTCGCTTAGCTACTCCTTGAGCATCCAGCGTCCCACGGACTATGTGATACCGCACACCAGGTAAGTCCTTTACACGTCCACCTCTAATCAACACGACACTGTGCTCCTGGAGATTGTGACCCTCTCCCGGGATGTATGAACTCACTTCTGTTCCGTTCGAAAGTCTCACCCTTGCTACTTTTCTGAGTGCTGAATTAGGTTTTTTTGGTGTTGCTGTTTTTACAGCTGTGCACACTCCTCTTTTTTGTGGTGAATTTTGTTCAATTGGCTCACGCTTTTTAGAGTTCCATCCCCTCAAAAGTGCCGGAGCTTTGGCCTTTTTTTCGGAAACTTTTCTCCCTTTCCTTACCAATTGGTTAAATGTTGGCATAATACACCTCCTTACTCAAAATATAGTATCTATGTTAAAAATTTACTAAAGAAACTCCCCTGACCTTATTTTGCACAATGACGCAAAATAAATATTACAGTGCCAGTTAATCTAAAGTAAATTTATAACCAAAATAGGATCTAAAAACTTTAAATGTACATACAATTCGATGCTTTTCAATAAAGACAGGTCTCACAACTAATCCATTTGATAAAAGATCAAATTTAGAGATTATAATATCATAACTTTAATAAATTGTCAAGTTCCCCATAAACTTATAGCACGTCGGGAACTAGATTTTCTGCACTGCCTTTGTCGATATTTGGCGCATCTTCGCTAATTTCTTCAACTTCATCGATATTTACGAGATTTAACTCATCCTCTGAGATCTTGTCTTCATCTTTATTAATTGTCGAGGTGAAATTATTTGAATCATCTTGATTCTTTTTTACTATTACATTGCTATATCGACGCATTCCTGTACCGGAAGGGATCAATTTACCTATTATAACGTTTTCTTTAAGACCGACTAAAGGATCTACCTTCCCTTTGATAGCTGCATCGGTTAATACCCTGGTAGTTTCTTGGAATGAAGCCGCGGATAAGAATGAATCGGTAGCTAAGGATGCTTTTGTGATACCCAATAAAACAGGGATATATCTAGCTTCCCTCAGGTTCTTTTCTCCATTTGCTATTCTTTCTTTTATCTTTTCGTTTTCCCTCTCAGCATCTACTTTATCAGCAAAGCTACTTGTCAGGAGTTCCGTATCGCCTGCATCCCTTACTCGAACTTTCCTCATCATCTGGCGGACTATCACTTCGATATGCTTATCGTTTATGTCTACACCTTGCATGCGGTATACTCTCTGTACTTCTTGTATCAGATAGTTCTGCACAGCCGACGCACCGATAATCTCTAAAACGTCATGAGGGTTCAAAGAGCCTTCCGTTAATCTTTCTCCGGCTGAGATCTCTTGCCCTTCGGTTACTCTTACTCTAGAGCCAAATGGGATCAAATACGAAACTTTTTCGCCTGTGTTTTCATTACTGATGATAACATGTTTGTTTCTCTTGATCTCTTCAAAGCTTACAGTCCCGGCAAGTTCACTAAGTATTGCCAGATGCTTCGGTTTTCTACTTTCAAAGAGCTCTTCAACTCTCGGCAAACCTTGCGTGATATCTTCTCCTCCGGCTACACCACCTGTATGGAAGTTTCTCATCGTCAGCTGCGTGCCCGGTTCGCCTATAGACTGTGCCGCTATTATCCCTACAGCTTCACCTATAGTCACAGGCATTCCGTTAGCGAGGTTGGAGCCATAGCACTTCTGGCAAACTCCATGCTTAGATTTACACGTAAGGACAGAGCGGATTTTTATCTTCTGATTGCCTGCCTTTATGATCATCTCAGCATCATTATCATCCATCATTTTATCTTTGCTTATCAAGACCTCGCCCGTCGATTGATCTACAAAATCATGGCATAAATACCTGCCTACTAATCTTTCTTCCAGGCTTTCAATCGATTCTTTGCCGTCTTTGATCTCAAATACTTCAAAGCCGTCATCCGTACCGCAATCATCTTCCCTTACTATGACATCTTGCGCTACGTCTACCAACCTTCTAGTCAAGTACCCTGAGTCCGCCGTCCTTAGGGCCATGTCCGAAAGACCCTTCCTGGCACCTCTGGAAGATATAAAGTACTCTAAAACATTCAAGCCCTCGCGATAATTTGCACGGATCGGAACCTCTATCGTTTGCCCGGAAGTATTCGCAATAAGACCACGCATCCCCGCCAATTGCCTGATCTGGCTCATGGAGCCACGTGCTCCGGAATCAGCCATCATAAATAGAGGATTATATTTACCTAAATTCTCCTGCAATGCTGATGTTACGTCATTTGTAGCTTGTTCCCATATCTTTATGGTATGCTCTCGCCTTTCCTCATTTGAGACTAGGCCTCTTTTATAATGCCTAGAGATTTTCTCGATCTCATCTTCGGCCGCTTTTATTATATCCTTTTTCGCTTGTGGGATTTCGGCATCGCAAACCGCTACGGTTATAGCTCCCTTGGTAGAATATTTAAAGCCTTGAGATTTTATATCATCCAAAACAACGGATGTAACTTGGGTACCGTGTTTTTTCATGCATTTATCGATGATTTTCCCCAGTTGCTTTTTACCTACTAAAAAATCAACCTCCAAAGCTAAGGCATTTTCTTTTTTGCTTCTATCTACAAACCCTAAATCTTGCGGGATCGGCTGATTAAAGATAATCTTCCCAACGGTCGTGTCTATCAACCCTGAAATTTCCTTACCATGGAAATTAGCCGACCTACGGACTTTTATCTTTGCATGCAAAGTAATATCCTTGGCGTCATATGCCATCAGGGCTTCGTCAAAGTCTCTAAAGACCTTGCCTTCGCCTTTTTCTCCGTCTTTTTCTATAGTCAGGTAATAAGACCCTAATATCATATCTTGGCTAGGTACCGCCACCGGACGCCCATCGGAAGGCTTCAGCAAGTTGCCCGCTGCCAACATCAAAAACCTGGCTTCTGCCTGAGCTTCTGCCGAAAGTGGAATATGAACCGCCATCTGGTCCCCATCGAAGTCTGCGTTAAAAGCAGAACAAACCAACGGGTGCAACTTTAGTGCTCTGCCTTCTACCAAGACCGGCTCAAAGGCCTGTATCCCCAACCTGTGGAGCGTTGGTGCACGATTAAGCAATACCGGGTGCCCTTTGATCACTACTTCCAGCGCATCCCAGACTTCTTCGCGCATCCTATCGACGATCTTCCTTGCTGTTTTTATGTTATTGCATACGCCAGTTTCTACCAGGCGCTTCATTACAAAAGGCTTAAATAACTCCAGGGCCATTTCCTTTGGCAAGCCACATTGATACATTTTTAACTCCGGCCCCACAACAATAACAGAACGACCGGAATAATCTACACGTTTGCCTAAAAGATTCTGCCGGAAGCGCCCTTGCTTTCCTTTGAGCATATCGGAGAGTGACTTAAGAGGCCTATTGTTGGCTCCCGTGACGGCTCTGCCTCGTCTTCCGTTATCTATCAGTGCATCTACGGCCTCTTGGAGCATACGTTTTTCATTCCGGATAATAATATCAGGAGCCCCCAGCTCCAGCAGCCTAAAAAGCCGATTGTTCCTATTTATAACCCTTCTATATAGATCGTTTAGATCTGACGTTGCAAATCTGCCGCCATCTAGTTGTACCATAGGGCGCAGATCTGGCGGGATAACCGGAAGCACATCTAATATCATCCACTCCGGCTTATTGCCAGAAGATATAAACGACTCTACTACCTCCAGCCTTTTTACTAATCGGATCCGCCTTTGGCCTATAGTGATTTCCAGTTCCGCTTTGATCTCTTTCTCTAATTTCTCTAGATCTACCTCTTGCAAAAGCTTTTTGATTGCCTCTGCTCCCATTTCTGCCTCAAAGTTATCTTCGTACTTCTCCTTTAGGTCTCTATACTCCAATTCTGTTAAAAACTGATACTTTTCCAGTTCTTTTGCATTTCCGGGATCTATCACGATATAGCTTGCAAAATATAAGACTTTTTCTAGCATCCTAGGAGAAATATCCAAAAGCAGCCCCATCCTAGAAGGGATCCCCTTGAAGTACCAAATATGAGAAACCGGAGCAGCTAATTCTATATGCCCCATGCGTTCTCTTCTCACTTTAGCTCTAGTGACTTCTACTCCGCATTTATCGCAGATCTTACCTTTGTATCTTATCCTCTTGTATTTTCCGCAGTGGCATTCCCAATCTTTCTGCGGGCCAAAGATTTTTTCACAAAAAAGTCCATCTCTTTCCGGCTTCAAGGTTCTATAATTAATAGTTTCAGGTTTTTTCACTTCACCGTGCGACCATTTTCTAATTTGTTCGGGAGAAGCTAAGCCAATCTTTATAGATTCAAATACATTAAATTCCATTTTATATTATCCCCCATCAATACATATTTTCTTCATTTATAGTTTCGTTTGATTCATCGAAGCTTTCGAACGTATCGCCGATCTCTTCTTCCTCAGCGTCAACAACTTCATCAAGGCCCAGATCATTATTTTCTTCATGCTCATCTTTATCTTCAAAAGACTCTAAATCCGCTAAAATATTGTTTTCCACGCCACCTTCTTCTAAAGAAAATCCATTTAAAGAAGTCACTACCTCATCTTCTTTAAATTCACTCTGCTTTGGTGCAAAGCCAAAAGCATCGTCATCGTCTAGGCTGTTTTTTAGGTCTATTTCTCTAGCGTTTCTATCCAAAACCTGTATATTTAAACTCAACGACTGCAGTTCTTTTATCAAAACTTTAAACGATTCCGGTATCCCCGGTCTTGGGATATTCTGTCCCTTTACGATTGATTCATAGGTTTTCACTCTGCCTACCACGTCATCGGACTTCACCGTCAAGATCTCTTGCAATGTATAAGCTGCTCCGTAAGCTTCCAGTGCCCATACTTCCATTTCTCCAAAGCGCTGTCCTCCAAACTGAGCCTTGCCTCCCAGCGGTTGCTGCGTAACTAAGGAATACGGACCTGTGGATCTTGCATGGATCTTATCATCTACTAAATGATGCAGTTTCAGGTAGTACATATACCCTACGGTTACGGGATTATCAAAATATTCCCCTGTTCTGCCGTCTTTCAGCATTGTCTTGCCATCTTCGCTATATCCTGCTTTCCGGAAGCACTCAAAGATATCCTCTTCGGTTGCTCCGTCAAAAACTGGTGTCATTATCTTCCACCCAAGAGCCTTAGCCGCATACCCCAAATGTACCTCCAGCACTTGACCGATATTCATACGAGACGGCACCCCTAATGGATTTAAAACTATATCAAGTGGTGTGCCGTCTGGCAAAAACGGCATATCCTCTACAGGTAAGATCCTAGATACCACGCCTTTGTTTCCATGGCGTCCAGCCATTTTATCTCCTACCGAGAGTTTTCTTTTCTGTGCTATATAGCACCTTACCACTTTGTTTACGCCCGGAGCAAGCTCATCGTTGCTGTTTTCTCTAGTGAAGACTTTCACATCTACGATCACTCCGTATTCCCCATGCGGGACTCGTAGAGAAGTATCGCGCACTTCTCGTGCTTTTTCTCCAAAGATCGCCCTCAGTAACCTTTCTTCCGCAGTGAGTTCCGTCTCTCCTTTTGGTGTTATCTTACCTACTAAGATATCCCCCGCATGCACTTCTGTTCCGATCCTAATGATACCATTTTCATCTAGATCTTTTAAAACATCCTCGCCAACATTTGGGATATCCCTAGTGATATATTCCGGCCCTAATTTGGTATCCCTAGCTTCGGTCTCGTATTCTTCTATATGGATTGAAGTGTAAATATCATCGCGCACAAGCCTTTCACTTATCAGGACGGCGTCTTCGTAATTATATCCTTCCCAAGTCATAAAGCCTATAAGCGCGTTTTTGCCTAAGCTAATTTCTCCATTTTTAGTCGCAGGACCATCTGCCAGTACTTCGCCCTTTTGCACCTTTTGGCCTTTCTCTACTATTGGCACTTGGTTTACGCAGGTGCTTTGGTTAGATCTAATAAACTTAGAAAGTTTATGCGTTTCAAGCTTTTTAGATTTATATTTTACTACGATCTCGCTCGCACTGACTTTTTTGATTACGCCATCGTCTTTTGCCAATATGCAAACGCCGGAATCGACCCCCGCCTGGTACTCCATGCCGGTCCCTACGATAGGCGCCTCCGTCTGCAAAAGCGGCACAGCTTGCCGCTGCATGTTTGATCCCATCAATGCACGGTTTGCATCGTCATTTTCAAGGAATGGTATCATAGAAGTAGCTACCGAAACCATCATCCTAGGGCAAATGTCCATATAATCGGCTTTGTCGCTTTCTATTTCCACAAAATCTTCCCTGAATCTTCCTATTACTTTTGCATTCTTAAAATGCCCATCCTCATCAAGCGGTTCATTGGCCTGCGCTACTACAAAGTCATCTTCCACATCGGCCGTCATATAAACGACTTCTTTTGTAACTACACCGGTCTTTTTGTCGACCTTCCTGAATGGCGCCTCGATAAATCCATACTCGTTAATCCTTGCAAACGTTGCAAGGTAAGAGATCAAGCCAATATTGGGGCCTTCCGGTGTTTCTATAGGGCACATGCGTCCATAGTGAGTGTAATGTACGTCGCGCACCTCAAACCCGGCTCTATCTCTAGATAGCCCTCCCGGCCCCAGTGCCGAAAGTCTTCTTTTGTGAGTAAGCTCTGCAAGCGGGTTCGTTTGATCCATAAATTGCGAAAGAGGCGAAGAACCAAAGAACTCTCTGATAGCCGATACTATAGGACGTATATTTATCAAGGACTGTGGCGTCAAAAGCTCTAGATCTTGTGCCTGCAGCGTCATGCGCTCCCGGATAACCTTCTCTAGCCGAGAGAACCCTATTCTCATCTGATTTTGCAGGAGCTCACCCACACACCGTATCCTTCTGTTGCCCAGGTGATCTATATCATCAACTGAGCCTATGCCTTCTGCTAAGCAGTTGATGTAGTTGATAGAGGCTAAAATATCATCAGTTGAGATGGTTTTCGGAGTTAGTTCGTTGATCCTTTTCTTTATTGCGGCTTTTATTTTTTTGCTGTTAGAGCAAGTCTCTAAAATTTCGCATAATACGCTAAACGAAACTTTCTCCTTAATACCGCATTCTTTGTGAGCATCAAAATCAACGAAATCGTTTATTTCTACCATTCCATTAGAGATTACTTTTATTTCTTTTTCGTCTTTTAAAATATAAACAGCTTGGACTCCGGATTTTTCGATCTCTTTAGCTTTTTCATAGGTTACTGTTTCGCCTTTATCTAAAATAATTTCTCCTGTCAGAGGATTTGCAACAGGTGCTGCCAAGATATTGCCCAAGATCCTACCGGTTAAATTTAGTTTCTTATTATATTTATATCTACCTACTCTTGAAATATCGTACCGTTTATCATCGAAGAACAGAGTCTCTAAGTAAGCTTTAGCACTTTCTATTGTAGGAGGTTCACTAGGGCGCAACTTCCTATATATCTCCAGCAGGCCATCTTCTGTAGTTTTGCAAGTGTCTTTCCACAAAGTTGCAGTTATTTGACTATTTTTGCCGAAATATTCATAAATCTCTTCGTCTGTCCCAAGCCCCAACGCCCTTATCAAGACAGTAATTGGGATTTTTCTGTTTTTATCTATCCTTACGTACAAAACGTCATTTGCGTCATTTTCATACTCAAGCCATGCGCCACGGTTTGGTATAACGGTAGACGAAAATAATTTTTTGCCCGTTTTATCATATTCCATCTTATAGTAAACACCAGGAGACCGAACTAACTGCGATACAATGACCCTTTCTGCTCCATTGATAACAAACGTGCCACTATCTGTCATCAGCGGGAAATCTCCCAAAAAAACATCTGATTCTTTTATCGCTCCGGTCTCTTTATTTTCTAGCCTAGCTTTGACCCTCAGTGCAGCTGAATACGTAGCGTCCCTTTCTTTGCATTCAGCTATACTGTAATTCGGTTTATCGGAATCTAGGCGATAATCTAGAAAATCTAAAACCAAATTGCCAGTGTAGTCGGTAATACCAGAGATGTCTTTGAATACTTCCTTCAGCCCTTCTTCTAGAAACCATTTGTACGAATTTTTCTGATTCTCAATGAGGTTTGGCATTTTCAAGACTTCTTCGATTTGAGAAAAGTTCATCCTAACATTTTTTCCTAATTGCACTGGTTCAACTTTTAGCATAGGCTTTACCACTCCATTCAAGATTTACTTCATATTAACTTTTTTTGATATGTTTTCGTGTATTATTTTGCCAAATCCATACGGTATAAAAACCACCACGCAAACTCCTATGGAAATAGACGTGGACCTTTCACTGTATTCCATAAAAATTCACCGTTTCAAGAATCTATAAAAATTTGCGCGCCCATTTTAAGCAGTACCGCTCCAATTTGCACCAGAAAACTCTAGCTGCAGAGTGCATTTTCGGCAAAATAACAAAGGCTCCCCTCACTTTAGGGTATACATATCCATTATTGCATATTTTAAAATTGTACTATAAAAAATTCCTCATGTCAAGCTAATTATCATTGCTTGAAATAAAAATTCTTAAAAAGTATATAGGCTTATATTTTTGATGCAGTTTATTATTTAAAATCTGCCGTGTTATTCGCTTGCGTAAGGTGTTTTTGTGTGTTATAATTCTTTTAAAGAAATTTAAAAGCAGTTTTATAATTGCGCAAAATCAAGCAAATACTTCTAGATTTTTAAAATTATCGATAAAAAAGCAAGCAAAGATTTAACTCTTTAGATAGGAGAATACTTTATTGAGTACTGCTATAATAACGCCACAA
>JAFVAZ010000053.1 GCA_017480265.1 Clostridia bacterium
TCGTAAAACTAAAGAATTGGTTGGCTTTGAAGTCGGGACAAGAGAAACCAAATATTTTGAGATTTTATCTAAAAATATTGCTCATATAAAAGCTGAAAAATATGCTTCTGATAATTGGGAAGCATATAATTTGATCGATCCCAATAAAAGGTTAATTGGCAAAGCTCATACTTACACTGTTGAAAGAATGAACAGATTATTACGATATTATTGGGCTCGGTTTACTCGAAAAACCTATTGTTCATCCAAGAGCTTAAGTATGATCTCTGACTTTGTTCTTCTTTTTTTAGTATTCTCAATGTCTTGAGCTATTGACTTTTATAAATTTAGACTCCATTCTTATTTTATTGTGTAAGTACGCTTAAAACTATGTAACCATAATATTTTTGCAGTCATATAATGAATTGAATTTTAAAATCAAATTAAGATAAAATGCGGAGGACAGAAGAATGAAAAAAATTGATGTAGGAATATTAGGCGGAGATGATAGACAACTCGAACTGATTAATTCTTTATATAAAGAGGGGCACAACCTTTATATTACTGGGTTTGACAAAGCTATCAGCCAAATCCCGACATTGAACTATAATATACAAGAAATGCTAAATAAAAGCAATTACGTAGTTTTACCTATCCCGGTTAGCAGGGATGAGATTTATTTTAATACACCTTTTTCAGAATTTAAAACTCCAATCAATGGTTGCGTTGCACAGATGACGGATAAAAAAATCTTTTGCTTCGATTCTAATAAGATAACAAAGATTTGTCCAAACTTTAGCAATTGTAAATATTACGATTTCGCAAAAAATGAAAAATTCATACTGGAAAATGCCAAAATAACGGCAGAATGCGCTATTGAGCTAGCAGAAAAAGAACTGACTGTGGGCAATTTAAAAAATGCCAATGTTCTTATATGTGGCTTTGGGAGGATCGGTAAGCACCTGGTAAATCTGCTAACTACAGGAACAGCCAGATTAACAGCAACGGCTAGGCAGGCAAAGCATATTTCACAAATAAAAGAACGTGGGGTAAATGCTATTTATACGCAGGATCTAAAAGAAGCTTCCGGTTTTGATATCATCTTCAACACTATCCCTTACCAGATTTTTAACGAAGATACTTTAAAAACTACAGCGAAAAATGCGTTAATTATAGATTTGGCATCTGCGCCTGGCGGGGTGGATATGAACGCAGCTGAAAAGACAAATGTAAAAGTGATACAAGCGTTGGGGTTACCGGGCAAGATGGCCCCTAATAAGTCTGCCAATCTGATTAAAGATACTATTTTAGAAGTTATTGAGGCGAATGTTTTATGAATAAAATTCGAGTGGGATTTGCTCTATGCGGATCTTTTTGCACTATAAGCAAATGCCTTGAACAGATGAAAAAACTCGTGGCTTTGGGGTATGAGATTATACCAATAGTTTCCCAAAACCTATATAATACTGATACTAGATTTGGTAAAAGCAAAGACATCATAAAGGAGATTGAAGATATTTGCTCCAAAACTGTCATATCAACTATAACTGCAGCAGAACCCATTGGACCTAAAAATATGACCGATATAATGCTTGTAGCCCCTTGCACCGGCAATACTCTCAGTAAATTAGATAAAGCCATCACGGATACGCCTGTAACTATGGCCGTGAAATCTCATCTAAGGGGGCATAAGCCTGTCTTGATAGCTTTAGCTACCAATGATGCTCTTGGAGCTAGCGCTAAAAATTTAGGGTCTATGCTAAATGTTAAGAATTTTTTCTTTGTACCAATGAGTCAAGATGATATCTTAAAAAAGCCAAACTCTTTAGTTGCAAATTTTGAACTTATCGCTCCTTCTATAGAGAAAGCACTGAAAGGTGAGCAAATCGAGCCTTTGTTTATATAACTTTGTTGTAAATTAAACCAAACCATAATTTTAAGCGTTCTTATTCTAGACTTTCCGCTTAGATATTTTGTTTTAAAAAATATCTAATAATTAGGATTGCTTCCGTGAGATGCTTAAATATTATGGTTTTTCTTTTACGGTTTTTGTTATTAAAATAATTGCTTTTTTATTTATATTATGATAAAATATAGTTAATTTCATTAATCTAAAAAGGCGAAGGGGTGGTCATTTGAAAGCTGTGAGAAAAAGAAAAATCCTTGGGGTAGCTACTTGCTTCTCATTTATCTTTATTTTCCATATTTTAAACTTCAATAACATAAACATTACAAATTCATTGCTCCAGTTAAATGGTAACGGCAACTCTGATGTCATCATAAATAACCCACAAAGGGTAGATGTGATCCCTAATAATGCTGGAGACTTTTTTGTTTTTAGTACGGATAATAGCCTTACGAAGATATCTTGCTTGGCCAAAGAATGCATAGAGTCAAATCAAAGCGTTACATCGACCCAGATAAATTCAAAGTACATAGATGCAAAAGTCATCGATAATGATATTTACTTACTCATAATAATAGACGAAAAAACGAGGCAAATTGTAAAAAGCTCTTTCTCTGGGGCTGAGGGGACATTTTCAACAGAAACAACAGTTACATTTACTTTCCCGGATGACAGCCAGGTCAGTTCATTTTGTGTAGCAAAAGATATTTTATTCTTTGTAGATAGTGGTAAGCTTTTGTTTTTTGATATGAGCAATACAAGCGGAGCTGTAGAGCTTAAAGATGCCGTAAATTCTATCTCTGTAGATTTTTCTGGTGATTATCTGTACGTTATAAATAAGGATAAAACTATAAGCTTTTGTTCGGTTGATGCTATAAAAAACGCTAGCAAAACAACAGTCTCTTCGCTGATTTTTGGCAATGTAACTTTGAACGGGGGGATCGATTTAGCAAATAATCCTGTGAATTTTTTATCGAATAATATTTTTACAGATTCTACCGGCAGATTTTATAAAATAACAGGGGATGAGACATCGCGAGAGATAAGCATTTTGCTAGAAGTAGATACCTCGAGCATTAATATTTAAAACTGCTCTGCTATCTTTAATTTTGGGGCCAAAGATTATCTCTTGTGCAAGACTGCCGAAAATGAAGCTAGCCTTTTTGATTTGAATGATCGTTTAGTAAAGAAATATGGCGTAACTTTGCAAGGAACCGAACAGATCACTACGATATGTTCGTCCTCTGAAAATACTTTATTGGTGTATAAAGATAAAGATGGAGGAAATTATTTTGCAAAAATAATCGACGCAAATGAAGATTTAGATGAAGAGAGCCCTTCTGCTCCTGACGATGGGCAAAGCTCTGAAAACACTGCCGATGAACCAACTAAAGACACTATAGCGAAAGTTTTGGGGCCTTATGATATAGACGACGAAAATAAATATATATCTAAAATAGATTTGGGGACAACAGTGGCAGCTTTTAAGCAAAATCTAAATCTAGATGGCAAGTATACAGTTACTTTTAAAAACTACACAGGGAAAGAAATAACCAATGGCAAGTTGGGTACCGGTAGCGTTGTTAGCTTTTGGAAAAATGGAACATTGGTCAAAGAATACACTGTGGTTGTTGATTTTGATGTTTCTGGCGAAGGGAACTTCAACTCTAGAGATATAGACTATATGTACAATCAAATTTTTGATAATGGAAAAACAAGTTTGACGGGAGAATATTTTATCTCCGGAGACACAAACAAAGACGGCGTAATTGATACGGTTGATTTATTGTACATGAAGAAAGCTATGGCTAGCGAAAAATAAGGGGTGAAAAAATGGATTGTTTGGTGACACTTTATAACGAAGACCAAATGTATAACTTAATAGTTATATTTGCATTTGCACCAAGGAAAGTAGTGTTGCTCTACGACAGAAATTACACCGACACAAAACACATGAAGCACCTAAAATATGCGTGCCAATCTAAACTGCATAATCTGAATTTTGAATATCAGTACCACTGCCTGACACCTTCCTTAAGAATCGATCTATAAAGGATTTGTGTAAGTGTAAATTCGTCCTAATCTCAGAATTAGAGAAATTGCATATCCAGACTATCCTTAATTTGCTTTTAGCCATTTTGCAATTGTATTTTGAAATTTTGGTGTCCGATAAAATTTTCACGGAATAGCAAA
>JAFVAZ010000054.1 GCA_017480265.1 Clostridia bacterium
CTAAGAAAGAAAAGATAGCTGCCTTAAAGGAAACCGGGAAGATGAATAATCGTAATATTGAAAATTTGACAGAAGAGCGGATGACTCTAGAACAGCAGGTGACGGCGTATAGGAATGCAGAAAGAGAAAAAACAGCGGAAAAAGAGAAACTATCGCTGGAAATCGCGAAGCTACAAGACAAAAAGGAGAATACGCAAAATAATTACGACAATATAATAAGTTCTCTGTGGGATGAATATGAGATTACAAAGAGGGAAGCGAAGAGTGATTTTTCTGTTGTAGAAAATACTGCACAGTCTTCAAAGCATCTAAGTGATCTAAAAGCGCGGATAAAAAACCTAGGGACAGTAAACGTAGCGGCTGTAGAGGAGTATAAGGAAGTCTCCGGAAGATATGAATTTTTAAAATCGCAAGTTGAAGATATAGAAAAATCCAAAAAAGAACTTTCAAAATTAATTTTTAACTTGACAACACAGATGAAAGATTTGTTTTATGAAAGATTCAAGGAGATCAATAAAAATTTTGATATGGTATTTAAGGAACTTTTTGCCGGAGGAAAGGCCGAGTTGAAAATAACAGATCCTGGCGATATTTTAAACTCCGGCATAGATATAATTGTAAATCCACCGGGCAAAATAGTAACAAATTTAGAGCTTCTTTCCGGTGGCGAGAAAGCCTTTGTTTCCATAGCGTTGTATTTTGCAATTATGCAGGTTAATCCCGCACCTTTTTGCGTTTTGGATGAGATCGAAGCGGCACTGGATGAAGGTAATGTAAATCGCTTCGCGGCTTACCTTAGGAGGCTCTGTGATAAGACGCAGTTTATAGCGATAAGCCACAGAAGAGGTACTATGGAAGAAGCGGATGTCCTTTATGGTGTTACTATGCAAAGGGAAGGGATATCGAAGCTTTTGGAATTAGATATTTCTAACGTGGATAAAAATTTTTTAAAGGAGTAATGTTTTAAATGGGATTATTGGATAAAATAAAAAACGGCCTACAAAAAACAAGGACCAACATATTTTCTCACATTGATTCTATGTTTAAAAACTTCACTAAAGTTGATGAAGAACTCTTTGAGAGACTTCTGGAGGTTTTAGTCATGGGAGATGTAGGAATTCGTACAGCGGAGGAAATCTGTGATGAATTAAGGGAAGAGGTAAAGAAAAAATCGATAAAAGAACCCGATGCAATAAAAGATTTATTGAAAGAAATTCTAAAAGGAATGTTAAATTTAGATAGCAGTTTGCATCTAGAGAGTACTCCTTCTGTAATCTTGGTTGTTGGTGTAAATGGAGTGGGAAAAACCACTACAATAGGGAAATTAGCGATTTACTTAAAGGAACAGGGGAAAAATGTCATACTGGGTGCTGCAGATACCTTTAGGGCTGCCGCGATTGACCAGTTAAAGATTTGGGCAGATAGGGCAGGGGTGGATCTGATCTCTAAAGAGGAAGGGAGCGACCCTGCTGCTGTTGTGTATGATACGATCTCGGCTGCTAAAAAAAGAAACTCCGATGTTATAATTTGCGATACAGCCGGGAGACTCCACAATAAAAAAAATTTGATGCAAGAGCTTTCAAAGATTCACAGGATAATGAAAAGAGAACTGCCGAATTCTTCTATAGAAGTTTTGTTGGTTTTGGACGCTACTACAGGTCAAAATGCTGTAAATCAGACGAAAGAATTTCAAAAAGCTACAGAGATTACGGGGATAATCTTAACAAAGCTTGATGGCACCACTAAAGGCGGGATGATCTTTTCTATTAATGACGAAATTTCAATCCCGGTGAAGTTTATAGGGGTAGGGGAGGCGATCGATGATTTGCAGCCTTTTGATGCAGAGACATTTGTGGAGGCACTCTTTTCGTAATATATACGTATTTCATTTTTTTCAGCGATGTGCTATACTGTGGAATGAAATTTAACGGGAGGAGAGAGAATGTTAGAAGAATATAAAAAAATCATAAAGAAAAAAATGAGTGAGAAAAGGTACATCCATTCTGTGAATGTATCTAATATGGCCGTAAAGCTTGCTAAAAAATATGGAGCAGATGAATTAAAAGCTGAGCTTGCCGGTTTGCTGCACGATATAACAAAAGAAATGCCGGATGAATATCATCTGAAGTTAATAAAGAATAGTGGGATAAAATTAAATGCAATAGAAAAAAGGTCAAAAAAATTATGGCACTCAATCTCTGGCGCGTTATTTATCCAAAAAGAATTACATATCAGCGACGAAGAGATAATAAATGCCGTGAGATACCACACTACCGGCAGAGAAAATATGACATTGCTGGAGAAAATTATTTTTATAGCTGACTCAATATCTGAAGATAGAAAGTACGAAAATATAAAATTTATAAGAAAAGTTGCATTTGAAGACATAAACGAATCTATGATTTGTTGCTTAAGGTTAAGTATAGAAAATTTGGTATTTAAAAGTAAGTTGATAGCAGAGGAGACATTTAATACTTACAATGCCATGTTGATAAAATATGGTGCAAAATGTCAATTAAGGAGCGTCTTGAGTGATGAAGTACGATAGCAAAAAAATAGAAGCTAAATGGCAAAAAATCTGGGAAGATAGCAAAGCTTTTGAAAGCAAAAACAATAGCCAAAAACCAAAGTATTATGCCTTGGTGGAGTTTCCATATCCTTCTGGCAATGGTCTGCATGTAGGGCATCCACGGCCTTATACCGCCCTTGATGTAGTAGCCAGAAAAAAGAGAATGCAAGGTTTTAATGTATTGTATCCTATAGGTTGGGATGCTTTTGGTTTGCCAACGGAAAACTATGCGATAAAAAACCATATTCATCCTAAAATAGTAACCGAAAATAACATAGCGCACTTTAAAAAACAAGTAAAGTCCTTGGGAATTTCATTTGATTGGGCTAGAGAGATAGATACAACGGATCCGGAGTATTACAAATGGACGCAGTGGATATTTTTGCAGCTTTTTAAAAATGGACTGGCATATAAAAAAGAGATGGCAGTTAATTTTTGCACTTCTTGCAAGTGTGTCTTGGCAAATGAAGAGGTGATAGGCGGGACTTGCGAAAGATGCGGCAGTGAAGTAGTGCATAGAGTGAAGTCGCAATGGGTCCTAAAGATCACAGAATATGCCCAAAGGTTAATTGATGATTTAGACTTAGTAGATTACCCGGAGAGGGTTAAGGCGCAGCAGATAAATTGGATCGGGCGGTCGGAAGGCGCAGAGATTACCTTTAAAACTAATCTGAATAAAGATTTTACTGTTTTCACCACAAGGCCAGATACTATCTTTGGTGCTACTTACGTTGTGCTATCTCCAGAACATCCTCTGCTGGAGGAAATTGGGGAGAAAATTGCAAACAAAGATGAAGTGAAAGCATATCAAGATTTAGCAGAGAAAAAATCAGAATTTGAAAGAGCAGAACTTAATAAAGAAAAAACCGGAGTGAAATTGGAAGGCGTTTGGGCGATTAATCCTGCAAGCAATAAAGAGTTGCCGATTTTTATCTCTGACTATGTATTGATGACGTACGGAACAGGAGCCATAATGGCGGTCCCGGCACATGATGATAGAGATTACGATTTTGCGAAAAAATTTAATTTGCCTATAGTAGAAGTCGTAGAAGGTGGCGATATAGAAAAATCAGCCTATACCGACTGCCAAAGCGGTAAGATGGTAAATTCAGAATTTTTAAATAGCTTGCCTGTGCCAGAAGCGAAAGAAAAGATTTTAAGTTATATAGAAGAAAAAGGTATCGGAAAGCGCAAGGTAAACTTTAAGCTCAGAGATTGGGTCTTTTCTAGGCAAAGGTATTGGGGAGAACCGATCCCGATTGTTTACTGCGATAAATGCGGTTACGTGCCGCTCCCGGAGGATGAATTGCCGCTTCTATTGCCGGAAGTGGAAGCATATGAGCCTACGGATAATGGAGAGTCGCCGCTGTCTGCGATAGAGTCCTTTGTAAATACGGCATGCCCAAATTGTCATGGACAAGCTAAAAGAGAAACCGATACTATGCCACAGTGGGCCGGTTCCTCGTGGTATTATTTAAGATATATGGATCCAGATAATAAGAGTAAGCTAGTGGGGGCGGAAGCTTTAAATTATTGGGAGAATGTAGACTGGTACAATGGCGGAATGGAGCATACCACGCTCCACTTGCTATATAGCAGATTTTGGCATAAATTCCTGTATGATATAGGCGTCGTGCCTACAAAAGAGCCGTATAAAAAACGCACAAGCCACGGAGTGATATTGGGAGAAAATGGAGAAAAAATGAGTAAGTCTCGTGGTAACGTAGTAAACCCAGACGATATAGTAAACGAGTATGGCGCAGATACTTTAAGGCTATACGAGATGTTTATTGGCGATTTTGAAAAATCTGCACCATGGAGTACGTCTAGCATCAAAGGTTGCAGAAGGTTTATTGAAAGATATTGGGGTTTACAGGAGATCTTGATTGAAGAATCTGGAGTAAGAAAAGACTTAGAGGGGGCCTTCCACAAAACAATAAAGAAAGTTACCCATGATATAGAAAACTTAAAGTTTAATACAGCGATCGCAGCTTTGATGTCATTGATCAATGAGATATATGATTCTTCTAAAATAACGATCGAAGAGTTGAAAATCTTCACTATCCTTTTAAATCCCTTTGCCCCACACGTGACAGAAGAAGTATTTGAAAAGATGAATCTGGGCGAAAAAATGGTATGTGACCAAAAGTGGCCACAATACGACGACAGCAAGTGTATTGACAGCATGTGGGAGCTGGTAGTGCAGATAAACGGAAAAGTTAGAGCAAAATTGGATGTTTCGCGAGATCTATCCAAGCAAGAAATTTTTGACCTAGCTAAAAGCAATGAAAAAATTAAACAATATCTCCTAAACCAAGATATAGCCAAAGAAGTTTATATCGAAGGAAAGCTAATAAACATTGTAACGAAGTGTAAATAAAACATATAATATGAAAACTTGTATCTTTATATTATTGCTTTTTTGTGTTTTTGGGCTGCTTGTATAATTAGGTTAAAATTTAAATTACTTAAATACTATATCTGCATAATTATTCTAACAATACAATTTGCTCGCCGGTGTGAAATAAATACAAAACGGTTTGTTTGACGCTTGTGCATGTACACTTTCTGAGAGCCATGCTGTAGAGCTTTAATTGCTTTGAATATTTATTTTTTATCTCATCCAATGATTTAAACTTATCTGTTTTATAATCAACAATCACCCACTCATTATCTTCTATAAATGCGCAGTCTATTGAGCCTTGTAGGATTATATTTTCATTTTGGTAAGGTGCAGATAAATCCCCGGTATATTCATTGATTGGCATTCTAATGGAAAATTCATATTCTTTTTTCACGAGGGTTGATTTTAATATCCTGGTTACTAAGTCACTATCTAAGAAGCGTTGAATATTACGCCAATTTAATTTTTGGCTTAATTCTTCTTGTAAATATCCTTTAGAGATTAACCTATCCATTTCTTTGCTAAGATTTTTCCTGGCACTATCAAAGTCAGCAAATTGCAAAAATGTATGCATAGCAGTACCCAACTGAGTTGGTGTGATATTATTACCTGCAGAGAAATCTGGACTTCTAGAGAAATCTAAGTACTTATTATTTTTGCCGGCAACTATATCTGTGACGGTAACTTTGGTGGGGATCGTACATAGATTCTGCATTTTATAAGTATAAGAAAACCTCTGCTTCATTAAGTTTAAAAGATTATCGTCCACATTATTTATGCCGAGTTTAGTCGAATCGAAATTTTCCTTTTGAATGTTTGCATTTTTATCGCCACTAAATCCATCTTCGGCTACTAGATCAACAAAATCCATCTTGCAAACATCTAAGTCTCTTGACAAGAGATCTTTTATATCGTCTTTGCTTGCGTACAAAATATCATTTTGCCTTTTGCTAAGCACACATAAGAGCAGCCAATCAGAAAAGCTGCCGGACGTCCTTACTGCATTGGGAGGGATAACACCATTATTTATTATCCTTTCTGCTAAAGCAGCTAATTTAGCTGCGGGATCTTTTAAGCTTGTTATTAAAAATAATTTTTCTTTGGCTCTAGTCATGGCTACATAAAGTACGCGTAATTCTTCGGATAAAGCAGCCCGCTCCAGTTCTATTTTTATAGCTTTTCTTTGGTATGTATTATACCTAAAGCCCCTTTCTTTATCTAATAATTTTATCCCAATGCCAAAATTAGGATGCAGCAAAACGTCATCTTTATCTTTATTAAACTGTCGTGAGAAATTGGCAATAAAGCAAACCGGGAATTCTAAGACTGTTGTTTTATTTATGCTCATTATCCTTACGGCGTTATGTAGCTTAGAGAAAGACGTTGCCGCATTAAAATAAAATTTCGGTTCCTTTAGGCGATTTA
>JAFVAZ010000055.1 GCA_017480265.1 Clostridia bacterium
TCAAATTTTTTTATCTAATAATTTGGCATCCCTATGGATCTCGAATGTGGTACCAATAAAAGTTCTTCATTAAGCCACCAATTTGGCAACATAGAAACTTTATTGAACACAAAAAAGCAAAGCACACACTTAATTTGTATACTTTGCTTCTTAATGTCAGCAAATTGTAAATTTTAATATAATTTTATTTTTTTTTAAAATTTACTTGACAATATAAAAAATATATTATATAATAGTATTAATATAATATTAAAAGAGGTGTTTTTATGAATCAAAGTTTAAATGAATTCTTGAAAGTTTTACAAAAAGATAAAAGTGTAAAAAAAGAGTTTGGATCCTGTAAAACTTTAAAAGAAAGTCATGAAAAATTTATGCGCGGTAAATGTAGCTATGAAGACTATGAGCAATTTTTCAAAGATTTCGTTCGAGAAAAATCTCAAATCTCAGAAGAAAATTTAACTAAAGTAAGTGGCGGCGTATCCTTGAAAAATCTGCTTACTCCGTTGGCAATTTTAACTATGCTTACAGGGTTAGGCACAATTTCAAACCAATTTGCTTCTGCAGAAGGTGGCCCCGGTGATGCAGCTGTGCAACCTCAAGAAGCAGATCATGCTCCAGAAGAAGGGGAAATAGATGGAGTCAGATACAAAATAGAAGGTGGAGTAATAGAACTCAGTGGTAACGAAAGCTCTCCACTAACAGGTTTAATCATTCCGGAAGAATTAAGAGACCGTCATATGGGATTTAGAATAGGAAAAGGTATACATTCCATAGCTCTGCAGGGAGACGAGAAATTAGCGGGATTAGCTGTAGGGGCGGCAATTCAATCCATAGATGCGACTCAATCAACTAGATATATAGCGGATGAATTGGCATTGTATGAAAAAGGTCTACAGGGTCAAAGAGGAAGACTAGTAGGGGTTTACAAAAGTCGCGGGACAATAAATAATAGATTGAACTATACTATCTTAGGAGGTAGAGGAGCTATTGTGCTAACGGGGCCCCGTGATAGAACAATAGAAAATGTAGTAATCCCTCATGCTTTAAGACAGTTTGGCTTAAAATTTCATATAGGACCGAACATCGAGTCTATAATTCTGATGGGCAATGAAGAGATAGATATATCGAATGCTAGGAGCTTAAAGTCTATAGATGTTGACAGTTCTAGTAGATATGCTATTAAAAATGGGCATCTTTGTAATAAAGACGGTAGTGGCGACTTTGGAAAAGTTTATAGAAATGTTGACATTGTTGATTTTTGTCTTGAATGTATGGCTCAATTGCCAACAGAATCAGATGAACTCAGACCTTATTTGGAACTACTTGATGAAAGAAAGTTAAAGGAAAATAGAGAAGACGAGATAACACATGTAGATGGATCAACGGAAGCAATAACTATAAATGAAAAAGAAGTTTATCAACAAATAAAAGCTACGGTGGATGAATTGATACGAAAGGTTGAGGGACGTACCCCAAATACTAAAAATCCAAAAACCATTGCAAAAAGAACTGCAGCTGGCACCTGGAGCAAAAATCATAGTCGAGATAAAACATGGAGAATAGCCAAAGCTATATATCGATGGGTAGCAAAACACATTTCTGGTGATGACGAAAATGAAGATCATATTCAATTAAAAAAACCGCAAGACCCATTATTTGTCTATAGTCAAAAAATGGGAGTGTGTGCAGGCTGTTCGCATTTACTCAATTTAATGATGCGAATGGCAAATATCCCAAGTTGTTTAATAGGTAGTATCCCAGATAATGAAGGAGGAGCTTTACATGCTTATAGTGCGATATTTTTACCAGCCGATGGCGACAAACTAGGTGGATGGACACTATTGGATGCTACTTGGGGAGCTCCTGATGATAGTCCATTTAATAAACAAGGAGAAAAAATAAGAGTTTTAGATACTAAAGAAAAATTTAGAATACAACAATATTTCCCAGGATTTTATAATAAGGACATTGAAACAATTGAAGACGGTAATAAAAAAATATTACATGAAGAATCCCATAAAATAGAGCGAGTCGCAGGCTTTGATGTAGAACCAATAATGAAATTTAAAATAGGGAAACTGAATTATAGCTTAAGTGGCTCCGCAGATGACCCCGTTATCGCGCTAACGGGACCAGCTGATCCAGGACATTTTCTGGAAGATTTAGAGATCCCTCAGCAATTAATGAAATATGGCTATAGATTTAAAATATATAATGGAATTAAGTCTATAACTTTACAAGGGGATGAAGAGATAGACATTGATGGTGCTATTAGCTTGTCATCCATAGATGCAACTCAATCAAGCAAATATATTGTAAGAGATGGACATCTTTACACTAATGACGGACAAACTGACTTGGGAGTAATTGATAAAGCAGGTATCGAAGCAGCGGCTAATGCATATAGAAATAGCTTGCCGAAAGAAAGATCTCAGGTGCAGCAATATGTGGTGGCATGGGATGAAAGTAAGTTAGATAAAAATAGGCATGTAAAGATTATTAATGATGATGGTTCAACACAAGAAATAATCTCAAATGAAGAAAAATGCTATCAATATTTAAAAAATGAAGTTAAAAAGTTCGGAATTCCTGATTATACATCATTTGGTACTAATATTATAGTCTCAATATTACAGTGGATAAACGAAAATACTGATTATAAATTATTTGAGCCTATAAAAAACACTCCTCAAGATGTGCCTTTACCATTTATAAAACCAAATGATAAACTTATATGTAATTCCGATAGTTTTGATGCTATTGATTTAGCAGTTATGATGTTTAGGCTTTGTGGTATTCCATGCACTAGGTTTGAAAGGTCTAATCATATCGCAGCCTATATGCCAATAGAAGGAGAGAGCAAAGGGACTTGGAGAATGATGTCAGCACTTGCGATGTAAGCTTACGCATATTTTTAAAAAGGAATATTTAAGGCAACGCTGCATAAACAGCAACAAAAAAGAGCAGAAGATAAGTCTCCGCTCAAAAGCTATCAAACTTTTGAAAACCCTCAGTTTTTTCCTCTTTTGTCAAGCCTCAACTAAGCTGACACTCCAAAGCGCTTGTCAGCCAGATATAGGTTTGCCAAAGCAAACAGCATATTCAATTTGGCGGCCTGCTTTCGTTTGCCACGGTATCGCGTTTTTCGGTATCCAAAAAGATTTTTGACAACAGCGAAAACGTGTTTAACCTTTGCCCGAACAGATGATTTCTGATGTTCTTTTTCCTTTGCTTTGTACTGGCCACTTCTTGAAAGACGTTTGATTTGGCTTGGCTTGCGGTTTGTTCTGTAGATAATTTTCTTGCCCTGATTGTTGTGTGTGACAGCATTCTCGCGCTTTTCCGCACCTATGTATCCGCTGTCTCCGTACACAACTTCCTCGTAACCTGTAAGCAGCTCTAACGTCATTGTTACGTCATGAATATTTGCTGCCGTAACCTCGACACTATGCACCAGACCACTCTCAGATTCGGCTCCAATATGCGCTTTGTAGCCAAACTTCCATTCGTTTCCCTTTTTCACCGAGTGCGCTTCCGGATCCCGGTTGCACTCCTTGTTTTTAGTTGAGCTAGGTGAACTAATGATTGTCGAGTCAACGATGGTGCCTTTTTTTTAAATCAGGTCTTTACTTTTCAGCAGCACAACTACCTGGGCGAGCAGAGCCTTCTACGCTCCCGCTTTGATAAGCAGGTTCCTGAAGCGA
>JAFVAZ010000056.1 GCA_017480265.1 Clostridia bacterium
TCCGCAAAACTGTAGTCTTGGGCGAAGTTAGTTTTTTCAAGTTTTCAATAGCTTTTTCTGCTTTGCTCTCTTGTACTACTCCGATTATCGCATTCATTATGACTATAACTAAGATTATAATTGAATCAAGATAATCTTGACTCCCCTCTAAAAACGAAGTTATAAATGAGATCCCCGAAGCTATAAATAAGATAATTATCATAAAGTCTGAAAATTGAGATAAAAATTTCTTTGCTATATTATCTTTTTTCTTTTCTTTTAAGATATTATCTCCGAACTTCTCTTGCCTTTTTTTTACTTCTTCCGGGTACAATCCTATATTTTCTGATACTTTCAGCATTTTTAATGCATCTGTCTTGGCCATAGCATACCACTGCATTTTATCAGCTCCTAGATTATCTTTTGTATTGTCAGCTGGTATTTTAACAAACTTATTTTTAGATATATATTCAGCATCAGACAAGTTTTATTACTCCCTAAACCAAGTTATTTGCTTTTGCATATATTAATCTAAGTTTAGATAAATGAAAAAATCCAATTAGACTCTTTATTCGGGCAAAAATACTTAAGTTAATCGGTTTTATTCTATAATATCTAATTAGGAATGATTGCATGACGATTTTAAACACTATATTACTCGCTATCTCCCTGAGCATAGACGCCTTTGCCGTTGGGGTATCGTATTCTATAAGGAAAGTGACTATCCCTATTTCAGCAAAAATTATCATAAGCGTAATCTCTATAATAATGACAGGGATCTCTTTCATAATAGGAAGTGCTATTTTGATTTTCATTAATGAAAACATAGCCAAATTCATAGGATGTATGATGTTAATTGTTTTAGGGCTATTAACTATCGTTCAGGGATTAAAAAAGGCAGACGATACATCTAATAATAAAGAACAAGCAAGACCACAAAATAAAACTTTAAGCTTTTTCATTAAACCACTAAGATTAACAATAAAAATCATAAAAGAACCAGCTCCCTTAGATATAGGGCAATCTAAATGCATATATTTTCTAGAAGCGATCTACCTTGGGATCTCTCTCTCCATCGATTCTTTGGTTGTAGGGATAAGCTACGCTATAGTGGGGGGCGCATCTTTGTTTATCCCAATTTATGTGGGGATCGCTCAGTTCTTATTTTTAGGTATTGGAGAGATGATTGGAGATAAAATCTCATCCATAAAAAATATAGACCCAAAAGTCTTTGTGGTCATTTCCGGGTCTATTTTAATTTTATTATCAATAATTAGAATGTTTTAATACCAAAAAAGCAAAAAGCCATACACATCAAGCCTTAACTCGCTTTTCCAATCTATTCTAATGACATGGAAACGTTCATTTTTACGTTAGTTGGCTTATGTTTGCAGTCCCACTGGTTTATTTTTATAAAGCTTTTATACAAATATTGACATTTATTTACTGCTGATGTATAATAGAGCAATAAAAAGGAAATTTTTGTATTTTTAAAAACCTTATGAATTACTTCAAGATTTCATAGGAGGAGCATTTATGAAAGTATACGAGGAATTAAAAGAAAGAGGCTTAATTGCTCAAACTACGGATGAGGATAAAATTCGTAGCCTTTTAAACGAACGGAAAATAAAATTTTATATTGGTTTTGACCCTACGGCTAATAGTTTACATATTGGTCACTTCGCACAGATGATAGTAATGGCTCACCTGCAGAAATTTGGGCACACTCCGATAGTATTGTTTGGCGGAGGCACAGCGATGGTAGGAGATCCTTCTGGGAAAACCGGCATGAGAAAAATGCTTACGAAAGAGCAGATCGATTATAATATATTTTGCTTTGAAAAGCAAATGTCTAAGTTTATTTCGTTCGACGATGATAAAGCCATAATGATTAATAATGCTTCTTGGCTATGGCATCTAAATTACATTGATTTTTTAAGAAAGATTGGCATACACTTCCCTGTAAATAGGATGCTAGCAGCGGAATGCTACAAACAAAGGCTAGAAACAGGGCTGTCTTTCTTCGAGATCAACTACATGATAATGCAAAGTTATGATTTCCTAGTACTTAGCGATAAATACAATTGCCAATTGGAATTAGGAGGAAACGACCAGTGGAGTAATATATTGGCCGGGATAGATTTGATTAGAAAAAAGCGCCAAAAAGAAGTCTATGGCATGACGTTTAATCTCTTGACAACTAACGAAGGCAAAAAGATGGGAAAAACTGAAAATGGTGCGCTATGGTTAGACCCAAACAAAACCTCACCATTTGATTTCTATCAATACTGGAGAAATATAAAAGATGATGATGTATCTAAATGTTTAAAAATGTTGACGTTTTTATCTTTAGATGAAATAAATAGGCTATCTAAATTGCAAGGGAACCAGATAAATGAAGCTAAGGAAATTTTGGCTTTTGAAGTAACAAAGTTAGTTCATGGAAAAAACGAAGCTAAAAAAGTAGCGGAGCTTGCTAAAACCATCTTTATAAACGATACTGTCTCCAGCGATATTTCCGGTAATATCCCTACAAACATTTTATATAAATCGTACTTCAAAAACGGCAAAATTTTTATTTCGGATCTTTTAGTATTTAGTAATATTACTAATTCCAAAAGCGAAGCTCGTCGCTTAATAGAGCAAGGGGGGATTTCTTTTCGCAAAGATAATACCTACGTAAAAATAGATTCCATCAACTACGAAATTGATATCAGCTTATTTATAAACGATAGTTTGATCATAAAAAAAGGTAAAAAAACGTTTATAAAAGTCAGATTAAAATGATTACTGTCATGACCCAAGTGTGTAGCGTTAATCTTCTATTTTTACTTATACAATATGCAATATGAAGTCTGTCCTGGTCAAGGGAAAAAGGAACAAAAATTCGCTCTTCGTGTTCCTTTTTTCCTTGACCAGGACAAAACAAATACATTTTAACTACACATCAATAACATCTTCAGATACACCATTAATCCGTGCAAGATTACGCAATATACCAGGTTCTTCACTCTTACTGGTCCCGCCTCCTAATTTCTCACCTGTCTTTTCGTTTTTCAATGTAAATCCGTACCAACCATTTTCTAAATTTTTCCTTAAAATTACACCACCAGAAGCATTTTTTAACGCATTGTCACTAAGCTCTTGGGTTTCAACAGGTGTTGAGGCAATCAAATCGGCCTCGCCTTTCTTGTACTTACTCATATATCTCACCTCCTTTCCGTGCATAAATATGGCAAAAAATCTTTGCACAATAATATTATAATAAAAAATAATTTAATGTCAAGTTTTTTATTGAAATATTATTTTAAAAATAATATTTGCAAAATAAAAATTATATTTACCTATTTTTTAGATGTGTTCATCAATGCCAACCCTTTTATCTATTAGCATATCGGATTTATCGATTATTTCACTGGCAATGCTAAAGCTGGATATATGAGATAGATTTACGATATAAAAAAAGAAGAACAGAGACAGAGATCATACTTAAGCTCTTAGATGAGCAATAGGTTTTTCGAGTAAACCGAGCCAAATAATATCGTAATAATCTGTTCATTCTTTCAACGGTGTAAGTATAAGCTTTGCCAATTAACCTTTTATTGGGATCGATCAAATTATATGCTTCCCAATTATCAGAAGCATATTTTTCAGCTTTTATATGAGCAATATTTTTAGATAAAATCTCAAAA
>JAFVAZ010000057.1 GCA_017480265.1 Clostridia bacterium
AAGGTCTGCACATCCATCATACATAGAAATCCGAATAGTTACTTTGATATCACTGGAGCAAGTGAGCTTGGCGTGATAGGTGCGTATCTAGCTTGCAAAAAAACTTTCACGCCTATTTTTAAGCTACAATTGCCGGAGAAAGGCCTTGTGAATATTTATGGGTGCCATTCACTTGCCCAAAATTTTAAGTTCCCTATGCTAACTGTTGATACAATTTTTGCATCTAAGGGGACTATTGTCTCTGGCCATAACCACCAAACTCCACCGCCGTATTTTTGGGAAAACATCCTGCATTTTTGTAGTGTAGTATTTGCAGATATTGAAAGATGGAAAGCGTTGTGCTTTTATCTACAGTCAGGGAAATCTAAATATATGCAATCCGGAAGGTCTAATTTCTTTGAAGCGCCTAAGTATATTAATGTATCTAAAAATAAGGTATTCTTTAAAGGAGAAGAGATCTTAAGGAAAGCGCAACAATTTAACCTTATTTCTAAACTAGTTATATCTAGGGATCGCGTGTCGTTTTACTTCAAAAATGACTTAATAAAAAGATATATGACGGATTTTGGGGTATGGCTAGAGCTTTATTGTTACATAAAACTTAAGACCTGTGACCTCTTCCACGATGTAAGGCTTAGCGTAAAGATAGACTGGAACCAAACTGAGCATAGCTTGATAGAGATCGTGAATGAAATAGATATTACTTTTTTTTATAAAATTAAACCCTGCTTCTTATCCTGCAAGCTATCAGAACCAAGCTCAGAAGCTTTGCAAGAATTAAGCGTGTACCCTTTTTACTTTGGAGGGAAAAACTCTAAATCTATTTTGGTTATATTGAGCAGTATAAATAAGAGCAACTCGTACCTCTATAAAAGAGCGAGTAACATGAACATCGCCATAATAGATGGCAACTGCATAAAGCAAGATAAATTCATAGATGAGATCAAAAAAGCATTAAATATAATTTAATGCTTTTAGTACGTTAAGAGGATCCAGAGACATTTAATAAAATGAGAAATCTTTTGAAACAAGTTTCCAGCAAAAGATTAACTTCGCTGGATAGAGACTACCATGTAGAAGAACAGTAATCTTATTCTACTTTTACATTAACTGAATATGTTCCGTAAACCCAACATTTGTTATTAGAGTCTATGATAATTTTAGCAGGGAGTTCGGTAACTCCGGTGAAATTTTCATTCCCTGTAAGGTCTATCTGAGCATGTAGATTATTGGCTTTTATGCTTTTAAGTTCAGCAGGAGGTCCGATTACATCCACAGTGATGCTAGAAGTAGTGCAAGAGGCAGTTTTTCCCTCAGAGAGGTTTAAGAAATCGAATTGTTTGACTGACAATCTCTTCGTTGCCATATCACTCATATCTAGTTTTAGTTTAGCTGAGTATATGTTATTTAAACTCCTGCAACCGCTTGGAACTTTGAGAGCTAGGTTAAAATCATTGCTTATCGCCTTTATTTTGGTAAAATCGATGCTCTCAAGCTCAATTTTATCTATGGAACTTAGCATCTCTTCTGTAGCTGCAATTTCCACATAAGCAGGAGATACATTAATTTGGTTGCTATATATACTCAATCCATCAGGTTTGTTATTAAAAGTAGGTACCACTTTAAATGTTTTTCTACTTAAAAGAGCAATAGTTGCGTCGACTTTTACAAAACTCATGTCCAACATAGAATAAGATATTTTTTTACCGTTTTCATCATATAGGCTTATGGGTAGATCATAGATCGTTGTAGTTTTACTTAAAGTATCTTTAAGCTCACTCTCTACACATACTTTGGCTATCGCAGAAACAATTGAGTCTGGACCGGAAATAGTTATGCTGGATTCAGACAAACTCACTGGACTCGAAAAATATTTAGGGTCAGATTTATATTTTATCTCAGGCGCTATTTCGAAGGATTTTGTCTTATAATGATCCACAAATACATTGATAAATCTAGGAGCAACACTAGAGGTGATCTCATAATCTGTGAAGATGCCAGTTTTTTTAGCAGATAGCTCCAGGGTATAATTTCCGGTGGTATTTATTAATCCGGCAGATTGCTGCGCAAAAACTTGAATGTTATCTTTGGTAAGTTGCCCTAAGACTAAGCGACTACCGGAGACAGATACTTCGGCTGTTACGTTTTCAAGCCCAAAAACCACCAGCCCATCTTGCTGAGCACTTTCAGAGAGGGCAACATTTATAGGGATATTAGAGATTGTTTTAGATGTACTTTCAGCACTACTGCTAGAAAATTTGATCCATAATAAAAAAGCCAAGAGTATAGAAAAAACAACTACAAACTTATTATTATAAAATAGCTTTCTCACATTTATCTTTTTTATTTTCACGATCTAGTAAACCTCCTTATCGATTTAATAAAATACCTTTTGAGGTCTACTTCTTCTACATCTGAGAAAAATAAATCGTCCAATTTATTTTTGAGGTATTCCTTCGAGCAGTTCCTAATCAAACTCCCGCCAATAGCTACTGAGATCGCTCCGGATTCTTCGGAAACTATAACTCCAACTGCGTCGGAGATCTCGGTAATCCCCAATGCAGCTCGATGCCTGGTACCTAAGTTTAAATCTATAGATTTATTTTTTGTAAGCGGCAAGATACACCCCGCTGCGTAAACCTTGTCCCCTCGGATAACTACAGCTCCGTCATGCAGTGGGGCTTTATTAAAAAATATATTCCCTATAAGCGGAACCGAAGGCTCGGCATTTATAATGGTACCTGTATCTACTATATCTCCCAGCTTTGTTTCTCTTTCAAATATAATCAATGCGCCAGTTTTGCTACTTTGGAGAACATTTACAGACTCTACTATAGAATTTATGCAATCCTTTTTCTCTTGGATGCCTATAGCATCATATTTATAATAAGCCTTCGGGTTTAACTTTTTGCCTATTTTATTGCGCCCTATTTGCTCCAATATACTGCGTAGCTCCGGCTGGAATACGATGAGGATAGTGATAACTGCGAACTCAAAAAATTTATTCAAAAGATTACTCAAAATAACAAGATGCATCTGAGAAGACAAAAAATAAGCTATAATCAATACTAATATACCTTTTACCAATTGGCTGGCCCTGGTCTCCCGGATAATCCTGATGAAGTGATAAATAAGAAAAGAAGTGACTACTATATCTAGAAAATCTGAAATAGTAAAAGTTTTCATAAGGCTAAAAAAAGAATTAAAGTTGTTGACTATAAAGCACATATTTTCACCTCTTTAATTTTCATTATCACACGATGTACTGCGATCATTTCGCTCGTTTATTTATTATGTATATAGCAATTATAACACAGATCAAACATACTGCAAAAAATAGAGTGAAGTTGAAGTTCCCCTGCACTAACGTCAAACCTGCAGGATTAGGGGAATCCTCTGCGCTGCCATTAAGTTTAACGGCCGAATTGGAATTTTTATTAGAATTACTTGCATTTGAGGAAGATCCGGCTTTGGAATTCCCGGAACTTACACTTGCTTTATACGCTTCATCGCTTCTAAGAACGGTTACTGTGTATGCTTTTTTAGACTTTTTATCAGATCCTGTTACGGTTACTACGATATCCGTGCTTTTCCCCGCCGCATTTAAGGTCTTTCTGCTTATTTTCACAGCAGCTTCAGGGTCACTTGCAGTGGCAGAGATATCTATGGAACTTTTACTAGATGGGACAGATACGTTGTATTTAGTGATGAGAGGGTCAAAATCAGGGGTTAGTTTATATATTTCTGCAGATAAAGCAGATAAGTTGCAGTCTGCTGCCGGCACTTGAGAAATAGATATATCGGTCCCCTCAAACGTCGAGACAAATAGCCTCTCTGCATCGTAGTTTGCGAGCCCTTCTATACTGCCGGAAATGCCGCTAACGCCAGAGGTTGCATTTGATAAAACTTTGAAGTTAAGCTCTAAGAGTAAAGTAGAACTCCCTTGATCAATGTCTATCCCATTTTCATTTGTCAAGTATATTATTTGCAGCAGATCTCCGTTTAAGTATGTTTTAAAATTATCTGTATTATAATTTGAATATATCCCGGTATATTTTAATTTGCTCGAATCAAAATTTAACTTTAATAAAAAAGTAGAGATGTTTACATTAGCACTAGGCTCTATAAAGACATCTACCGAAAACTCTTCTGAATTTATGGGGGCATTATTGCTGGGCAGTAAGTGAAATTCAACACTAGAATTTGCAAAGATACTAGAAAAACGCAAAGTAACAATAAAAAACATGACGAAAAAGGTAGTGCTAATTGTTTTAACCAATTTTGACATATAAAAAATCAAATCCTTTTCGTTGTATAGCCTTATTTATAAAAACATTATATCATAATTTGTAAAAAAATTGAACTAAAAATATTTAACAACTCACTCCTTTCGCTCATAGACTAATATTGAAACTTAATAGATTTTAGGAGAATATTTTGATGCCGATAAAAATTTCCCCATTAGATAATTTGCCTGCCAACAAAAAAGCTGTAGTTGTAGCACTTTTATCCTCCGACAATGAACGTAGGCGAAATCTAGACTTAGGGATAGTTCCGGGGACAAATATCAAGATGCTGTTTGAAAGTCCCAATAAAAACCCAAAAGCGTATTTAATCCGAGGCACTGTGCTAGCTCTAAGGAATGAAGACGCAAACAAAATATTGATCAAAGCTAATCGTGATGACTCTTAGGGAAGGGGATATTTTTTTAACTATGATGAAAAATAAACTCTCTAAAATTATAAACCTATGCTACAAAAGCTCTAAATCTAGCTCTGCCTCAAAAAATGCTCCCCAAAAAACAGTAGCATTTGCGGGCAACCCAAATGTTGGGAAAAGCAGCATTTTTAATAGATTAACAGGGCTAAAGCAGCATACCGGCAACTGGCCCGGAAAAACTGTAGCTAACGCCCGTGGGGAATTTTATTATAAAAATAAAAAGTTTACGCTAGTCGATTTGCCGGGTACATATTCATTATTGGCAAGCTCTGTAGAAGAAGGTATAGCCAGAGATTTTATCTGCTTTGGCAATAGCGACGTGGTGGTGATCATAGTAGATTCCACCTGCCTTGAAAGGAACTTAAATCTAGTACTCCAAATAAAAGAAGTAGCAGCAAATACCGTAATCTGTGTAAATATCTTAGATGAAGCTAAAAGGAAAGGCATACATATAGATTTAGATGAATTAGCAGCGCAGATTGATGCCCCTGTAGTAGGTACAAGTGCCAGTACTGGTGAAGGGATAAAAAAACTTATCGAAAAGATTCATGATGTTTCTTTTGATGCTCAAAAATATAATAAAATTAAAATAAACTACCCAGATTATATAGAAGACGCCATAAAAAGATTAAAGCCTTTAGTTGAGCAATCAGCTAAAGGGAAGATAGATCCTCGTTGGCTTAGCCTAAAGCTTTTAGACTTAGAATCTGATAAGAGTTTACACCATTCATTGAATACTTATTTAGGATTTGACATTTTAACCAACAAAAATATAGCAAATGAACTACATAAGATAAAAAATCATTTGATGTCGCTGGGCATTAATGAGGAAAATTTAAAGGATAAAGTCGTTTCCTCCATAATAAAAAAAGCAGAAACAATCTACAATAAATGCGTTAAATTAGATAAAGAAGATTATAACTCTCGAGATAGAAAACTAGACCAGATTCTTACTTCTAAACTGACAGGAATCCCTATTATGATAGCATTATTGTTTTTCATCTTTTGGCTTACAATGGTAGGTGCAAATTATCCTTCCGAATTAATCGCCAATGGTCTGTTTTATATTCAAGACCAATTAACTATTTTATTTAATAATGCGGGCGCGCCTTCTTGGTTGCATGGTATCTTAGTCTTAGGCATATATAGGACAGCTGCATGGGTAGTATCTGTTATGCTGCCGCCTATGGCGATATTTTTCCCTCTTTTTACGATATTGGAAGATCTCGGTTATTTGCCCAGAGTAGCTTTTAATCTGGATAATTACTTTAGAAAAGCAAATGCGCACGGCAAACAAGCCCTAACAATGTGTATGGGCTTTGGGTGCAATGCCTGTGGAGTTATTGGCTGCAGGATTATAGATTCCCCAAGGGAAAGATTAATCGCTACCATTACAAATAATTTTGTCCCTTGCAACGGAAGATTCCCAACTTTGATAGCTATAATAACCATGTTTTTTTCAGGATTGGTAGCTAAAGAATACACCCCACTATTTTCTACTATCTTGCTTACTATGACCATATTGATCGGAATATTTGCAACTTTTTTAGTCTCTAAAATATTATCAAAAACCATATTAAAAGGGATTCATTCGTCTTTTACTTTGGAACTTCCCCCTTACAGGAAGCCCCAAATCGGCAAAGTGATCGTGCGGTCTATTTTTGATAGGACGTTATTTGTTTTAGGCAGGGCTGTTTTAGTATCAGCTCCGGCGGGCTTTATGATATGGTTGATTTCTAACTTAAAAATAGGTGATCTCAGTATTTTGCATTACTGTACGAATTTTCTTGACCCGTTTGCTAGACTTTTTGGTTTAGATGGTGTTATTTTAATGGCATTTATCTTAGGTTTTCCGGCAAATGAAATAGTGCTGCCTATAATAATAATGAGTTACCTTTGCACCGGAAACTTGACAGATATCTCTTCTCTGGATGGTCTAAAAGTACTATTAATAAGTCATGGCTGGACGTACACCACCGCGATCTGCACTATGCTCTTTTCTTTAATGCATTTCCCTTGTGGCACAACGTTATTAACCATAAAAAAAGAAACTAACAGCGCCAAATGGACATTTATTTCATTCTTGATACCGACCATCACAGGGTTTGTCGTTTGCTTTGCTTTGAATTTAATAATAAATATAGTGTTATTTTTGAGGTGAAGTTTATCTCTAGATGTGTTTTTACTTCATAGTATAACATACTCTTTACTAAGACTACTGAATATCTATAATATTGCTCAAATTGATTTATTATCTCAAATATATATTATACCATAAGATTTTTGCAAAAACCTGCGATGACGAAAGCTTGAAGTTAAAATTCTGAAATGGTATAATAATGTATTATGTTGTGCTCTTTTAGGAAAACTAACTTTAGGAGCGTGATATAATGAATAAAAACAATGTAAACTTAAAAAAACGTGATGATGGAAATGAAAGTGGCCAGACAAAAAATACTTCTTCGCCTCAAGAGCGCTGTGAAAGCATTAAGGAAACCGGTTCTATACTCATAAAGAACAATAAATATACCATTTATTGCATGACTATCATAGGAGAAATAGAGGGACATTATTTAGCTTCAAATGAAACTAAGACCACTAAATACGAACATATCATCCCTCAGCTAGTTTCTATAGAGGAAGACCCCAAAGTTGACGGCCTGCTGATTTTATTAAATACAGTGGGCGGAGATATTGAAGCAGGGCTGGCTTTAGCGGAATTAATATCTGGCATGCAAACACCATCTGTATCTATGGTACTGGGAGGCGGCCATTCCATAGGGGTGCCCTTGGCAGTTTCTGCTAAGGAATCTTTCATCGCTAAATCGGCTTCTATGACTATACATCCTGTGCGAACAAGCGGTCTTACTCTAGGGGTTTACCAAAGTTTTGAGCACATCAAACGTATGCAGAAAAGAATCACTGAGTTCGTTGTGAGCAATTCGCATATATCTGCAGATAGATTTTTAGAGTTAGCTATGAATACCAGTGAATTAACAACAGATATAGGAACTGTATTAGATGGACAAGAGGCGGTGGATGAAGGACTCATAGACCATGTGGGGACGCTGGCCGAAGCTATACGTGATTTGCACGAGTTGATTAAAAAGAATAAAAAAAAGTAATACTAGCTTTGCTGTATTGTGCGTTTAGCTTAGGATGAAAAAACTTCGAGGTGACATTATTGGCAAAAAATAAATCGAATTTGGTTGGTGGCAACGCTAAACATACTAAAAACTTAAAAAAAAGCAATCAGATTGATAGTGAACTTAAGGTAAAAAATCAGGTGACTTCTGTTGTGCTCTTTGCAGCTTCTATATTTTTAGATTGCGTTATTTTGATCAGAGGAGAGAATGCGTGGACATTTTTGCATGATTTTATCTTGGGGATGTTTGGAGTAAGTTCGTTTTTGTGGCCGATTATCTTGATATATGTAGCTTTTACTTTGGCTATCTCTCAAGCTAAGAAAAAAATAAGCTCAAAGATCTGGCTCGCCGTTAGTACAGCATTTTTGTTTGGCACTACTACTTACCTCTTTTCTAATGAAGGAAAATATCCAAAGGGAAATTATTTTGAAAGTTTGGCATTATTATATCAAAACGGTGTAAATAGCAGAGGAACAGGATTTATGAGTGGCATCCTGGGTATACCTTGTGAGGTAGCCTTCGGGGAGATTGGAGCAAAAGTCATTACCTTACTGCTTTTGTTTGTTTCCATTATGATATTGACGGGGACTAGCCTTTTGCAGTTATTTAGGGCTTTTTCTAAACCTGTGGAGATAGTAAAAAACTTGAACGAAAATAAACTAACCCGGACCCGTAGCGACATTAATATAGACATACCTATAAACTTAGATAATAATGTAGACTACGAGCAAAATCACAAAACGAAGTTGAGCAACTTAAAAAGAGCGTCATCTGCCATGAATAATTCCGGGGAAGATTCTTTTGAAAAAAATAATAGAGTGCCCGCTACAAATAACCTTGACGTTCACAGCGCGGATATAGCTAATCATATCAATACAGGGCTTAGCAGTAGGCAAGATGAACAGTATTCTTATCCTAGCCCGGATTTGCTTGAGAAATCTTCAGAACAAAGTTCAGCCGATATAGCAAGAGAACTGCAGATCAACGGAAAGATGTTGGTGGATACTTTGGAGAATTTTTCTGTACATACTAAGATTGTCCACATAAGTAGAGGTCCTGCCGTAACCAGATATGAACTACAACCCGCAGCAGGCGTAAAGATAAGTAAAATTACAAGCTTGGCAGATGATATAGCCCTCAATTTTGCAGCTTCCGGCGTAAGGATCGAGGCCCCGATCCCGGGAAAGGCTGCAGTCGGCATCGAGATTCCAAATAAGATCACCAGCATAGTCAAAATGCGTGAGCTCGTAATGTCCAAGGAATTTTTGAGCGCTAAAAGTAAGCTTTCGGTTATTTTGGGTAGAGATATCGCCGGGAATGTGCAAGTTACTGACCTTGCCAAAATGCCGCATTTATTGATAGCTGGATCCACAGGTTCCGGTAAATCTGTCTGTATAAATTCTTTTATAATCAGTCTGCTCTACAAAGCTAGCCCGGAGGAAGTACGGCTGCTTATGATAGATCCTAAAGTGGTAGAGCTAGGGATTTACAACGGCATTCCGCATCTTCTGGTCCCTGTAGTGACAGACCCCAGAAAAGCCGCCGGAGCTCTTAATTGGGCCGTCACGGAAATGCTAAAAAGGTACCAGATGTTTGCTGATAATAATGTACGAGATCTGCATTCGTACAATAGGTTGATAAAAGCTAAGTTGCGCACAGCTGCCTCAGAGGAAGAGAGAGATGAACTTGAAATTTTGCCACAGATTGTCATAATCATAGACGAGCTTGCCGACCTCATGATGGTGGCGCCAAATGAAGTAGAAGACGCTATCTGCCGCTTAGCTCAAATGGCCAGAGCTGCAGGCATGCATTTAGTCATAGCTACGCAGAGACCATCTGTAGATGTTATCACAGGTATTATCAAGGCGAATATCCCTAGTAGGATAGCACTGGCGGTATCTTCTCAGATCGACTCTAGGACTATTTTGGATTCAAGTGGGGCAGAAAAACTGCTGGGACGCGGAGACATGCTCTTTTCGCCTATTGGTTCGCAAAAGTCCATAAGGGTCCAAGGGTGCTATGTGAGTGATAAAGAGATTGAAGCTGTGATTGATTTTGTAAAAAATACAAAAGACCTAGAGTATGACGCCAAAATCATGGATGAAATAGAGAAAAATGCAGCCTCGGATGGAAAAAGTAAGGATGCAGACATTGATGCGGCCGAAGACCCAATGATAGATGAAGCGATCGATTGCATCATTGAATTTGGACAAGCTTCTACTTCCTTTTTGCAGAGAAAACTGCGCCTTGGATACGCTAGAGCTGGTAGGATTATGGATCAACTGGAAAAGCGAGGCGTGGTAGGGCCCTCGAATGGTGCTAAACCTAGACAGATTTTAATATCGGCTCAGAGGTGGCAAGAGCAAAAAGAGGATAGTTAAATAAACCAGTGTATTATTGTCAATATGCTAGAGGCTATGAGGAAAATTTGAAAGGATACCAAAAATGAAAAGATATAGTTTAATGAAACTGCGCAAACAAAAAAGTTTTTTGATTTCCTTAATATTAATTTTTTTATTATCGCTAGGTGTTACTATATCCGAGTACTGTGGAGGGGTTCCTTGGAGGGGTGTCTCCAAAACACTTGGCATATCTGATTTTTCAGCCCAAGCCGATAGTTTTAATATGGCAGTACACTTCATAGATGTAGGGAAAGCTGACAGTATTTACATAAAATGTAATGATAAAAATATCCTAATAGATGCAGGCGAAAAAAATACGTTTAATCTTGTGAATGAATACCTGGAAAAACAAAACGTGAAAAACTTGGACCTAGTGATAGCAACTCACCCCCATAGCGACCACATTGGAGGGATGCCCGCTATAATAAATGAATTTAACATCTCGAAATTTATCATGCCGGAACTCAATATAGAGGACATCTCTACTGCACATAGTTACGAAAAACTGCTGAGAGCTATCAAAAGTAAAAGCTTAAATGTAGAAAAGCCATCACCTGGCTCAGAGTTTAAGTTGGGCGATTTGACTATACAGACTTTGGCTCCTATTAAGCAGTATGAAGGGATAAATAATAATTCCGTCGTAGTAAAGGTTACATATAAAGATCAGCGTTTTTTGTTTACAGGTGATGCCGAAAAAGAATCTGAAATTGACATGATCAGCTTTAACCCTGACTTATCTGCCGATGTCTTAAAGGTAGGGCATCACGGGAGCAAAACTTCCTCCAGTTCTGTTTTTTTGGCCAAAGTCAACCCAACTTACGCTGTTATTTGTGTGGGAGAAGATAGGTACAATCTACCAAAAAAAGCTATAGTGGACAGGCTAAAAAATAGAGGCATTAAAATCTTTCGTACAGATATAAACGGAACCGTTATCTTAGCTACCAACGGAGAATACATCACTGCGTTTACCGAAAAAGAAGGTGCTTAAATTGCAAAAAGCTTCTATAGAGCATATTGAAAAAGATTTTATTATGTGTGAAAGCCTTACAAATGGAGAAAAAATTTACATAGAGCGATATTTGCTGCCCAAAGGCGCTAAAGAAGGCGACGTGATAGATATATCTAAAGATAAAGTAGAGATAAACTCCAGCGAGACAGCCAGAAGAAAAAACAAAATTTTCAAATTGCAATCCGAAATATTTAATCAAATCTTAGGAGGAATTTTTGTATGAATTTTAAAGAAGAATTTATAAAAATATACACTGAAAATATCACTAGACCGGGCAATAAAGAGCTTTTAAATTGGCTGGAGACTACCGATTTTTTCACTGCCCCTGCCAGTACAAAATACCACTGTGCGTGTGAAGGAGGCCTTGTGCAGCACAGCGTATGTGTTTACCATACATTGATGGATAAGCATTTTGACCCTACTTCTGATTCTAAAGAAAGCTTTGCTATTTGTGCATTGCTGCATGATTTATGTAAGGCACAGTTTTACAAGATTTCAACTCGCAACGTAAAAAACGAAGCGACTGGAGCTTGGGAAAAGCAACCTTTTTATTCTGTTGAAGATTCTTTCCCTTATGGTCACGGAGAGAAATCTGTATTCTTGATCGAAAGATTTATGCGCCTAAAAACAGTGGAAGCTATGGCGATCCGGTGGCATATGGGTGGCTTTGACGATTCCGCAAGAGCTGGTAGCTTTGCTATAAGCGTAGCATTTGAGAAGTTTCCGTTTGCGGTGCAATTGCATCTGGCGGACCTTGAATCTACATACCTCAGAGAAAAACATACCTCAGCAGTCAGAGAGCATAGAGGCTCGAATTGAAAGGAACCAATAACATATGGATTGGAACGAACTCGAAGAACAATGCAAAATTTGTAAGAAGTGTGCATTATACGAAACACGGCATAATGTTGTTTTTGGCGTTGGCAATAAAGATTCCAAAGTTTTATTTATAGGGGAAGGCCCGGGAGAAAACGAGGATTTGCAGGGGGAACCCTTTGTAGGTAGGGCAGGGAAGCTTTTAGATAAGATGCTAACGGCAGTAGACCTTGACCGAAATAAAAACATTTATATAGCCAATATAGTAAAGTGCAGGCCGCCTCAAAACCGCGACCCACGACCTGAAGAACAAGAAGCTTGCGTAAATTGGCTAAGGCTCCAGGTTAAGCTTATGAAGCCAAAAATCATCGTTTGCTTAGGCAGGATCGCCGCTATGAAAATCATTAAGCCGGATTTTAAGATTACTAAAGAACATGGTATATTTTTTGAAAGAAAAAATACCTTACTCATGGCTACCTTGCACCCGGCCGCACTACTTCGGAATCCTGCTCAAAAGCCCGATGCTTTTAATGATTTCTTACTTTTACGGGAAAAGATTAAAGAATTGTGCCCAGAAACTTATAAAAATTAGAGGAATATCTCTAAGGAGATTTTTAAATGAAGTTTAGAAAAATAGATATAAGCACTTGGGATAGATCAGAACATTATACTTGGTTTACAAAACACAACCGCTGCAAGATAAATATGACCATGCAGCTAGATGTAACAAATTTAATAAAAACTATCAAGCAAAATAAACTCAGATGTTACCCTGTCTTTGCATACATTACATCGAAAATTCTTAATCGACATGATGAGTTTAAAATGAATTACGATAAAAATGGTAATCTTGGTGTTTATGACGTTATTCATCCAAGGTATCCGATATTTCACGATAGCGACAAAAGAATCTCCATTCTTTGGACGGATTACTCTGAGGACTTCAGAACTTTTTATGGGCACTTTATCAGTGATGTAAATGAATATGGTGAAAATAGAAGCATGTCCGCCAAAGGAGAGTTCCCGCACAATTGCTTTGATGTAAGTTGCCTACCTTGGAGCAGCTTTACGAGCTTTGACTGCCCACCAACCACTGATACTGTTTGGCTTCCGCCTTTTATTATGGTTGGCAAATTTTTTAAAAATGGAGAAAAGTTTTTATTGCCAGTTTCATTGTCAGTTCATCACGCTGCTTGTGACGGATACCATGTGAGTAAGTTCTTCGAGCAGTTTCAAGATTTGGCAGCGGATTTTGCTAAATTGATTTAGAGTTTTTAAGCTTATTTTTTGATTGCATTCCAATTATTTCTTGACACGGTGTGTATTTAATCGTAAAATAACTTATGGGATATTTTTCTTTTATCTCAAAATGTTTATGCTGAATTCAAACTATTTTTATACATTATAGTTTCTTAGATCGAAAATTTTAATCCACAAAGTTATAGATCAAAGTCCATTTTAAGAAAAATAAGGAGGGACTCAAATTAAGTGAACACTTTAAACATAATATTGTTAGTTTCTAGCGTTGTTGTAGTTGGGATATTTTGCTTTTTCGCTGGAATTAATCATAGAAAAAAAGCAGCAGAGACTGAAATAGGTTCTGCAGAAAAAGAAGCGAAGAGACTTTTAAATGAAGCTATATTAGCAGCGGAAGCCAAAAAAAAGGCAATTATCTTGGAAGGAAAAGATGATATCTTAAAGAATAGATCAGAAGTAGAAAAAGAGCTGGCAGACCGACGCAAAGATATACAGCGACAGGAAAAGCGGCTCCAACAGAGGGAAGAGACTTTAGATAAAAAAATTGAAAACATCGACAAAAAAAATGAAGACTTAGAGAAAGAAAGAATATCCATAAAAAAGAAGCTGTCTGAAATAGATAAAGCAAAACAAAAGCAAATTGATGCGCTGGAAAAAATCTCTGGGTTTATAAGGGAACAAGCGAAGGAATTTTTATTGCAGCAGCTTGATAGTGAACTGATACACGAAAAAGCTGTAAAGATAATGGAAATAGAGCAAGAATATAAAGAAGAATCCGAAACTAAAGCGAAAAATATTATCACTTTAGCTATACAGAGATGTGCAGCAGAACATGTCTCGGAAGTTACGGTAAGCGTGGTTCCGCTTCCAAATTATGATATGAAGGGCAGGATAATAGGAAGAGAAGGGAGAAATATCCGAGCGATAGAAACTTTGACGGGAGTAGACTTGATAATCGACGATACCCCGGAAGCGATAACCTTATCCAGTTTTGACCCTGTGCGCCGCGAAGTAGCTAGGATTGCACTAGAAAACTTGATAGCTGATGGACGCATTCATCCGTCTAAGATTGAAGAAACGATAGAGAAAGCTAAAAAGCAAGTCGATAAAATTATAAAATCTGAAGGAGCTCGTGCTGTAATTGAAGCATCTGTAAACTCAATACACCCGGAACTTATAAAATTATTAGGGCGACTGCGGTACCGCACTAGCTACGGACAAAATGTACTGGATCATTCTCTGGAAGTTGCCCAATTGAGCGGTCTGATGGCTGCAGAGCTTAACCTGGACGCCACACTAGCTCGCAGAGCAGGACTGTTGCACGATATCGGGAAAGCCTTGGACCATGAAATAGAAGGGTCTCATGTGGAAATAGGAGTGGATATTCTAAAGAAGTATAAAGAAAATAAAGCAGTAATACATATCGTTCAAGCTCATCATGGAGATGTGGAAGCTCATAGTGTGATCGATTGTATAGTACAGGCTGCCGATGCTATATCTGCTGCCAGACCTGGTGCCAGACGAGAGAATATAGAGAATTACATCAAACGACTCGAAAAACTGGAAAACGTCGCATCATCTTTTGATGGGGTGGATAATTGCTACGCCATACAAGCCGGTAGAGAAATACGGATAATAGTAAATCCGGAGAAAATATCGGACGATAGTATGGTTATTTTGGCGCGTGATGTTTGCAAAAAGATAGAAGACGAACTTGAATATCCGGGACAGATCAAGGTTAATATAATAAGAGAAAATCGCGCCGTAGATTATGCTAAATAACGTTACATAATAATTCTTAATTTTAAAATACTTAATAATTTTTCTTTAGTTTGGCTTCTCCATAAAGTACTAAGTTTTAGTTTTTTAAAATGAAATCGAGTATAAATGGGGTGGCTTGCTTATGTTTTTTAATGTGGTTTGTTATTATTTTAAATTTTTTAAAAAAACACTAGATTTTTTATCAATTTTATGTTACAATGAAAAATAATGGTATATTTTTATAAGTAGAAAGGATGTAGATAAGATGAATATTTTAAAGGCGATGTTTGGGAATTACAGCAAAAGAGAAGTTAGGAGATTAAAACCTACTTGCAATGCAATCTTAGCATTGGAAGAGCCATACAAAAATTTAAGTGATGCACAGCTAAAAGCTAAAACTAAAGAATTTAAAGAAAAATTAAGCAATGGGGCTACGTTGGATGAGATCTTGGTGGAAGCTTTTGCTACTTGCAGAGAGGCTTCTAGGCGGGTTTTGGGCATGACGCATTTCCCGGTTCAGATCATAGGCGGGATCATCTTGCACCAGGGTAGGATAAGCGAGATGATGACAGGTGAAGGAAAAACCTTGGTAGAAACTTTACCGGCATACTTAAATGCTTTAACGGGCAATGGGGTCCACATAGTTACAGTTAACGATTACCTTGCAAAGCGTGACTCCGAACTGATGGGAAAGGTGTACCGCTACCTAGGGCTAACGGTTGGTTTATTGGCTCATAACTTGGATAATGCTCAAAGGAAGGTAGCATATAATGCCGATATAACCTATTGCACCAATAATGAGTTAGGGTTCGATTATCTCCGTGACAACATGGTGACGTACAAAGAAAATAGAGTGCAAAGAGGTCACAATTTTGCTATAGTAGACGAAGTGGACTCGATCTTGATAGATGAGGCTAGGACCCCGCTTATTATATCTGGGCAGGGGGATAAATCTACGGAGCTTTATCATGTAGCGAATAATTTTGCCAAGACCCTAAAAATGGTGAAGGTAGCTGAGACAAACGAAAAAGAAGACAGCGATGAATTATACGAAGATGCAGATTATATAGTAGACGAAAAAGCCAAAACTGCAACTTTGACACGAAACGGCGTGGCAAAAGCTGAGGAGTACTTCCATGTAGATAACCTGATGGACATAGAAAATACAACGCTACAGCACCATATAAATCAGGCGATAAAGGCGCATGGTGTTATGCAGAATGAGATTGACTACGTGGTGAAAAATGGCGAAGTTGTCATAGTGGACGAATTTACGGGAAGATTGATGGACGGCAGAAGATATAATGAAGGTTTGCACCAAGCTATAGAAGCTAAAGAAGGTGTGAAGGTAGCTCGGGAATCCAAAACCCTAGCTTCTATCACTTTTCAAAATTACTTTAAGCTATATAAGAAACTTTCCGGCATGTCTGGTACTGCTATGACGGAGGAGCAGGAATTCCGTGAGATTTATAAATTAGACGTAGTAGAAATACCAACCAATAAGCCTGTTATTAGGATAGATCACCCGGATGCTGTATTTAAGACGGAAATGGGCAAATATAAGGCTGTGATAAAAGATTTGAAGGAATACCACGAAAAAGGGCAACCTGTACTCGTAGGTACTATCTCTATAGAAAAATCTGAACTTTTGAGCAAACTTCTACGGCAAGAGGGAATACAGCATACCGTCTTGAATGCGAAATATCACGAAAAAGAAGCAGAGATTATAGCACAGGCCGGCAAGCTTGGCGCGGTGACCATAGCAACCAATATGGCAGGGCGTGGGACGGACATAAAGCTTGGCGGTAACTCGGAGTATCTGGCAATAGCAGAAATGCGTAAAATGAAGATCCCGGAAGAAGTAATAGTAGAAGCTACAGGATTTGCAGATACAGATGAACAGACTATCTTAGATGCAAGGCGGACTTTCAGTGAATTAAAGGGAAAATACGATGAGTCGATAAAACCTGAAAATAAAGAAGTGAAAGATATCGGCGGCCTAGTAATAATGGGTACCGAAAGAGCAGAGACCAGGCGTATAGATAACCAGCTCAGAGGAAGATCCGGACGTCAGGGAGACCCAGGAGAGACAAGATTTTACTTATCTCTGGAAGATGACCTCATGAGGCTCTTTAATGGAGATAGGGTAAAAGCGATAATGGATAGGCTCAAAATAGAAGATGATATGCCTATATACAGCAGGATGATCTCCAATGTAATAGAGAACTCTCAGAAAAAGGTAGAAGGTAGAGATTTCGGTATCCGTAAGAGTGTCTTCCAGTACGATAATGTCATGGATCGCCAGCGTGAAGTAATTTACGACCAGAGAAACAAAGTTCTGGATGGCGAAGACATAAGTGAACAGATAGTAAATATGATAGGTAAATCAATTGATAAGACCGTGAGAAAATATCTGCCAGAGCATGAAGATAAAAAGATGTGGAACATAGCAGGTCTTAAGGAATTTTATCTGGATTGGGTATTGCAAGAAGATAACTTGGTCTTCACAGATAAAGAGCTTAAGAAGGTCACAATTGATCAAATCTCTCAGGAGATAAAAGACAAAGCTTTAGAGATTTACAGGCAGAAGGAAGCTGAATTTGGCAGAGAAATGCTCAAGGAAGTAGAAAGGGCAATATTGCTAAAAAATGTGGATAATCACTGGATGGATCACATAGACGCTATGGAAGAGCTGAAGAAGGGCATCAGGTGGCGTGCATATGCTCAGCGTGATCCTGTTATGGAGTTCCGTACAGAAGGCTTCGATATGTTTGATGAGATGATAGATAACATCCGCGACGATACCGTTAAAGTGCTATTGTCATTTAGGACATCTAGGAAAGTGGCTCCAAAGAGAGAAAGCGCCATAAACGAAGGACCGATGCTCTCCAATATACGGGTAAATGATAATAATTCTGCAACTAAGACAATACGAAACGAAGAGAAAATCGGCAGAAATGATCTTTGTCCGTGTGGGAGCGGCAAAAAATATAAAAAATGTTGTGGTAAGTAAACTTTAAAGCCCGGGGAGCTGGGCTTTTTTTGTTTGCAATTATAAATCCATCTGTAGCACGCAAAACTTCTGGAAATTTATTTAATTAGTTGATACAATAGATAGTATAGTTTAGATTTATCAAAAGGAACAGTGCTTATGCAGGTAAACACAAGCGGATTAATACTAGCAGATCAAGTTATCTCTGATAATGACAAGTTGCTTACAATATTGACTAAAGATCATGGAGTGATAAAAGCCTTTGCAAAAGGGGCCAAAAATATAAAAAACAAAAACTTTTCTGCACTTTCTCTTCTAAGCTAT
>JAFVAZ010000058.1 GCA_017480265.1 Clostridia bacterium
GCTCTTCAAAAAAGAATACAAAAAGAATAATTACGTATTTACTCAGAAAGATGGACGACCGTACCAACCTAATTACGTTTCCATAGAATTTAAAAAAGTCTTAGCAAAAAATAATTTTCCTAAAATGCGCTTCCATGATTTAAGACATAGTTGTGCAAGTATCTTATATGATAAAAATTGGCAACTAAAAGACATCCAAACATGGCTCGGCCATTCTAATATAGAAACTACCGGTAATATTTACACTCATATTTCTAAGTCCAGAAAAGAGATTCTTGCTAAAGATCTTGAAAATACTTTTTCATTTACTCTTTGAAAAACATCGAAACGTTTTATTGACCAAATGTTAGAAAAATGTTAGAAAAAACTAAATTTAGATTAAAAACTTAAAACTGCCTAAACACTATAAAACAAGCAACTATGCAGCTTGCAAGGGTTTAACTAATAGTTAATTTTACAGCATCAAATACTTAATTACAACATATGTAAATCTGGAGCCAGTACCATTTAATAAAGGCTTTTATTCTGTTGACATGACATTTTTCTTTGAAGTGAATTTAGAGGTGTTTTTATCTCCTACCTCTAGCTCTGTGAACGTAAGTGGATTGTCTATATTTGATAAAAAGGTTATATTATTTGGAAGCGAAGCCAGCGTAAAGATATTTAACTCTATATCTAATACTAACAACATGGATTACATGAACTCTGCTTCTAAAAATTTGCCTAAAGCAACCGTACAAGTAGCTCAACCGATAGGCCTAGATGCAAAGCTCCGCAATAGCAGCCAACAAATCGGAGAGAATATTTATCCTATCCCGAATTGGATAAACCAGCGATATGGCGGAGAAATATTGACGCAAAATATAGGCAATACGGTATTAGTTACGATAGGGATTTTCACAGTAGTACAGATAGAGAGGAACGTGCAGATACTCGTCCCAACGTATGATTTTACACTGCCAGAAAAAGAATGCGTGACTACTACAGATGACCCTTGCGAGCTATTTGATAAGCTAGAATTCCCTACAGAAGAATTCTTTCCGCCTAGAGTGACGGACCTGAATACTGAAACAAACGAAAGCTATTAATATAGCTGAAATTTCCGGGATATACAGAAAAAGCAAAGAATCGGTGACAGCCTACAGTTGTGCTCCCCGATCTTGCTTTTTTTATTTGTTATTTAAGATGATCTCTTAGAATCAAGGTAGCTTTGCAATATGATTGTTGCAGCTACGCTGTCTATCACATGTTTTCTTTTTTCTCCATATATAGCAGAGGCATTCAAATAGTTAGATGCCTCCAGTGTGGTACCGCGCTCATCTTGGAAGCTAACCTCCACTCCACTTTTTTTGCAGAGTATCTCGGCAAAATGATAAGATTTTTGAGCGCTTTCTCCCTCGGAGCCATCCATATTCTTTGGTACGCCCAATACGATTTTCTTGACGTTGTGCTTAGCGACTATATCGATAATCTTCTGCAATAGTAAGTCTCTATCGGCTTCATAAATTGTACCCAAAGGAGAAGCCAAAAATTCGGTATTATCGGAGATAGCCACACCTGTACGGACGTCGCCCAAATCTATGGCCAAGATCTTCATATTTGCCTCCTTTTTATAGATTGTACCAGAGTCGCCCCTTATGGTTACTTCAGTTTATCAATCTCCATGCTCAAATTTTCTAGCTTCTTTTTCATGTCGTCACGGGTTTGCTTTACTTTCTCTACTACCGAACTTGGTGCTTTATTTAGGAAGTTAGCGTTCGCAAGTTTAGATTCTGCTAAGTCATACTCCTTCTGCACATGGCCGTATGCTTTTTGCAGTTTGGTCCGCTCCTCTTCTTTGTCAAGCAATTCTGCGCTGGGGATAAAGACCTTCGCATCAGTAGTTACTATTGTGATCACATCATCAGGCAGTCGAGCACCAGATTGCACTAGCTCAATTGGACTGCTGTTGGATAGTCTTTCGATAAATATTGACGTCGATGCAAATATTTCAGGGTGTTCGGTTTCTATATACATTTTTATCTTTTTAGACATTGGCGCATTCATTTCAGCGCGCTTATTACGGATAGCTTTTATCGCTTTGATTATCATTTCGAATTTTTCGCTTTCTTCCGCAAAGTCAGCAAACTTTTGCTCATGCTCCGGATATTTGGCGATGATCAGAGCCGTGGTATGGGGAAATGTCTGCCAGATCTCTTCTGTGATAAAAGGCATAAAAGGGTGCAAAAGCTTCAAGATCTGCTGCAGGACAAATATCAACATACTCCTGGTGGCATCGGCCACTTTGCTTTGCTTGTCTTGCGCCAGACGGATCTTCGCTAGTTCTATATACCAGTCGCAAAAATCATCCCAAATAAAATCGTAAATCTTTTGTGCCGCTAGTCCTAGCTCAAATTTATCTATGTTACCTGTGACTTCTTGCGTCACTTTATTTAGCTTTGATAGGATCCATTTATCCTCGATTTGCAAATTTTCTGGCAAATCCGGATTTACCGAAAAACTATCTGCCTTCATATGGATAAACCTAGCTGCATTAAAGATCTTATTTGCAAAATTTCTACTAGCCATCAATTTCTCCTCAGAGAAGCGAAGGTCATTCCCCGGGCTATTGCCTGTAGCTAAAGTAAACCTGAGCGCATCGGCTCCATATTCTTCGATGATTTCGATTGGATCTATACCGTTACCAAGCGATTTAGACATTTTTCTGCCTTGCGCGTCGCGCACCAAGCCATGGATCAGTACATTCTTAAACGGAATCTGCCCCGTATGCTCAAGCCCCGAGAAAATCATCCTGACTACCCAAAAGAATATAATATCGTACCCGGTAACCAACGTGTCTGTAGGATAAAACTGCTCAAGGTCTTCTGTGTCATCCGGCCAACCAAATACAGAAAATGGCCACAATGCGGCGGAAAACCAGGTGTCTAGCGTGTTTTCGTCTTGCGATATTTCTGTGCTATGGCATTTGCTGCAAGAAGTAACCTCTTCACCCGAAACCATAGTGTTCCCGCACTCTGCGCAATAATAAGCCGGGATCCTGTGACCCCACCAAAGTTGCCTGGATATGCACCAATCTTTGATATTGTATAGCCAGTTAAAGTATATTTTCTCAAATCTTGATGGAATAAACCGTACTTCGCCTTCTTGGACGCATTTGATGGCAGGCTGCGCTAGGTCGTGCATTTTCACGAACCATTGCTCTGAAACCATAGGTTCGATAGTTTCTCCGCAACGGTAGCAAGTACCTACGTTGTGGTGAATATCTTCGACTTTGGCAATCAAACCTAAAGCCTTCAAATCTTTTACGATTCTTTTCCTTGCTTCATACCGGTCTAAGCCCTTATAGACACCTGCATTTTCATTCATAGTCCCGTCTTCGTTCATTACGCATATGATAGGTAATTTGTGCCGAAGACCTACTTCAAAATCATTTGGGTCATGCGCCGGAGTGATCTTGACTGCACCTGTCCCAAAGTCTGGCTCCACATAATCATCCCCGACAATTGTAATAGACCGCCCCATTAATGGCAAAATAGCCGTTTTGCCTATAAGGTGCCGATATCTCTGATCTGTAGGGTTTACTGCTATGGCTGTATCCCCCAATAGCGTCTCGGGTCTTGTTGTAGCAATCTCGATATAGTCTTCGCTATTTTCTAGAGGATACTTTATATACCAGAAGTGACCAGCTTTTTCATTGAAGTCTACTTCTGCATCTGAGATAGATGTTTTGCACTTAGTACACCAGTTTATTATTCTTTCTCCCTTGTAGAGGAGGCCCTTTTCATACAATCGCACAAAAACTTCATTGACGGCTTTTGTGCACATCTGATCCATCGTAAATCTCTCCCGAGACCAATCACAAGAAGCACCTAATTTTTTTATCTGGTCGGTTATTATATTGCCGTAGTTCTCCTTCCACTCAAAAGCTTTTTTTAAAAATCCTTCCCTCCCCAATTGCTCCTTGGAGAGACCCTCTTCTTTAAGCTTAGCTACAACCTTAGCTTCAGTTGCTATCGCTGCGTGGTCTACCCCAGGCACCCAAAGAGTATTATAACCTTGCATTCTTTTAAAGCGGATCAAAATATCTTGCAGCGTCTGATCTAATGCATGCCCCATATGAAGTTTACCTGTTACATTAGGTGGCGGCATTACTATAGAATAAGGCTTTTTGGATTTATCTGCTTTAGTACGGAAATAGCCTCCATCTAGCCAAAATTTGTAGATCTTATCTTCTACTGCTTTATGATCATATGCCTTCGCGATTTGCTTATCCATTATATTTAAACCTCCTATTTTTATATATCTACAATTTATTATATCATCTTTACAATGCGATATCAAATGAGAAAAAAAGGGTTGACAAATTTCGATTATAAATATAAAATAGATATAGTGAGTAAATTGAGTAGTCGCAGGTGCATGACCGAAAGGTCGCACGTGAGGAAAGTCCGAGCTCCACAGGGCAGGATAACGGCTAACAGCCGCCGGAGGCAACTCTAGGGAAAGTGCAACAGAAATATACCGCCAAAAAATTTTTACTTTTGGTAAGGGTGGAAAGGCGAGGTAAGAGCTCACCAGATGTATAGGTAACTACACATCTCTGTAAACCCTATCCGGAGCAACACCGCACTGAGGCTTTTTTAACGTTTGCCCGACGTGCCTCGAGAAGGTGGCACTGAGCTAAATGGTAACATTTAGCCAAGATAGATGACTATTTGCAACAGAACTCGGCTTACAGATTTAGTCACTTGTTTAAATTTACTATGTATTTATCGCAATAAGTAAACTCCTTTCTAATTTGACTTATAGATGATAAATACTTAATCATCTCCTTTTAAAGTTAAAGCACTCTTAAGAATACAATTTGTATCTTTAGAGTGCTTTTTCTTGCTTTCGCCTTTGCATAATTGGTATACAGTGCGCTATACAGCTAGCCGAATGAAATCGAAGATCATGAAAAAGTGGCATATGCTCCCACATAGCACAAATATATGCCATACTGCATGCATATACTTCACTTTTTTTCCTGCGGCATATATGGCTGCGCCTACGGTATAGAAGATCCCTCCCAAAAATAAAAACAGCAGCTGGCGTTGGTTCACTACGTTTAATAAAGGCTTTATTGCAAAAATTATCGCCCAGCCCATAGCTACGTAGCATATCATCGATAGTTTGGAGAACTTTTTTATATCAATCGCATTGAAAACAATCCCTACAATGGCGCAAATCCATACTATAGAAAATAAAATCCACCCCACGGGGCCCTCTAACATAAGCAGGCAAATGGGAGTATACGTTCCTGAGATCAAGATAAAAATAGAACAGTGGTCTAATATCCTGAAAACTTTCTTTGCTTTATTTACGCCAAGTGCATGATACATCGTAGAGAAAATATAGAGCAAAAACAAAGTCGCAGAATATATAGACACACACACTATGGTTTTTGCCTTAAATGAAGACGATAAAATCAACAGCACTATAGCTGCTATTGATAATATCGCCCCGATCCCATGGAAGATCGCGCTTAAGATTTCTTCGAACGTAGAGTAGATCGGTAAATTTAGATTTTTTCTTTTTTCTAAAATAGATGTCTTTATTTTCCTGATATTTGTTTTCATTAAAGTCACCTCTAATTACTTAAAAACTCAGATTTCGTCGCTTTTTGATTGTGCTCCCGCAGCTTTTAGGGTGTTTTCCATTAGCATGGCGATCGTCATAGGCCCTACGCCACCAGGTACCGGTGTTATGAAAGACGCTACATCTTTAACGCTTTGAAAATCTACATCTCCGCATACTTTCCCATTGCTGTCGCGGTTTATTCCTACGTCAATTAATATAGCTCCCTCTTTGACCATATCTTTAGTGATGAAATTCCGCCTTCCTACTGCCGATACAATTATATCTGCTGTTTTACATATGTCATTTAAATTTCGAGTCTTGCTATGGCAAATAGTCACTGTGGCGTCTCTTTGCACCATCAGCATAGCCAAAGGCTTCCCCACTATATTACTTCTATTTATTATCACACAGTGCTTGCCGGATAAATCTATATCTTCAAAATCCAAAAGCCGCATGATCCCTGCAGGAGTACACGGCAGCAAGGCCTCTTTGATACTACTATCAACAACAAATCTGCCTACATTTATATAGCTAAAGGCATCTACATCTTTATTTGGGGCAATATTTTCTATTATTTTTCTCTCGTTGAGCTGCTTTGGGAGAGGTAGCTGGACTAAAATCCCGTTAATTTCTGGATCTTCGTTTAAAATCTGGATCAAATCCAGGACCTTATCTTCCTTTATATCTGGAGGAAAAGTAAAGATTCTGGAGTTTATCCCTATTTTTTCGCATATTTTTTTCTTATTAGAAACATATATTTCGGATGCTGCGTCGTCTCCTACCTTTACTACGGCCAAAGTAATACTCTTGCCAGACTCTTTCAGTCGATCAATCTTTTCTTTTAATTGATCATAAAGATTTCTTGCAACATTTTTTCCATCAATTATATTTCCCATAGTTCCTCCATGCTTTTTATAAAAATCTTATCCGATAAAAAGCCAAAACAATAAGCTAAATTTTAATTTTTATTCATAGCTTTAACGCGCTGATTTTTTGTCAGGTAAATCTTTCTAAGCCTTATATTTTTAGGCGTGACTTCTACCAGCTCATCGTCAGCTATAAATTCCAGCGATTGCTCTAAGCTCATATCTGTATAAGGGGTTAGCTTAAGAGCATCATCGGAGCCAGACGCCCTTGTATTTGTTAAATGCTTTTTTTTGCATACATTTACTACGAGGTCTTCCTTCTTCGGGTTTGAGCCTACTATCATGCCTTCATATACCGGTGTGCCGGCTCCTATGAAGAGTTTGCCACGCTCTTGGGCGGCATATAGACCATAGGTGGTAGCTTCCCCGGTTTCAAAGGCTATCAAGGAGCCGTAATTCCTCTGCTGGACTTCTCCTTTATATGGCTCGTAGCCATCGAACACATGATTCATGATTCCATTCCCGTTTGTATCTGTCAAAAATTCTGAGCGGTACCCCATCAAGCATCTGGCAGGGATCTTAAACTCCAAATGCGTCATGCCATCTCCCCGTGCAGACATATTCAAAAGCTCTGATTTCCTCGCACCTAATTTTTCCATAACTGCGCCGACGTAATTATCAGGCACTTCTATCATTAAAATTTCTATGGGCTCGTAGGTCTTCCCGTCAACCTTTTTTAGTATCACTTGCGGTCTTGAAACCTGGAACTCAAAATTTTCACGCCGCATTGTTTCTATTAAAATGGATAAATGAAGCTCTCCTCTGCCGGAAACTTTAAAAGTATCTGCCGAATCTGTCTCCTCTACCCGCATAGCTACATTGGTTTCTACTTCTTTAAAGAGTCTATCGCGGATATTTCTAGAAGTTATGTATTTTCCATCTTGCCCCGCAAAAGGACTGTTATTCACCATAAATAGCATAGAAACCGTAGGTTCGTCAATCTTTATAAATGGCAACGGCTCTACTTTTTCCGGCGCGCATACCGTCTCACCTATATTTAAATCTGCAATCCCGGAAACACATACGATATCCCCTAGGCTGGCTTCTTCGGCTTCTACTCTTTTTAGACCTTGATATTGATACAGCTTCGCTATTTTGACATTTTTAGTTGACCCATCCAGGCAGCACAAAACTGCATTTTGGCCGCTTTTCACGATTCCTCTTTCGACCCTTCCCACGCCGATCCGTCCTACATATTCGTCATAGTCTATGTTGGAAAATAAGATCTGAAAAGGTCCGTGCAGGTCCCCTTGTGGAGGAGGAACCGCTTCGATTATTTTCTCAAAGAGAACTTCCATGTCGTTTTCTTTTTTATTATAGTCTAGCGTTGCATATCCTTCTTTGGCTGAAGCATATATGATAGGGAACTCCAGTTGGCTTTCGTCAGCGCCCAGCTCTATAAATAAATCCAGCACCTCATCTACTACTTCTGCCGGTCTGGCGCCCGGTCTATCTATCTTGTTTAAGACTACAATCGGCGTTTTGCCCAGAGCCAGAGCTTTTTTTAGTACAAATCTTGTCTGTGGCATGCAACCTTCAAATGCATCTACCAAGAGTAAAACCCCGTCCACCATCGTCAAAATACGCTCCACTTCTCCTCCAAAGTCCGCATGGCCTGGCGTATCTACTATGTTTATTTTTACATTTTTGTAGATTATGGAAGTGTTCTTAGATAAGATCGTGATCCCCCTTTCTCTCTCTAGGTCGTTAGAATCCATAACGCGCTCCACTACCGCTTCGTTACTCCGGAAGATCCCGCTTTGCTTTAGCATTTTGTCAACCAACGTCGTTTTGCCATGGTCAACATGTGCAATGATTGCAATATTTCTTACATTTTCTCTTACATCCATTTTTTTCTCCTGCTCTTCATTTTTATGTTTTTATTTATTTTAAAGCATTTTTGTGGCAATGCTTCCTTTTTAAATATAGCTTTATTTTTCAATAAATTCTTTGAGCCTAGTTCTGTGTCTACGTTTAAGATCTCTATACACAAAGCTATGCATATACACAGAAGTTTATTATTCTCGTCATTTACATTTATCTCGTAATACACCTCTGCTTCAGCTACCCTCTGTTTGTGCGACATTATAACGCTTTTATCTACATTTATAACCTCGAAGTCTTTCTTTAAGATATCCCCCATAAAGAACCAGTTTATACCATTGATATAAAAATTCACATCTGATTCAGAAAATTTGCCGATAACCTTAATCTTTTTATCCTTACAAGATATCGTATACGTCTTTAAGAATAATATATCTCTTTTGCGTATCTTGGCTACTCTATTATTGGAGTGATTATCAAATATATCAAGCTTTATAGTCAATGCAGTTTTCTCTACAGATACTTTATATTGTAAATTTGAAAGCTCATCAAAAATTAAAAACCTTGATCGATTGTCTCCTTTAGAATCTTTTATATACAATCTCATAATTTTTACCCTCCCGACTTTTGCTTTTTCTTAACAAAAACCGATGATTTGCATTTTGAAAGAGACGCCATATTTTAGTTTTCATCAGCCTGGCCCTTTAGGTACGCATTAATAAATCCATCTAAATCTCCATCCATCACAGCATTTACGTTACCCACTTCAAAATTGGTCCTGTGATCCTTTACCAAAGTATACGGCATAAATATATAAGACCTGATCTGAGAACCCCAAGAGATCTCTTTCTGCACACCTTTAATATCTTCGATCTTCTCTAAATGCTCGCGTTCTTTTATCTCTATAAGTTTAGATTTAAGCATTTTCATAGCTACTTCTCTATTTTGGTGCTGACTTCTTTCATTCTGGCAAGCTACTACTATCCCCGTAGGGATATGAGTTAACCTTACAGCAGATGAGGTTTTGTTCACATGCTGCCCGCCCGCCCCGCTAGATCTATATACATCCATTTTCACATCTTCTGGAGAGATTTCAACGTCTATATCGTCATCTATCTCAGGCATAACCTCTAGCGATGCAAACGATGTGTGCCTTCTGCCGGAAGCGTCGAATGGCGACACTCTTACCAAACGATGCACCCCTGCTTCACCTTTTAAGTATCCGTAAGCATTTAAGCCCTCGATCAAAAGCACTACGCTCTTGAAACCTGCACCATCACCTTCTAGAAAATCAATGGTCTTAACTTTGTACCCATGTTTTTCTCCCCAGCGGCAGTACATCCTATAAAGCATATCTACCCAATCTTGGGCTTCCGTCCCTCCGGCTCCTGCGTGCAAGGTCAAGATGGCGTTCTTGGAGTCATATTCACCCCGCAGCAAAACTTCTAACCTTTGGCTCTCTAGCTTTTCTTCAAAAGCTTTCAGCTCCTTTTCAACTTCCGCCAAAAGCGAGGCGTCCTGTGTTTCTAGAGATATTTCTATGGAAGTTTTTATGTCTTCATAAAGAGATATCAAGCTTTGGTATTTTTCAACTTTAGCCTTTAAGGAGCTAATCCTCTGCAAGATTTTCTGCGAATTCTCTAAATCATCCCAGAATCCTTCGGATAAAGACTTTTCCTCTAGATTTTTTATCTCTGCCTCTGTATTTTCTAGCTTCATAGCTTCTTTTAAATCATCTAATAGAGGTTTGTTATTCAAAAGTTCTATCTTCAATTCTTCAAACTGTACCATTAAATACCTCCATTTGATTTCACATAACTATACATTTTATTATTGTAATTCAAAATCGATAAAAAGTAAAGCCTGCACTCTTATAAACAAGCTTATATTATCTCAAAAAAATTTTTTAAATAAGGCTTGACTTTTTAGTTTGAGTATAGTATCATATTGATGTTGCTAATACATATAATGAGTGTAGAGGCAAAGGCGGGAGCATAGCTCAGCTGGGAGAGCATCTGCCCTACAAGCAGAGGGTCACAGGTTCGAGCCCTGTTGCTCCCACCAAATATGGCCCGGTAGTTCAGTTGGTTAGAACGCTAGCCTGTCACGCTAGAGGTCGAC
>JAFVAZ010000059.1 GCA_017480265.1 Clostridia bacterium
AAGCTTATACTTACACCGTTGGAAGGATGAACAGATTATTACGATATTATTTAGCTCGGTTTACTCGAAAAACCTATTGTTCACCCAAAACAGCTTAAATATGATTTCTGACTCTGTTCTTCTTTTTTTATTGTAAATCTATCCCATCTATTCGCTTTTAGCATTACCTTTCTTTTTTACTCTTGACTTTTAATAGTTAGTCTTTCTCTTGAATTGTTTTCCGGTATACTTTTGCGTTAATGTTGTTCTCTTTTTTCTACATGATAAAATTAAACCATAGATTATTTTTCTAGTTCATAATATTGTCATCTAACATTTTTCTAACAAAAAAATGAAAAGTGTGATTTTGTCAGAGTGCCTATTAATGTTAGATTATTTATTCAAAAACTTATAAAACCCTTGAAACGTGAGGATTATTGGGTTTGTTTTATTTTAATATATTAGTATTAAAATTGTTTATTATGTAGTGTATCTGTTCATCTGTCAATAAAGTATGAAGCGGCAAAGTTATTTCATTTTGATAAGAATCAAAAGCATTAGGAAAAGCGTTAATCTTAAAGCCAAGAGATTTATATGCGGTAAAAAGCGGTAATGGTTTATAGTGAACGTTTGTAGGGACTTTTTTTTCGGCTAACTTATTTATTAAATCATTTCTAAACTTTTCATTTTTACCACAAAGGCGAACCATATATAAATGCCCGGTTGAAGTTACATCTTTGCTATAGTGCTGCAAAGTAGATATAGGGCAATCTGCAAAAGCTTCTTCGTACTTTTCGATGATTTTTTTACGCTTATCGATAAAATAAGGGAATCTTTTAAGTTGTATTAAACCCAAAGAAGCCACCAGATCGGTCATATTACATTTATATCCGGGCGTTACTATATCGTACTCCCAGCTTCCTATTTTAGATTTCTCGAGGGCATCTTTGGTTTGCCCATGTAAGGAAAATAGCATTATTTTTCTATAAATATCGTCATCGGAGATACCTGGTATCCCTCTCCAGGTCAAAGCGCCTCCTTCCGAAGTTGTCAAATTTTTTATAGCATGGAAAGAAAAACTCGTAAAATCTGCTACATTCCCGCACTGCAAACTTTTGTATTTAGAACCGAACGCGTGAGCCGAATCTGCTAAAACAATGATCCTTCCAAAAGCTTCTTGTAATTCATTATTTGCACAAAAGAGATTTTTTTTCCTCTCTACAATCTCAAATATTTTATCGTAATCGCACATGACACCTGCTAAATCTACAGGTATGATAGCCTTAGTCTTTGATGTAATTGATTTCTCCAATTTATCGTAGTCCATAAAAAAAGAATCTTTAGCAGTATCTACCAGGATAAGCTTAGCACCCACGTGGCAAACCACGCTTGCCGATGCTGTGTATGTATAAGCGCTAGTGATGACTTCGTCCCCTGGCCCAATGCCTAATAATCTTAAAGCCATCTCCATGCAAGCCGTCGCAGAATTTAAACATACCGCTCTTTTTGTATTGCAGTATTCCGCTATTTTCTTTTCAAACAGTTTAGTCTTAGGTCCGGTTGTTATCCAGCCAGATCTTAGCGTATCTGTCACTTCACGGATCTCTTCATCAGTGATATCAGGTGGCGAAAATTTTATATCTTCCATTTTGTTCTCCTTTTATGTATATTTAACTTATTTAATAACAGTTGCTAAAGTTCTAAGCATGATTTTAATATCAAACCGCAGATTAAAATCATCCAGGTACTTTAGATTATATTTCATCTTTTGCGGCAATATTTTCTCTACATAGGTTTTTTCGGTATCTTCAGGGTTCATATCGTCATTCAAAAAATGCTCTTCATCTTTAAATTTTATACTTGCAAGTGAAGTTACGCCTGCCGGCATAAGTAAAGTAGCTTTCATTTCGTCAGTATATTGCTCCACATATTTTAGTACCTCCGGTCTTGTACCAACAAAGCTCATATCTCCCGCTAAAACATTAAAAAGCTGCGGGATCTCATCAAGACGAAGTTTGCGCAATATTTTCCCTATCCTAGTAACACGCGGGTCGCCATCTACAGTTACCAACGTCCCGATCTTGTCTGCATCCAAAACCATGGTACGAAATTTAATTATTTTAAAAATCTTTTTGTTTGTGGTAACTCTTTCTTGAACATAAAAGGCAGGACCTCTGGACGTCAACTTGATAAAGATGAAAATAATTAAGATTAAAGGAGATAATAAAAATATCAAGCATACTGAAACTAAAATATCAAATATTCTTTTTAGACATAGTTCCAACTTTTTGTTGGCAAGCTTCTTATAAAAATTCTCTACTTCTCTATTTTTAAGATCCGGGTGCAATTTTTCATACTCTATAAAAAACATTTAAGTCTCCTTTTTAAATTAAATCTCATCTTAGGTACAACTTAAATTAATTATATTAAAAAATTAATATAATAATGAATAAAAATATAGTACTAAAGATTACCGGAGCTTAAGAATTATACTGAGAGTTTTGAAAAATTTTTTCAAAAAAGCTTTTTTTCTTTATTCTTTCTGGCTTAACTTTTTTATTTTTATATTTTTTTGCAGCATTCCACGCATTCAAAAGATCTTCCGAAAGTTTCTCTGACACCCTCTCAATTACGCCTTTATCAGATTCTTCTATAGAATTCAGTATCACCATCGTTACACATGCCCTGGTGTCCATGTTGCCGTTATCATATAGGTTATTTAAAGTAGAGCAAACTTTTTTAAATTTATCTTCCGGTTTACCTGTCTTCATCACATCAATGAGTAATGGCAAGATTTTTTCTCTAGCAAAGGTTACTCCCCGAAAGGTTGCGTAGTTTTCTCTCTCAAACTTTATGTCATTTTTTAGCTCAGGGAAAATCGTAGCAAAACGATTCGCCATGAATAATAAATCAGAATTAGAGTTTTCTGCTTTCTTGTTTGCTTTTTTGACGGTTTTCATTTTTCTATTTACACTTACACTCTCGGTAAAATCATTAGCTATAGACCTTGCTTCTTTTTCAGAATCATTTTCCGGATCAAAAAGCCACACAGAAATAGGTTTATAGTCATCATCTGCTTTGCCGCCAGATAAAGATAGCACTACTTTTTTCTCTTCTTTGTCATACTCCAGCTTGTATTTAACCTCATCATTTGAAAATACGCAAGAAAAATCCCCTGTCTTCTTAAGTGTAAAATTTCTTTTGGCAAGTTCGTTGTTTAATTGTTCTTCTACTATATTAAAGGCTCTGTTAAGCAAAAAAATCACTCCATTAATAATTTCTTTTACGACATACTTAAGACTTACATTATTATACAATATGATTTTGTTTCTGTCATCATACTGATTATTTGCTATACCATTACACTGGCAGATATAGAGACCGACCGTACGTTCTTAGTACGGTCGGTCCTTTTGTTATTATCAGATGTAAACGTCTTTGCTAAAAAGGTCAAGGTAATTCAATCTAACTTTTAATATTATCCACAAAATTTACTACAAATAAAACTAGATGCTTTTTTGTATGCAGCTTTAAGTAGCCCTACTCCAGCTCCAATTACACCTAGTCCGGGTGCAACTTTTAACAAAATTGCTTCTTTGATAGTGCTAAATTCTATGCCACATAAAACATTCGACATAATTTCCCATACAATAAATGACAACAAGCCAATAGCACCTATTTTTATAGTATACCGAATAATAAACAACAAGGCATTTTCTACTTTGTTTTTGATGGAGTGCATTTCGTCTCTTACTACTTTTTTTACTTTATTCGAAAAACTTCCATGCAATCTTGCTTTTCTAAAATTTACAGCTTGTCTCAAGAGGTCTATGCTTTCCTTTATTTCTTTTATTTCTTTTTGCCCTGATTGCTTAGCGGATTTTAGCATATCTTTTTCTAGTTTATTTAAAGCTGTAAATGCTTCATCACAAGCATATTCAGTATCAGCATTATTGCTAAGATTTTTAAACATCTCGTCGATTTCTTTCCCTAAGTATGGGTTTAATTTTGCTATTCTGTCGCCTGGAGCTGCTTTTTTATTACTTTCTCCATTTTGAGGGTTTTCCACTCTAACTACTACGTGTTTAGGCTGAGTAAAACGTCTAGGACAAGCAAAGCAAGAAGCACTTACGGCTGAACCCGCTAGCAAAGTTATTACTAAAACACCTGATAATAATTTTTTTAAATTTTTCATAATTAAGTCTCCTTTAAAATTTTTTACTTTTATTTGTCAGCTAACAATTCTATTATAACATTGCTAAGATTTCGATTAGTTAACGTTTTATGAATAATTTAAGAATTTTTTGTAAATTTTTTAAGGAAACACCACATAAATAACAACAAAAAAAGAGCAGAAGATAAGCCTCCGCTCAAAAGCTATCAAACCATTTAAAAAGCTCAGTTTCTTTCGCTTTTGGCAAACCTCAATTAAGTTGACACTCCAAAGCGCTTATCAGCCAGATATAGGTTTGCCAAAGCAAATAGCATATATTCAATTTGGCGGCCTGCTTTCGTTTTGTTCTGGTATAATAAAGTAGAAACATAAAGCGCGAAAAAAACAGGAGGAAAAGAAATGGGAAAACATTACCCAAATAAATATAAAAAAGAAATAGTAGAAGAGTATTTAAAAGGAGGAAATAGCCTAAGACAAACGTCGATAGATTAAAATGTAGCCGAAAGTACGCTAAGAGGGTGGATCAAGAAATACAGCTAAGAATGCCAGGAAGCCACAGGAAATAGCAAATATAATGCGATAGAAGAAATAAAAAGATTAAATAAAAGAGCAAGAAAAGGAAATATATTTTCTAAAAAAAAGCGGCGGCATTCTTCAGAAAGACTAACTATTAAAAGTCAAGAGCAAAAGGAAAAATTTTAAGAAATTAAAGACGGAAAAAAAGCATAACGAAACAGACGTCACAGATGCCTATTTTAAAACACTTAGATAAAATTACGGCTTGTCTAAATAAGTTTGACCAGATTTCTGCAAAGCGAAAATAAGGC
>JAFVAZ010000060.1 GCA_017480265.1 Clostridia bacterium
TGCCCATCACTGACTTTAAAATAAACCTGGCTTTTCTTCCTTGAAATCTTACTCGTTTCTTGCCATCTATTTTTCTCAGCTTTTTTCATTTTATCATTTATTTCACCCTTTGTCAACCTACTTCTTTTTATTTCTTTAAGAAAAAATTTTCCCTAACCGGGCATACCTTTATACTCATCAAAATCTCATTTGCAAAGCGTCGTCTACATTTGATGGCAAAGGCTTGGTGCCTTTTACGGGCAATGTTTTTGTTTTATACATAGCATAATTTGGCGCATCTTCAGCACTTATTTCTTTTACGGCTATTAATTTTTGCCCCTTGGTTAAACTCATCACGGAAATCCCTTGGGTATCTCTGGTTGTTTTTAGGGAGATCATGGACGAATTTACCAACAATACTTTCCCTTGCGATGATGTTAATAGATAATCAGAATCTTTTTTAGCATAAAAAATTCTCACTACTTCAAATTTATCGCAGTATGCTTTGAGGAGCTTTTTGCGGTTTGTTTTTGTTTTATAAGATTTCAGTGTTACCTTGGCCACTTTGCCATTTTCAAAGAAAAATAGCAAAAAACCAACATTATAATCCTTTAAGTTCAGCATATATATTGGTGTCTCGTTTTCTTCCATGCCCAATTTGGCCGCCACGAATTCTCCCAAGGCACTTGCTTTAGTATCTTGGAACTCCGAAACATGAGATTTATAGACTTGTTGCTTATCTGTGAAAAACAGCAACTCGTCCGTATTATTAGCCGCTACGTGATATAGTATCTTATCGCCTTCTTTTAATTTTTGTTCCGCGTTCATCCTTAAAGATTGCGGTGTAATTTTCTTAAAATACCCTTGACGAGAGAAAAACAAATCCACTGCATATTCCGGCACATCGTTTTCTTCTTTATATTCAGGTATCTGGTCTTGGTAGATCAGCATTGTTTTCCTTGCTTTTCCAAATTTTTGCGCCACTTCATTAAGCTCAAGGATAATAATATCTCTGATTTTATTCTCATCTGATAATATTTCCTTCAAGTCATCTATAGATTCCTTTAAGGAATTAACCTCGTCTATTCTCTTTATCAGGTATTCTTTATTCAGGTGGCGCAACTTTATCTCGGCTACATATTCAGCTTGCTTTTCGTCTATTTTAAAGCCTGACATCAAGTTCGGCACAACATTTATCTCTTCTTTGGTATTCCTTATTATATCAATGGCTTTATCTATATCTAGCAATATCTTTTTTAGAGCATTCAAAAGATGTAACTTTTCTTCTTTTCGTTTAAGCGAAAACGCCGTCCTGCGCCTTATACATTCAGTCCGGAACGCTATCCACTCATGCAATAAATCCTTAATCCCCAAAACTTTTGGGGTTCCTTTTATTAAGACATTGAAATTACAAGAGAAACTATCTTCCAAGGGAGTCATTTTGAATAGCTTTTGCATAAGTTTCTCAGGGGCTACTCCGCGCTTTAGGTCTATTGTGATCTTTAGACCATCTATACCCGTTTCATCCCTGATGTCACTGATCTCTTTTACTTGATTTTTCTTAGAAAGTTCGATAATTTTTTCAATTATAGCTTCAGTGGTGGTAGTAGGTGGGATGCTGCTTATATCTATACAATTGGCACTTTTGTCATATATAAATTTACCCCTAACCTTTATACTACCTCTGCCTGTTTTATAAATATCGTCGAGCAAATCTTCGTTATAAAGTATATTGCCTCCACCCGGAAAATCCGGCGCTATCAGTGTAGATTTTATGTCATGTTCCGGATTCTTGATAAGTTCTATTGTAGTATTGCAAATCTCTCTCAGATTAAACGGACAAATAGAGCTTGCCATCCCTACAGCAATGCCGGTATTGGCATTTACCAATATCGACGGGAACTTTGCCGGCAATAAACTGGGTTCCATTAGAGTATTATCATAATTCGGGACGAAATCTACTGTATCTTTATCTATATCTGCAAATAGCTCTGTGCAAATTTCGTCCAACTTAGCTTCTGTATAGCGGGATGCTGCCCAGGCCATATCTCTGGAATAAAATTTGCCAAAGTTGCCCTTAGAATCCACATACGGATGTAATAGCGCTTCGTACCCTCTGCTTAATCTTACCATTGTATCGTAGATGGCGCTATCTCCATGCGGGTTGAGCTTCATCGTTTGCCCTACTATATTGGCAGATTTTGTCCTTGCTTTGTCTAGCAGCCCCATTTTATACATAGTATAGAGCAGCTTCCTGTGTGATGGCTTAAAGCCGTCTATCTCCGGTATGGCCCTAGATAAAATCACGCTCATCGCATAGGGCATATAATTTTGCTCTACTGTGCTTACTATGGGTTGCTCTACAGTTTCTCCTGCTCCTTCTATTATCCCTTTTATTGTAGGGATTCTGCTTTTTAAGGGTTTATTGTGTTTATTTATCGGCATTTTAATTTCCCTTTCTTTTTTAAGCTTTAATTTTAACTCTGCAGCTAGCGCCGCCGCTAAAGTGCGTAAGCACTTTAGGGAAAATAGCTTTTCCTCATAGGACAAAAGTTAAAACTTTGTCCTATGGCGGCGGCGCCCGGGTCTAGCTGACATCTATTGCATCTAGGTACAAGTGTCCATTTTCTACGATGTACTCTTTCCTCCCGGCCAGATTATCCCCTAGCAATATATCGAAAATCCTGGCGGTTTTTTCAGCATCTTCCGGTATCACCTTGATGAGCCTTCTGGTTTTTGGGTTCATGGTAGTCAAATTCATCATTTCCGGTTCATTTTCGCCGAGTCCTTTAGACCTTTGTATGGTATATTTTTCTGCCCCTATTTTTGAGATGAACTTTTCTTTTTCTTGTTCTGTATAGGCAAAATACGTCTCTGATTTTGTGTTTATCTCATATAGCGGAGACTCTGCTATAAATACTCTCCCTTCTTTTATCAAAGTAGGCGCTAAGGTATATATCATCGTCAGGAGCAAAGTCCTTATCTGGAAGCCATCCACATCAGCATCTGTGCATATAATAATCTTGCTCCATTTTAAAAGCTTAAGGTTAAAGTTCGAAAGATCCTTATTCGCTTTCGTTTTTATTTCCACTCCGCAACCCAAAACCTTAATCAGATCTGTTATAATCTCATTTTTAAAGATTTTATTATAATCCGCCTTTAAGCAATTTAAGATCTTGCCCCGTATAGGGATAATTCCCTGAAAATTTGGGTCTCTTGCTTGTTTGCAAGCACCTAGAGCCGAGTCCCCTTCCACTATGAAGAGTTCTCTCTCGGAGATATCCTTGCTCCTACAATCCACAAACTTAGCTACTCTATTGGTCATATCCATATTGCTTGTCAGTTTTTTCTTTATGTTGAGCCTGGTTTTCTCTGCATCTTCGCGGCTTCTTTTATTTATCAAGACCTGCATAGCTACTTTCTCAGCATCCGCAGGGTTTTCTATAAAAAAAACTTCCAACTGATGCTTAAAAAGTTCCGTCATGGCGTTTTGTATGCCTTTATTTGTGATCGATTTCTTCGTTTGATTTTCATACGAAGTCACATTTGAAAACGAAGAGACAACCATAACTAAGCAATCTTCTATATCTGCAAATGTTATCTTGCTTTCGCTTTTGTTGTACTTCCCACTCTTTTTTAAGTAAGAATCTATCTCAGATACAAACGCTGCCTTGACGGCCTTCTCTGGGGCGCCCCCATACTCCAAGTAGCTAGAATTGTGATAATATTCCACCAACTTTACTTTATTAGAAAAAGTGACCGCTGCACTTATTTTAGTCTTATATAGGGGCTTGTCCGATCTATCTTGTACCATTTTCTCTGCGTACCAGGTTTGTATCGGGACTAGGTTATCTTCTCCCACCACTTCTTTAACGTGGTCTACGATCCCATTTTCATATTTAAATTTAGTCTCTGCAAATTCCCCATCCATTTCCTCCAAAAATATGAACTCGATCCCTGCATTTATTATCGCTTGACGTCTCATAACGTCCTTGAAATATTCAGCTGGGACGGCTATATCCGTAAAGACTTCCATATCCGGCTTCCAGCGGATCGTAGTTCCTGTATCTTGCTCATTATAAGGTTCTTTTTGCAGACCTCCTATATTTTCACCTTTTTTGAAGTTTAAAGTATACAAAAAACCATCGCGTTTAATCTTAGCCGTCATGTATTCAGAAGCATACTGCGTTGAGCAAAGACCTAAGCCATTTAACCCCAAGGAATACTCGTAGTTTTCCAAGGCGCTGTTATTATATTTCCCGCCTGCATAAAGCTCGCAAAACACTAGTTCCCAGTTATACTTTTTTTCATTATTATTATAGTCAACCGGGATGCCTCGACCATTATCTTCGATTTCTATAGATTTATCTTTATATAAAGTAACCTTGATAGTTTTCCCATAGCCTTCCCTTGCTTCATCAATCGAGTTTGATAGTATCTCGAAGATCGAATGTTCGCAGCCTTCTAAGCCATCTGAGCCAAAGATAACCCCGGGGCGCTTCCTTACTCTATCTGCACCTTTTAGCGATGATATACTGTCGTTGTCGTATATTTTTTTCTTATTATGCATTATCTTGCCACCTTCCCTTTCTCTATATCGGCAGGCTAAGTCTACCGGATCATCCAGCCATAATAATAATTTATATCATTTTTCCTCGTTATGTCAAGTAAACATTAAAAAGGGCTACTGGTAAAATTCATACTAGGCTTTAAAGTAGCTCTGGGAAGTGTAAGTACGGCTCTGCCAAAAATTCCGGATGGCTTCAGGTTAATGCAATTGAGGACATGGGGCCGTCAGAGGGGTGATCTTGCAAATGATAAAATAGTAATGTAAAATAATTTAAATTATGAATTTGGAGGACTGAGATGCCAGTTAAACTAGACACAAGTTATTTAAATAAATTTATCAAACAACATGAATATTCACAGATACAACCTTTGGTTAAGATGGCGCATGATATTTTGCAGTATAAATCAGAAAATGACAGAACAGCGTTCACAGGATGGGTAGATTTACCGCATAATCAAGATAAAAAAGAATTAGAAAAGATAAAATCTGCAGCGCAAAAGATACAAGAAAACTCACAAGTGTTAATAGTCATCGGCATTGGCGGCTCATACCTTGGAGCTAGGGCAATTATAGAATTTTTAAAATCGAACAACTACAACTTGCTACCCAAAGATACCCCGGATATCTTCTTTGTAGGTAATAACCTTAGCGCTTCCTATATGCAAGAGATCTTAAAAATCTGTGAAAATAAAAATGTTTCGATCAATGTAATATCAAAATCCGGCACTACAGCAGAACCGGCCGTAGCTTTTAGGATTTTTAGAGAATTTCTAGAAAATAAATACGGAAAAGCTAACGCAAGAGACCGCATATATTGTACTACCAATATAAGAAGCGGTGAATTAAAAGAACTAGCGGATAAGAATGGGTACGAAACCTTTATAATACCGGATAATATTAGTGGCAGGTTTTCGGCCTTTACTCCGGCCGGACTGCTACCTATAGCAGTAGCTGGGGTAGATATTGATAGATTGCTATATGGAGCCAAAAGCGCACAAGACGCTCTAATGCACGAAGATATAAATAAAAACGATTGCTATAAATATGCCGCTATCCGCAGGTTACTTTATAATAAAGGAAAGGAAATTGAAATCTTAGAAACCTACGAGCCTAGGATGCATATGTTTAGTGAATGGTTTAAGCAGCTGTTTGGCGAGAGCGAAGCTAAAGACGGCAAAGGTATTTTCCCTACGTCTTTAGATTTTACTACAGACCTGCACTCTATGGGGCAACTTCTGCAATCAGGAAAGAAAAATCTATTCGAAACTGTTTTGCTAGTAAAAGATCCAGGAAACGATATAAGGATCCCATATTTCCCTGAAGATACTGATAAATTAAACTATCTGCATGACAAAACAGTTTCCTTTGTAAACTCTCAGGCTGCTTTGGGGACAATCTTAGCACACACCGATGGCGATATCCCCAATATAATTCTAGAGATTTCGCATTTTGCCGCAGAAGAGATCGGGTATCTGATATATTTCTTTGAAAAAGCCTGCGCTATCTCATGCTATATGCTAGGGGTCAATCCGTTTGATCAGCCTGGTGTGGAGTTTTATAAAAAGAATATGCTGAACCTTTTGGGTAAGCCAAAATAAGAATATATAATGTTATCAAAAGCTTTGTTTTCACTCGTAAGACAAAGCTTTTAGTCTTTACCGTAAACGTATTGTAGAAAGGGAAAATAAATATTATAATTACTTCATATGAGGTTTACTCAATGACATGCAGAAATAAGAGAGGTAAGTTTTTTGTGATTATTGAAAGAGTGACAAGTAAAAATAGAAAAACATACAGCAATTTATTATTGAACACTCCTATAAACAGCGACACGATATGCTACGGAGCCAAGGTGAGTGACGACTTTGCTTCCGGGATAATATTAGCAAAAAAAGATGGCGAGAACCCAACAAGGTGGAACATAAAAACATTCTATGTATCTAGCTTTTTCCGCAATTTGGGCATAGGGTCCAAGCTTTTAGAAAATCTGATAGAAGAAGTAAAGACGAGGGGGAGCGCTAAGCTATGCTTGACGGTAGTAACTTCTGAGCAATCTTTCGAAAAATTAAAAGATTTTTTATCAAAACGAAAGTTTGAAAACCCTACAACCCTTACTACTGTGTACCGTTTCTCTGAGGAAATTTTTGGCAGCAATATAGTCAGAGCCAGCCTAAATAGTTCAAATCCATTTGAAACTATAAAATTTGTCCCGATAAATGACGTCCCTGGCCCAATAATGTCAGATTTAAAAATTAACGAAGGCATTACTTATCCGAAAAACCTATCTTTGTTTATAAACGAGAATAAATTGGAGCATATAAATTCATTTGTCGCCATAGAAAATAACGAAAAAGCCGTTGGATGGATAACTGGCCTTCTCGCTCCCGGCGATTTAATCTTATATAGAACTTTTTTTGTTGATAAAGAATATAGAAAAAATGCACTGGGCCTTGCACTCCTCAATGAAGCTTTAAAAACACACCTGACGAAATTCAAAAATCTCGAAGGGCTTTGTGCCGTTAGCTTAGATAACCACAGTGTTGAAAAATTTATTTCTTTATATTTCAAAAGCGTAAAATACAAAAAACACGAATATGAAATGACATTAAAGCTAAATTGAAAAGTATCCTTTTCTCCTTACTTTTACCAGTATAATCGCAATTTTCAAAATTATATTTAGGGTAATGCATTTTTTATAAAATATAGTAAAAGCTATACTCAAAAGAATAAAAGAAGGAGAAAGTATGGCTAAAAGAATAGGAAACTACACAATCAAAATGGAAAATTCGCCGCAGGTAGTCAGTTTTGCTTCTGTTTGCGGGAAAAAAGAATCCGAAGGGCCCATCGGAGAAAAATTTGATATGGTGTTTGATGACACGACGCTTGGCGAAGACACTTGGGAGAAAGCCGAAAGCCAACTGCAAGCTGAGTGTGTAAATATAGCACTGGAGAAATCTAAACTTAACAAGTCTGAGATAGATTTCATTTTTGCCGGAGATTTATTAAATCAATGTATATCGTCTACTTTTGGTTTACGAGAGCTAAACATCCCATTTTTGGGACAATTTGGCGCTTGCTCCACTATGGCACAAACTTTAGCTCTAGCTTCCATAATGGTAGAAGCAAAAATCGCTAGGCACTGCATAGCAGTGACTTCTTCGCACTTTTGTTCTGCAGAGAGGCAATTCAGGTTCCCTCTGGAGTACGGTGGCCAAAGGACCCCTTCCGCACAATGGACTGTTACCGGTGCAGGCGCTATTATATTGGGAGAGGGCAATAATAAAAACAGCAGACCCGTTATTGATAGCGTAACCATAGGCAGGATTATAGATTTTGGCATAAAAGATACTAATAACATGGGCGCTGCTATGGCTCCGGCGGCGGCTTCCACTATCTCTGATTTCTTTAAAGATACCGAGTCTAGCCCTTCTGATTACGATCTAATCTTGACAGGAGACTTAGGTGAAGTAGGCAGCCGATTGCTATGCGAATTACTGGAAAAAGAAAACATAGATATATCCAAAGTCCACTCTGACTGCGGTCTATTGATTTATGACCAAAAAGAGCAAGATGTTCATGCTGGCGGCTCTGGGTGTGGGTGCTCTGCTTCTGTATTGTGCTCTATTATACTAGATAAACTAAAAGAAAAAACGTTAAATAACATTTTATTCATCGCCACAGGCGCGCTGATGTCCCCTACTTCTTCTCAGCAAGGCGAGAGCATTCCTTCTATAGCTCATCTTGTAAATATTAAAAATAATCTTTAAACCGAAAATTAAAGCACAATAAAAAGCCAGGATAGTAAAAAACACTGCCCTGGCTTTAATTTTAGCATTGATTAGCCTTTCGGATTTATAGCCTCAGCCGTGCTAAAACTATATTTCGATTCAATCATCTTTTTTAGGAGGTTTACGTTTGCTCTCGCTAGGAGCTTCTTGAGGTTTAGCAGGTAGTTTTTCTTTATCTTCACTGCAAGCCTCATTATCACCCATGCAACTGCAATCGCATCCTTCTTTATCAAAGTCAAACTCTTCCTCTACCAAATCTCTATAGCCCCAAAAATTTTCTTCCACATTAATCTGGATCAATTTTTCCCTCAGTTTTGATATTTCTTTTTTAGAGACGTCTATAGATTCACAAATTTTTCTCATCTCATCATCGGGTACATCTCTCAAATCATTGTAATAATGCTTGCCTAAAGTGATATAAGCTTTAATTATCGAATCTGATTCTTTTTTTATCAATCGCTTTATTTTTGCACTTTTTGTAAATTTTTTATTTTTCTCTACGATGTAGTCAATTGCGCTATTTACGGTTTCTCCGATGTTTCTTAAAAACTCCATAACAAAAAAGCCTCCAAAATTTAATTAACTATCTTAATTATAAAACAATATAAAAAAGTTTCAATATATAAAATTTAAAATTTTACTATATTTTTACTGCATTTAGTTTTTGCAAATTTACTCAACTAATACTTTATCGATTAAATTTTTATAGTACCTGAAATCTCTGCGGATATCTTCTCCGTGATTTTTTGAGCTTCATCCATATTGGCTCCTACGGCTGTGATATACACCTTGATCTTTGGCTCTGTGCCAGAAGGCCTGATAATTACTTTGTTGCCGTTTTCTAGATAATATGATATGACGTTCGACTTTGGTAAAGATAGATTTTTTTCTTTTTTCGTCTCCAGGTTTATCTCTTTGCTCAAGCTATAATCCGCTAATTTTAGGACTTTATAGCCAGCTATCTCTTTTAATGGCTTATCACGTAGGTTCTTCATTACATTTTCCATTTTGTCAAAAACGCCTAAACCTTCAAAATTAAAATTCAAAAGAGTATTTTTATAAAATCCATATTTTAAATATAGATCGTTTAAAAAATCTACCAACGTTTTCCCTTGCAGTTTAAAAAACGAAGCCATCTCACAAATCAACATAGCCGTCACAACGGCATCTTTATCTCTTACATATGTCCCCGGTAGATATCCGTAGCTTTCTTCAAAGCCAAAAACGAACCGATCTTCCTCGTTTTTCTTCTCTAGATTTAATATTTGCTCGCCGATATACTTGAATCCGGTCAAAACTTCTCTCAGCTCACAACCGTAATTCATAGCTATTTTGTCAGCTAGATCGGTAGAAACTATAGTCTTGACGGCAAAAGGTCTTGATGGCAAAGTGTTTTTTAATTTTTTCTGCGATAATATATACTCCAGCAGCATGATACCAACTTCGTTGCCTGTCATAAATCTATAATCTTCATCTTTTTTTACGGCTATACCTATCCTATCGCTATCTGGATCTGTCGCTATAACTATATCTGCGTTTTCTTTTTTTGCCTTTATTATCGCTAGCTCTAGCGCTTCTTTTACTTCAGGATTCGGATATCTACAAGTAGGGAAGTTTCCGTCAGGGAGTTCCTGCTCTTTTACAACGCTTACATTTTGGATACCGACTCTTTGCAAGATACTCCTTACAAATTTATTCCCTGCACCGTTGAGGGGAGTATACACTACTTTTAGATTGGCACGTTTACAGGCGTCTTTATTGATGCTTTGCTGATATACTGCTTTTAAGTACTCTTCCTTTACGGCATCTTCAATATAAGCTATTTTCTTTTCACTTACAGCTTTATCGAAGTCTTCCGTTTTTATATCGAAAATGTCATTCTTCCCCATAAAGCTATAAACTTCCGCTGCAGCAAGCCCAGCCAATTGGCTACCATCTTCGCCAAAGCATTTATATCCATTATATTGTGCCGGGTTGTGGCTAGCTGTTATCATGATGCCAGCCTGAGTCTTGAGGAATCTAACTACAAAAGATAAAAAAGGGAGGGGGCTCAATTCCTTCACAATATACACCTTGATATCGTTAGCTGCTAATACCTTAGCCGCTTCTTTAGCGAATATATCGGACTTTATCCTGGAATCAAAGGAGATAGCCACACAAGGGTTATTGTAATGGGAATTTAAATAATCCGCTAGTCCCTTAGAGGCTCTGCGAACAGTATAGATGTTCATTCTGTTGCTCCCCGCCGCTAAGACTCCCCTCAGACCCGCTGTGCCAAAGGTCAGATCAGTGTGAAATCTATCGTATATTTCGTATTTATTATCTGCTATATTCTTTAAATCTTCGATCAAATCTCGGTCTCCTGTCGCATTCTTTAGCCATATACTATATCTTTCGAGTTCTTTCATGTTGTTAACACAAACCTTTCTAAAAATAGGATCTTCTGTATTTCCGAAAATATTTTAGCACAAAACTCAATATATTTAAATGTTTTTATATCATGATATTTTTTGTCTTGAATATAATGAAAACAAGAAGGAGTGTTTTCGTGTTTATATTAACTGTAAAATCTAAAAAAATAAAGAGAATAACAGCCGTCCTCATCTCGATCCTTGCAATCTTTTTTTTATTATTCATATTTAAAGCGACCGGCGAAAGTCGTGGGCATCAAGAAGAAAACAGCAGCTTGATCGATAAGAATTTAACTCATGTAAAATCCAATGAAGACCGTGTGAAATTTTTATCTGCATTTGGCTGGGAGGTTAATCCGGAGCCTTTAGAAATCGTTGATGTAACTATACCGGAGGTATTTAACGATACATATGAAAACTACAACACTATACAGAAGAACCAAGGCTTGGATCTATCAAAATACAAAGGTAAAAAGTGCACTAGGTTTACATATCAGATTTTGAACCATAAAGATTCCCCCAGAGGCACTCGAGCAAATATCTTAGTAATAAAAAACACAATAATTGGTGGCGATATTTGCTCAGTTGAACTTGACGGCTTTATGCATGGATTCGCTAACCCGGAAGGTACAGAGAAAAAGTCAAACGGAGAAACATATCATATTAGAGACGTAGTATTGAAAAAATTTTAAAGCTGTGGTATACTTGGCTTGTAATTTTTATTCGTTATAGTAAGTCTAGGTAGCTTATATTTTTTGTAGTTTGGATAAATACACGGGTATAAGCTGGTGAAGTGTTTCACCTTCTACATCTAGGCTGTTTTTTATTTCTATATTGAGGAGAACGTATATTAATGAAAAAGTTTATTGAAAAATATAATCTTTTGATAAAAATTTTTTTTGCGGTGATTTTAGGTTGCCTTATCGGTCAACTTCTGCCCGATATGGTCGTTAAGATTTTTATATCTATAAACGTACTAATAGGCAAGCTTATGAATTTCACCATTCCACTGATCATAATAAGTTTTATTACAAAAGGCATCACATCGTTAGGGAAATCATCCGGGAAGTTACTTTTAACCACGGTGATAATTACATATTCGTTTATGATTATGGCATCTTGTTTTACCTATTTTATAACAACTAAGGCTTTCCCAATTATTTTAAACAATACTCCATATAACTTCCATCAGATAATAAATCAACCTAATTACACTGTCGATTTTGTCAATAATATATCGCTTCCGCCCATTATAGATGTCTTTTCTGCACTTATATTCGCATTCGTTATCGGTATAGGGATCTCTATGACGGATAGCAGAGGATTAAAGCATTTATGCCTTGAATTTTACGAAATTATAAATTTATTTATACAGCAGGTGATTATCAAACTGTTACCTCTATATGTAATCGGAACCTTTGCAAAATTAAGCGCCTCCGGACAATTTGTCAATATTTTAATTACATTTTCTAAACTCTTTGTCATTATAGTTTTGCTGCATTTGACGGTACTTTTTTTTCAATTTTTAATCGCTGGAATAATATTTAAAAAGAATCCATTCAGCCTAATCAAAAATATCTTGCCGGCATATTTCTCGGCTCTTGCTACGCAGTCATCTGTAGCGGTTATCCCTGTGACAATGCAGTGCACAAAAAAGAACGGCGTCTCTGATGATGTAAATAATTTCGTGATTCCGCTTTGTTCTACTATTCATCTAACGGGAAGCATTATATCCATCACAAGCTGCACTATCGCCATGATGTACGTGACGGGCATGCCTATATCTTTTGTGAATATGATACCATTTATGCTAAATATAGGTATTCTGATGGCAGCAGCTCCGGGCATCCCCTGCGGAGCGATATTGGCAGCGACAGGAGCTCTGCAGACTATGCTGGGGTTCGATAGCGCCATGATTTCTATGATGATCACTTTGCACGTTATGCAAGATGGTTTTGGTACTGCTTGCAATATATCTGGAGATATTGCTGTAGCTATGATTATCGAAAAAATCCATCAAACCAGAAAAGAAAAACAATCATAATTTCTTTCCATTTAATGCAGATTAATTTTCTTTTTGTACATCCAAAGAAAATTTGTCGGCATCTTCATCATATGAAACGCATACATTAATAGGCTCTTGCCCTTTGCGATTATTTTCTTCAGTAAATTCCGCCAACTCCTTTGTAAGGCCATCCATCACTGAATTTATAATCCTTGACCCTTTATTTTCTTTTACTGCTTTTTTTGCGATATGACTATATATGCTCTCCATATTTAAGTCAATGTTTGCGAAGTCTTTCCAATAATTTTTAAATTTTTCTCCGTATTCATTCTTGGCGATGTTCTCATAATCTTCTTCGGTTAAATTTTCAAAGATAACCTTTTTGACTCTATTCAAAAAAGATCTGTCGTGCTTTACCAAATTAGTCCTTGAACCGGTTCCATCGTCTATTTCTTTGGCGTCAGATATTAGGTCTTGGTTGCCAGATTCTATAGCTTGAGTGCATTCGTTAGATGTGATAATAAAAGTCGTGCCTTTGCAATATATAGTTTGACCTCGGATATTTATTATTCCTTGGTCGGTTATCGTTCTCAGGACTTCGTCTAGCGCAGGGCTCCACATTTTGTCGTATTCATTTATGATTACCACGCCTCCTTTATGATTCTTGAGATACTTTACTAAGCGCTTGCATTCTTTAATAGACGCTCCGTACCCAAAGTAGTAATCATCGAAGTTAAACAACTGATCTATAACCGTATCTTTATTCTGAAGATCCACCTCCGAAGCTGATATGATAAACGGTTCATGATTAGACAAAGCATAGGCGATCCTTAAAGACACAAACGTTTTCCCTACACCAGAAGGCCCCAGTATGTATATTACATCTCCATGCGAGTATTCTTCTTTATTGAATGCAGCTTGATTTTTGTTGTGCGCAATACCGCTGACAATCTTGGTTATTTCTTTTTTGGCATTCTCTTGCCCTTTAAGCTCTTGCAGACCTGCGTGCAACCGTGCCATAGTTTCATTTACGGGTACATCCTTTATGGGATGCGTCCAATCGAACAGGTGCACACCTCCTCTTAGTTTCTCTTTCATGTAATCATACACCCAAAGTGTATTCATAAACCCTTGTGCCTTTGATATTATGGCATTGAAGCAATTAAATCCCGTAGCCAATAAAACACATAGGATACTCCTGGAGCCGTACTTTTCAAAGAAAGAAAAGATGTTTTGTGGGCTATTGAAATTTTCATCTATAAAATCTGCAGCACTATTAACTCCAGTAGAGTTCCATTTCCTCAAGAAGCTTGATACAAACAACTCTTTGTGTTCCGTACTCGACGCATCTGAAGAAGCAGAAACCGGGAGCATATTTATTGTTATTGCTAGTGTTAAGACTATTGATAAAAATTTTTTCATGTTTCTCTCTATCCTACTCGTAAGGTTATTTAGTGTAAAAAATTAGAACATTACTTACTCTGAAGATTTGCAATTAAAGTTCCGGTCCTTTATCTGTGAAAGCTTTTATAAAATCTGAAAATGCTTTGTCTTTGTCTTCAGCTTTACTTGGATCTTTTTTGAAAAATGTACAATTACGATCAGGAAGAAGTGACTTAAGCATCTTTGAAAAAGCTTCAAACGCCGATGGAAAGAAATTTTTTACTAATGACAAACTTTTTGGATTTCCCATAGAAGCTTCAAAAAAATTTGCGAACGTCTCCATATTTAAGGTATCATGGTCTATTCTACCATCATTGTTGTACCAATATTCATTAGGGTGATATGCCTGCCCTGTGAGTTTATTCCCTGTCATCGCACCAAGTAGATCTGAAACTATGTATGCTGACTTATCATACAGTCCATATATAAAATAATATTTTTTTATAAAGTTTAAATTTTTAAATGCATTGACTATTCTCAGTGCATCCTTGTACATTGCAGTTGATAATCTTGTTGTGTTTGATAATACCTTACTGCCTGGCCCTCCATTACCAGTTGCTGCAGCATCGACACCGTGTCCTAACTCATGATAAAAGGCTTGCCCTGAACCCGAAGGGTTCGTTTTGTCGTAAGCTGCATTATAGTATACACCTCGAGGACGATACGGCTCATTAAACCGTTGAGAAAAAGGGGGAAACGGATAATTTGTATTTTGAATTTTAAGCTGAGGCGCAAAACGGTCGAATACTCTTCGTGCTATCGGATCTGCATTCTTGTACCGTTGCTTTAAAATCTCTACGTATTCGTCATCCAGCACTCCATTAGTAGGCACTCCTAGGTAATTATTCCATTGACTTTGGGAATTTTGCGCATTTGCAAATGCATACGCCGGTATTACTGCTATTGATATTATTAGTGTTAAGATTATTGATAAAAATTTTTTCATGTTTTTTCTCCTTGTGAAAATAGTTTATATTTTATTTATATTATTATTGCATATTTGTCTTAAGATGTCAAGGGTATTTTTTAAAAAAATTTATATCAAATTCCCCTTGATAAACTCGCTTTGCAACTCCATTCTGCTCCACTTGTGTGGCAATCGTAGTTTGGACTTCTTGACATAAATGCGTTAACAATTTATAATGATATTTAGTTTAAGCATATAGCGTAGAAAGCAGGAGACAAATATGGAAAAACAAGTTTTATTGACAGAAGAAGGACTAAAAAAATTAGAAGATGAATTAGAGCAATTAAAAACAGAAAAACGAAAAGAAATAGCAGAGAAGATAAAAGTAGCACTGTCTTTTGGAGACCTCTCTGAAAATAGTGAATACGATGAGGCAAAAAACGAGCAGGCTTTGGTGGAAGCAAGGATAGCGACGATTGAAGCTACACTGAAAAATGTACAGGTAATAAGTGAAAAAGATATCGACACCAATAAAGTTTTCGTCGGCACTAAGGTTAAACTCTTAGACGTTGAATCAAAAGAAGAATGCACTTATAAGATAGTGGGATCTAACGAAGCTGACCCGGACGATGGCAAAATATCCGACATGTCTCCTGTGGGGAACGGCCTTATAGGGCACAAAATAGGTCAAAAGGTGAAAATATCGACCCCTGGGGGAACTGCCATATACAAGATATTGGAAATATCTAAGTAGCATAAATGCGGGCATTCTCCCTTGTGCTTAATTTAAGCTTCAAAATATAAACACATGAGGAGATATGCATGGTTAAAGATAATGGTCAAGATGTGCAAGCCATCAATGATGAAAATTTAAACGAATTAGCAAAAATCCGTAGAGATAAATTAAATTACTTGAAAGAGCAAGGAAAGGATCCCTTCAAAATCACCAAATATGAACGGGATATTACAGCACAAGAAATCAA
>JAFVAZ010000061.1 GCA_017480265.1 Clostridia bacterium
ATAGATATTGATATACAAAATAAAGCAGATATGGAGATCATCTCCGCAAAGCTAAACAAAGGAGTGAAAATTTTTAATGGCAATAAAGAATTACAAACCGACAACACCTTCCCGAAGGAACATGTCAGTTGTTGATTATTCTGAATTATCTAAAAAAGGCCCAGAAAAAAGCCTTTTGATCCCGCTCAATAAAAAATCTGGGAGAAATAGTTACGGCAGGATCACCGTACGCCATAAAGGTGGCGCAAACAGAAGAAAGTACCGTATCATTGACTTTAAGCGACAAAAATTTGATATGCCAGCTGAAGTATTATCTATAGAGTATGATCCAAACCGTTCGGCACACATAGCGCTCATCCAATATAAAGATGGTGAAAAAAGCTATATCACTGTACCCAATGGCTTAAAGGTAGGCGATGAGGTAGTTGCAGGACCAAGTGCAGATATTAAACCGGGGAATGCCTTGCCATTACTAAATATACCTACAGGAACATTTATCCACAATGTAGAACTGCATCCGGGCAGAGGGGCACAATTGGCTAGATCAGCGGGCATTATGGCTCAGTTGATGGCGAAGGAAGGCAAATTAGCGCTTTTGAGGTTACCTTCTGGGGAGTTGCGCAATGTCCCAATAGAATGCATGGCAACTATCGGAGAAGTTGGTAACGCAGACCACGAAAACGTGAAGATAGGCAAAGCCGGAAGAAAGAGGCACATGGGCGTCCGCCCAACTGTACGTGGATCTGTAATGAACCCTTGTGATCACCCGCATGGTGGCGGTGAAGGCAAGAGTCCTATAGGTAGGTCTGGTCCCGTAACACCTTGGGGTAAACCAACTTTGGGATACAAAACAAGATCTAAACATAACAAATCAGATAAATTTATAGTAAAACGTAGAAACGGTAAATAACGCTACAGAAAGGAGCTAAGCAGAATGGGAAGAAGTTTAAAAAAAGGTCCTTATGTACAGCCGGTGTTGCTAAAGAGAGTACAGGAAATGAATAAAAATAGCGAGAAGAGAGTTCTAAAAACATGGAGCCGATCTTCCACGATATTTCCGGATTTTGTAGGGCACACATTTGCCGTTCATGATGGGCGCAAACACGTCCCAGTATATGTGACAGAAGATATGGTAGGGCATAAACTAGGAGAATTTGCTCCGACTAGGACCTTTAGGGGTCATGCCGGCGCTAAGACAACTAAAAAATAGCAGCAAGAAGGAGTGTTGATGAATGGAAGCTATGGCGAAATTAAAATATGTAAGAATTTCTCCGAGGAAAGTTTCGATCGTGCTTGATCTAATACGAAATAAGCCGGTAAAAGTTGCAATGGCTATCCTCAGGTATACCCCTAAGGCTGCCTGCGAAGATTTGACGAAGCTTTTGAAATCAGCGATTGCAAATGCAGAAAATAACTTTCATATGGATGCCGAGAGACTGTATGTATCGGAGTGCTTTGTCGGTCCAGGACCGATCTTGAAAAGGATCCGACCAAAAGACCACGGCAGAGCACACAGGATCGAGAAAAGATCCTCTCATGTAACCATAGTAGTATCGGAAAAAGAAGAACAGTAAAGTAAGGAGGTAAACTATGGGTCAAAAAGTAAATCCGCATGGACTCCGTGTGGGAATGATAAAAGACTGGAGTTCGCGATGGTATGTAAAAGATAAAGATTTTGGAGATTTGCTAGTAGAAGATTACAATCTTAGAAAATTCTTAAAAAAACAATTAGCAGTATCAGGGGTCCCGAAAATTGAAATAGAGAGAACCGCCACAAAGGTAAGGATACACGTATACTGCGCAAAACCAGGCATGGTAATAGGCAAAGGCGGTAGCGAAATAGAAAAACTGCGGCTACAGTGCGAAAAGTTTTTGAAAAAGCCAGCAGCAATCAACATAGTAGAGATTAAATTGCCGGACTTAGATGCAAAACTGATCTCTGAAAGTGTAGCACAACAACTTGAAAAAAGAGCGTCGTTTCGTAGGGCCATGAAGCAATCTATAGGCAGAGCAATGAGATTAGGAGCAAAAGGGATAAAGATCCAAGTTTCTGGTCGTTTGGGCGGAGCCGAGATAGCTAGAAGTGAACATTACCATGAGGGAACTATTCCACTTCAAACTTTGAGAGCAGATATAGACTACGGCTTCACGGAAGCTAATACAACTTACGGTAAGCTTGGAGTAAAGGTCTGGCTATATAAGGGCGAAGTTTTGGGTGACGCTAGAGCTCCCAGAGTGCAGGAAGGGGGCAATAGATAATGTTGATGCCAAAAAGAGTAAAATACCGTAGAGTCCACAGAGGAAGGATGACAGGTACTGCACTTAAAGGCAACACTGTTTCGAACGGAGATTTTGGATTGCAGAGTCTAGAGCCTGCATGGATCACAGCGAATCAGATCGAGGCTGCTCGTATTGCGATGACACGTTATTGCAAGAGGTTCGGAAAAGTGTGGATAAAAATCTTCCCGGACAAACCAATATCTAAAAAGCCGCTGGAAACCCGTATGGGTAAAGGTAAAGGGGCGCCGGAATATTGGGTAGCCGTAGTAAAGCCTGGAAGAGTGATGTTTGAGATTGGTGGGGTGCCGGAAGAAACCGCCAGAGAGGCAATGAGGTTGGCTGCCAATAAGTTACCTATTAAGTGCAAATTCATAAAGAAACAAGGAACGGATGGTGAGCAGTGATGAAAGCTTCAGAACTTAGGAAATTATCAACAAAAGAGCTTGAATCCAAATTGAAAGAGCTTAAAGCAGAATTATTTAACTTACGATTTCAACTTGCTGTGAACCAACTAGAAAACCCAATGCGAATTAGCGCTGTGAAAAAGGACATTGCTAGGGTCAAGACGATACTTACTCAAAATGAAATCAATGTCCGCGCGGATGCATAAGGGAAGGAGGTTTTTTACATGGTTGAAAGAAATATGAGAAAAACTAACGTGGGTAGAGTAGTGAGCAATAAGATGGATAAAACCATTGTAGTTGCCATAGAAGATAGCGTAAAGCACAAACTCTACAATAAAATTATCAAGCGGACTTCTAAGCTGAAAGCACATGACGAAAACAACGAATGCAATATAGGCGACCGTGTACGCGTGATGGAGACCCGCCCATTGAGCAAAGACAAAAGATGGAGATTAGTAGAAATAATAGAAAAAGCAAAGTAATTTTAAGAGTAAATGTATAAGAAATATGACTGAAAACTGTAAAGGAGGAATAGCACTGTGATACAACAGCAATCGTACCTAAAAGTGGCCGACAACACTGGTGCAAAAGAACTTATGTGCATCAGAGTATTGGGAGGCACACGCAGGAGATATGCAGAGATCGGCGACGTGGTGGTGGCTTCAGTAAAAAAAGCAGCACCCGGAGGCGTTGTAAAAAAAGGTGATGTAGTTAAGGCAGTGATAGTGAGAACAGTCAATGCGACAAGGCGTGATGATGGGACTTACATTCGATTTAATGAAAATGCAGCTGTTTTGATAAGAGATGATAAGACCCCCAGAGGGACACGTATATTTGGACCGGTAGCAAGAGAACTAAGAGAAGATGGTTATATGAAAATCTTAAGTCTTGCGCCAGAAGTACTTTGATGGAGGTGGCACTATGATAAAGAAAATACATGTAAAAGCAGGTGACACTGTGAAGGTACTGAGCGGCCGAGAGCGTGGCAAAGAAGGCAAAGTAATTGCAGTAAGCCCAAAGGAAGGCAAGGTCATCATCGAAGGAGTCAATATGGTCTCAAAGCATGTGAAACCCAAGAAAATGGGAGAAGCTGGCGGGATCATAAAAGCAGAAGGCGCAATGTATGCATGCAAAGTGCAGATAATGTGTCCTAATTGCAGCAAAACTACAAGAGTTGCGCATAGGATCTTAGAAGATGGAAAAAAAGAACGCATTTGCAAAAAATGTGGCAAAACGCTTTAAGGAGGATGAAAAATGGCAAGGTTAAAGGATTTGTATAGATCTGATGCTGCACCGGCATTGATGAAAAAGTTCTCTTATAAAAGCGTCATGCAGATACCTAAACTAGAGAAAATAGTTATTAATGTTGGAGCAGGCGAAGCTCGAGAGAATTCAAAAGTTATAGATTCAATCATCACAGATATCGCAACCATCACGGGCCAAAGGCCTACCGTATGCAAAGCAAAGAAATCCGTAGCGAACTTTAAGATCAGGGAAGGTATGAATATTGGGGTCAAAGTGACGCTAAGAGGCGACAAAATGTATGAATTTTTAGATAGGCTTTTAAATTTAGCGCTTCCTAGGGTTAGAGATTTCCGAGGGATTAATCCTAAATCATTTGATGGTCACGGGAACTATAACTTGGGGATAAAAGAACAACTTATCTTTCCGGAAATTGAATATGATAAGATTGATAAAGTCCGTGGAATGGATATATGCTTTGTGACAACAGCAAAAACAGACGAAGAAGCCAAAGCTTTACTTGAGCTTTTGGGAGCACCATTTGAGAAGTAGGGGGGGATTTATGTGGCGAAGACTTCATTGAAAGTCAAGCAAAAAAGAAAGCAAAAATATTCAACTCGCGAATATAGCAGATGTAAAATCTGCGGCAGACCGCATGGTTATCTTCGCAAGTTTGGGATTTGCCGTATATGTTTTAGAGAATTAGCATATAGAGGGGAGATCCCAGGCGTCAGGAAATCTAGTTGGTAAATTCTTAGAAGGAGGGAAAAATGGCATGCAGATAACAGATACAATTGCAGATTTGTTGACTAGAATCAGAAACGCCAGTTCCAGTCGTCATAGTACTGTAGATATTCCCGCATCAAATATGAAAAAGTCGATTGTACAAATATTGCAAGATGAAGGATATATAAAAAATTTTACAGTGGTCGGAGATGGCAAACAGGGCGTTATCAGAGTAACTTTAAGGTATACTGAAGACAAAAAGCCTATCATTACAGGGTTAAAGAGAGTTTCCAAGCCGGGTCTTCGCATTTATACAAATGTGGAAGATATGCCTAAAGTGATGAAAGGGCTAGGGGTTGCTATCATATCTACATCACGTGGCGTGATGACAGATAAAAAAGCTAGAGAATTAAACGTAGGTGGAGAAGTTTTAGCATTCATATGGTAAGGAGGTAAAGAGCAGTGTCTCGAATTGGAAGAAAACCTATAAATATTCCCGCTGGAGTTGAAGTTAATTTCAATGACGGTGTAATAACAGTCAAAGGCAAAAATGGAACGCTGAAGAGAGATATCCATCCAAATATGACTGTTTCTATTGCAGATAATGCTATCACCGTTGCTCGGCCAAACGACGAGAAAAAAAATAAATCACTCCACGGGCTAACAAGAACGCTCATTGCGAATATGGTCACGGGTGTGACCGAAGGATTTAAAAAGGAACTTGAAGTGAACGGGGTAGGGTATCGTGTACAGAAGCAAGGCAAAAACCTTGTGATGAACCTCGGGTATTCGCATCAAGTAACTGTCCCGGAAACTGATGATATAAAGATAGAAGTGCAGGGGACAAATAACATACTCATCCATGGTGCAGATAAGCAAAAAGTTGGTCAGTTTGCAGCAGAAATACGCGAGAAGCGTCCGCCGGAGCCTTACAAGGGTAAAGGTATCAAATATATAGACGAACATATCCGCAGAAAAGAAGGCAAAGCCGGTAAAGGCGGCAAAAAATAAATAAAGGAGTGAATGACAATGGTGAACAAACAAGATAAAAATAAAAAAAGACTAAAGCGGCACAAAAGAGTGCGCAGCAAAATCAGTGGCACAGCGGCTTGCCCTCGCCTAAATGTTTTCCGCTCCACAAGTAATATCTATGCTCAAGTGATAGATGACATTAAGGGTAGCACCTTAGTTTCAGCGTCTAGTTTAGATAAAGAGTTTAACGGTTATGGCGGAAATAAAGAAGCAGCTAAGCAAGTAGGAGCTTTAATAGCGAAGAGGGCTTTGGAAAAAGGCATAACTGAAGTCGTATTTGATAGAGGTGGCTATATATTTCATGGCAGAGTGAAAGAACTAGCAGAGGCAGCGCGTGAAGGTGGCTTAAAATTCTAAAGGAAGGAGGGGATACTTTTGAATAGAAATGAATCTAGTGCTATGGATTTGAAAGAACGCGTAGTTGCTATTAACCGTGTCTCTAAGACTGTAAAAGGTGGACGGATCTTCAAATTTTCCGCTTTGGTAGTAGTAGGAGACGGCAAGGGCGCCGTAGGATTTGGCATAGGTAAAGCCGGAGAAGTGCCGGACGCTGTGAAAAAGGGCATAGAAGACGCGAAAAAAAATCTGGTGACGATATCGCTGAAAGGAACAACCATTCCACATGAGATAATTGGAGAATTTGGTGCAGGGAGGGTACTAATGAAACCTGCAGCGCCAGGTACGGGAGTTATCGCAGGTGGGCCTGTGCGTGCTGTGGTAGAGGCAGCCGGGATCCGCGATATCAGGACAAAAGCTTTGAGGTCAAATAACCCATGCAATGTAGTCAGAGCCACAATGCAAGGCCTAACTAGCTTAAGAAATGCAAATGAAGTGGCGGCGCTGCGTGGTAAAACAGTTGCAGAAATCTTGTAATGGGGAGGTAGCAATATGGAACAGATGAAAATAAAGCTGAAAAAAAGTCTCATCAGTTGCAACGGCAAGCAGATTGCGACGGCCCATGCTCTTGGTCTAAAAAAAATAGGGGATGAGACGATACAACCTGATAATGCACAGACCAGGGGCAAGGTAGCCAGGATTCTCCACCTTGTAGAGTGGGAGAAAGCTTAAGTAGAAGGAGGTGAAAATATGGAACTGCATGAACTTTCACCAGCGTATGGGGCAAAAAAAGAACCAAAGCGAATAGGCAGAGGTCACGGTTCTGGGCAGGGCAAGACATCCGGCAAAGGGCACAAAGGTCAGAAGGCAAGGTCCGGAGGCAACATCCGCCCTGGCTTTGAAGGAGGCCAGATGCCGCTCCAGAGGAGAGTCCCCAAAAGAGGCTTTAACAATATCTTCGCTAAAAAAATAGTTGGAATCAATGTAGGAAGCTTAAATGTATTTGATGATGGTGCTACGGTGGATGCGCAAGCTATTCTCGATGCAGGGATTATCAAAAAACAATACGATGGGATTAAAGTCTTATCAAATGGGGTTTTGTCTAAAAAATTGATTGTTAAAGCTAGAGCTTTCTCAGAGAATGCAAAGAAAAAGATTGAGGAAGCCGGCGGAAAGGCTGAGGTGATCTAAATTGTTAAAGACAATATACAACGCGTGGAAAGTACCGGAACTGAGGAAAAAACTCATTTTTACAATATTTATAGTCATTATATTTAGGATAGGATCTATAATACCGGTACCGTTCTTGGATGTAGAAGCTTTGAAGAGCTTCATGGACTCAAGGGTAACAGAAGGCTCGTTTTTTGGATTTGTGAATATGCTTTCAGGTGGAGCTTTTTCACATGGTACATTGTTTGCACTTTCGATCCAACCATACATTAATTCATCTATTATAATGCAGTTGATGGCAGTGGTTATTCCTTCTCTTGAAAAGCTGCAAAAAGAAGGAGAAGAAGGTAGAAAGAAAATAACTGCAATCACTAGGGTTTTAACAGTTGTCATCGGAGTTATGCAAGCGTTTATGTTTTATATTTGGCTGAGAAATAGCAGAGTGACTATGTATAACGCAGGGTTCTCGGGTATTTTTTCAGCAGTAGTCATAGTGGCAACATTAACGGCGGGCACAGCTTTGATAATGTGGCTCGGTGAGCAAATCAACGATAAGGGTATGGGAAATGGTATCTCAATCTTACTTTTTGCGGGAATCGTAGCGAGAATGCCTACTTTGATAGCAACATTGTGGGGATATATAGATTCCGCCATCAAGTATCCTAACGTTAACTCAGCTATCCTCACGCTAGGGCAGAGCGCAAATGGCAGAGAGTGTTGGTATTTTTATATTTTTGTTCCAGTGTTTGTAGTTACTTTGCTAGTATTGATGTGGCTCATCACGTATACAAACGATGCAGAAAGAAGGATCCCGATACAATATGCCAAAAGAGTAGTCGGCAGAAAGATGTACGGAGGGCAAAGTACCCACATACCTATTAAACTGAGCGGGTCAGGGGTTATGCCGATCATTTTCGCACAATCCATTTTGTCGTTGCCTTCAGCAGTCAAAGCAGTTATGGATAAGAACGCTCCGGAGTGGATCAATTCTATAAACGATGCTTTAAAAGTAACAGGTTGGGTTTATCCTACGATATATTTTGTATTTATTATATTCTTTGCTTATTTTTATCTTTCTATCCAATATAATCCGATTGAAATGGCAAACAACCTGCGCCAAAGCAGCGGCACCATCCCGGGGATCCGCCCAGGTAAACCAACTAGCGATTACATTGCAAAAGTATTATCGAAAATAACATTGATGGGTGCTATTTTCTTGGGATTTGTAGCTATTGAACCTTTTATATTCAGCGATTTGACTTATATGTACAATACTACGTTCCTTGGCGGCACATCGGTTATCATCATGGTGGGTGTAGCATTAGAGACAGTAAAGCAAATGGAATCTCAGATGATGATGCGCCACTACAAAGGATTTCTCGATTAAATGCGTGCATCAAAGCTAAAAATACTAAACTTGCATAGCGGAGCCTGTTTACACACTGTAACTGAGCCTATGTGTAAACAAAAAGCAAAAGCTTTTTTCGGATCAAGAAAATTTTCGATTTGAGGGCTTCGCAGGAAGGTTGGTGAAAGCAAAAAATCTAAGCTAAAAAAGAGGTCAATTATGAACATTATACTTTTAGGAGCACCTGGGTCAGGTAAAGGTACACAGGCAGAGTTTATAGAAAAGCACTTATCGATAAAGTCCATTTCTACAGGCAACATAATAAGAGCAGAGCTGAAAAGTGGCACGCAACTAGGAGAATTGGCAAAATCTTATATAGATAAAGGATTGCTATTGCCGGATGAAGTTGTGATAGATATTGTCAAAGAAGCCATAAAAGGAAAAGATTATCAAAATGGCTTCATCTTGGATGGATTCCCAAGGACAATACCGCAAGCCGAGGCTCTGGATAGACTAGGTATAAAGATTGATAAAGTTATCGATATAGAAGTCGATGATGAAGCAATAATAAATAGGATATCCGGACGCCGTGTTTGTGCAGTATGTGGGGCAACTTATCACTTGGTTAATAAAAAGCCGAAAGTAGATAATGTATGCGACAAATGCAAAAACACCCTTATTCAGCGTAAGGATGACGAAATAGAGACAGTTAGAGATAGATTAAAGATTTACCATGAACAAACAGAACCTTTGATAAAATATTACAAAAGCAAAGGTAAGCTGGTAAAGATCAATGGGAATAACAGTGTAGAGAATACGACCAAATTGGTTCTAGAATCTTTGGAGGCATAGGTGTATGGTCATCTTAAAGACAGAACGAGAGATCGAGCAAATGAAAAAAGCCGGCACCATAGCAGCAAATGCCGTACATTTAGCTGGCAAGGCTATAGAACCAGGAATTTCTACATTGGAATTAGACACTATAATAAGGAACTATATTGAATCTAAAGGCGCAAAGCCGTCTAGTTTAGGGTATGGTGGATTCCCAAATAGTGCATGTATTTCTGTCAATAACGAAGTCATTCACGGCATACCAAGTAAAAGTAAGAAGATAAAATCAGGCGATATTGTCAGCATAGATGTAGCTGCATTTTACGAAGGATTCCATGGAGATACAGCGTTTACATTTACATGTGGCGAGGTCAGTAAAAATGCAAAATCCCTTTTAGATGCAACTTATGAAAGTCTATTGGAAGGGATAAAAAAAGCTACTTGCGGCAATAGAATAGGCGATATATCTTCTACGATACAAACATATGTCGAAGCGCGCGGTTACTCGGTGGTACGAGATTTTGTCGGCCACGGAATAGGCGCACAGCTACACGAAGATCCTAGTGTACCAAACTATGGAGTACCTTCTAAGGGAGTACGTCTTTTAAATGGCATGACTATAGCGATAGAACCTATGATAAACGAAGGAACGGCCGAGGTGGAGGTTTTGCCCGATGGTTGGACGGCTGTGACTAAAGATGGAAAGCTTTCGGCTCATTTTGAGCATACGGTTGCAGTTACTTCTGCAGGGCCAATGATTTTAACTTTGCCGGATCAAGTTTGATAAAAGGAGTTCTAAAGATGCTACTGTCAAGAGGGTTAGTCGTTATATCGAAATCAGGACACGATAAAAATGATTTATTTGTAGTTTTGAATTTTAATGGTAAAAATGCTATAATATGTGATGGCAAAAGGAGAAAGCTTGAAAAACCGAAAACTAAAAATGAAAAGCATTTAATTTTGACAAACAACAAATTGAACGAAGTAGCTATGCAAAGTGATAGTTCAATAAGGAAGGCGCTAAATGCTTTGAAGAAGAATTTGCAAAGTTAAGATTTTATCAAGCTTATTAAGCTTAATTCATCAAGGAGTGAGTAGTTTTTGTCTAAGCAAGATGTAATCGAAATAGAAGGCATAGTAAGGGAAGCCCTCCCCAATGCGCAGTTTAAGGTAGAGCTTCCAAATGGCAAAGAAATTTTGGCGCATATTTCAGGCAAATTGAGGATGAATTTTATAAAGATATTGCCTGGAGATAAAGTAACATTAGAAATGTCGCCGTATGATCTGACCAGAGGCCGCATCATATGGAGGTCAAAGTAAAAACTGGTGATATTTGAGATGAAATCAAATTTTAAGGGGGTATAAAAATGAAGGTCAGGCCTTCTGTAAAAAAAATTTGCGAAAAATGTAAAATCATTAAGCGCAAAGGTAAAGTAATGGTAATTTGTGAGAATCCTAAGCATAAACAGCGTCAGGGATAGATTTAATTTTTGGATGGAGGTGTAAATTATGGCGCGTATAGCAGGGGTAGATTTACCTAGAGATAAACGAATTGAGATTGGGTTATCTTATATCTTTGGCATTGGCAGAAAAACTGCAAAAGATATTATAAAAGCTACAGGCGTAGATCCTGATATAAGAGTTAGAGATTTGACAGAAACCGATGTAGCTAAATTAAGGGAATATATCGATAAAAATTGCCGCGTAGAAGGCGATTTAAGAAGAGATATCGCTTTTGATATTAAACGGTTAATTGAAATCAATTGCTACAG
>JAFVAZ010000062.1 GCA_017480265.1 Clostridia bacterium
ATATTTTACCGCCTTTTTCATTTTAAATTTATGCCTCAGGCATATAATGGTTCTCTTGCTCTGCGGTATGCATGTGCTCTTTACTTTTTTTGCCCAAAGAAAAATACCCCTACGGTTCCGCAGCCTGTGTGCGCACCGATCACTGGTGTTATGTAATTTATAAAGACATCTTTAACGCCTAATTTTTCTTTAATTTTATCAGCCAAGAATGACGCATCTTCTAGAGCATCTGCATGAGCAATGCATATAAATGGATTTTTTTCAGCCATCCATAAGTTTTCTATTTTATTGAGCAATTCCAATATAGCAGCTCTGCGCCCTCTTATTTTACTTATCAGAATTAATTCTCCGCTCAGGTTGATGTTCATTATTGGCTTAACGTTTAACATTTCTCCCAAGATAGCAGTTGTAGCAGATATGCGACCGCCCCTTTTTAAGTGGAACAAATCGTTTACCGTAAACCAAGTATTCATGTGATTTTTGCTCTCTTCAAGCCAAGAGACTACTTCTTCCAATGTCTTACCCTCAGCTTTCATCTTTGCAGCGTGATATACCAATACACCTTGCCCCATAGAAGCAGCGCAAGAGTCAACCACTATCACCTTATTATTCGGGTAAATCTTATTTAATGCAGTTGCGGTTTGGCTGGCTATGCTATATATGGAACTTAAACTGCCGGAGAAAGCAATGTATAAAATGTCTTTGCCGGTTTTTAAGATCGGCTCGAAATTTTCCATGTAAGTAGAACTATTTATGCAAGTAGTTTTTGGCATATTCCCTTCTCGGATTTTATTATAAAAATCTTTAGGAGAAATTTCGTAATCTTTAATGAAAGCTTTACCATCGATACTTAATTCTATAGGTATTACATTTATGGAATATTTATCTATGATATCTTGAGAAAGGTCAGAGGTAGAGTCCGTGAAAATAACGTATTTGTGAGAATCCAGCATATATTTAGCACTCCTATTTTACAATCCCTTTATTTGCGCAAGCAGTTAGCTCAGTCACCTTGCGATCCGCCCTGCAAATAAAAATTAACATATAACTAATTATAATAACATTTTACCACAAAGAGTAAATTTAAGTCTAGCAAAATTTTCAAAAGCAATTTGGCTGTGATTATTGGATAAATTTTTCAAAATATAAATAGTCTTTAAGGCTATATAATATTCAATTAAGCAAAAATATAAGAAAATAAAAATAAAATACTTGACATCAAATAAAATATATTATATAATAAAATAAGAAAGGAGGTGAAAAGAATGAAAGAGCTCAATAAAGATAAGCTAAAGAGTGTTTCTGGTGCGGAAGGTTGGGACTACTATCATGATAGGAAAGATGGAACATGGTATTTAGTTAATGAGCGTGGCAGAAATATTCTTAGAAGTCACGGTTACACGGTTGCAGGGCCTGACGATCCACGCATCTCAAGAATGTATGGTGTTGGAGTTCGGTTTTGTACTGTGAAAGATAACGTAGGAGCAGGCATTGGTGATGCTCGTATGGAAGAGTTACTTGGTCCCATGGGCCTGTAAGCATTATTTTTAAGTATCTGCCGGAGGGGTAGAACTATATTTTAGTTGCATTATAAAAAACAGATAAAGAAATTAAAAAAGTTGCAAAATTAATACTATATGCAATATTAATTTTAAAAGACACAACACAATGCTTGATATTTAATGAAATATATTGTATAATAAAATAAGAAAGGAGGTGAAAAAGATGAAAGAGCTCAATAAAGATAAGCTAAAGAGTGTTTCTGGTGCTGGAGATTGGAATCCTGTAGGGGGAGATGGAAAGGGATATTTTCTAAATACAGCAGCGGTAGACAAACTTGAAGAAATGGGTTATACTCTTGAAATTAATAATCTGTATACACCATCCACTAAAATGCATAAATATGGTATGGGTTTTGCTTATGATGTTACAGACGCTAATGGAAATGGTATAGGAGATAACCTTATGCAAGAAATATTCGGAAATCCAGTAGCACGGTAAACTTTTAGCGAAAAAAAGAACCTCTGGAATATACCAGAGATTCTTTTTTGCCTAGAAAACATATTTTTTATTTAAATACATAAAGTAGTACCAGAAAAATCATAAAATAAGTAATATATAATTATTAAATTAAAAATATAAAGAAATAAAAATAAAATACTTGACATTTAATAAAATATATTATATAATAAAATAAGAAAGGAGGTGAAAAAAATGACAGAGCTCAATACAGATAAGCTAAAGAGTGTTTCTGGCAGAGGAAGCTGGAGCATTGGAAGTTTAGGGACTAGTAACGGCAAAACATATTTTTTAGATAGCAATGCAGTTGATACACTTACTGAAATGGGATATCACATTGGATCCACGCTGGCTCCAGCGATAGCTGGACGTAAGGTCGGGAGGGCTGCCGACGTAACTGACACTTACGGAAAACCTATTGGAGATCAATTGATGAGAGAAATATTTGGCGAACCATCTCCAATAATAATGCCATCTAGTGGGCCTGAAGTTGATTTAGTTTAGAGTTGATTTATTATAATGACGGGCATATTTGGAAAACCCAAGTAACACTGCAGACTTTCAGCGAAAAAAGAACCTCTGGTATATTCCAGAGGCTCTTTTATTGTATAAAAAACTAAATTTCTTTTATAAATACGTAAAGTAGCATCAGAAAAATTATAAAATAAGTAATATATAATTATTAAATTAAAAAATATAGAAAAATAAAAAGTATGGAAAAAATGAAGTGCCCATTAATAATGAAATTTGTTGGATGGAGCTTCATTCTCAGAGAGATTAAAGCTGTGGATATTATCTTAATTATCTCCAATTAATATTCGTAAATTCCTCAAATTTGCATGTCTCTAAAAATATTATAATTGTAAAGGCTGTTCGTCTTTATCGTATAAAATTACCTTAGGTAAAATTGGTCCAATTTGATCTAAATTATCTTCTATGTATTTAACTAACAAGGGAAACGATCTTTTAGCATTCCTTGACAGTAAAGGAAGTAATATGCCTTTACTCTTTAAATGCTCTTGAACTGAAAAAATTATTCCTCTTAATTCTTTGAGACGAAGTGTCGTACCAAAACATTGAGTTATAATGCCGTATGCACTCGAATTTTTATAATTAAATCCATTCAACTCTTTTTTTACTGCAGTTGCCTCATAACCCGTTCCGTAAGTCCGAACCCTATTTACTTGTGGTTGTACAATCATACGAACTTCACCGATAGGATCAGTTTGTATAGGAGGAACAGCAGCTATATTTTGCGCGACTGCAGACCTTAACTGTGGATCTACTATCGTCTGCGGCTGCAAAGGTGCAAGAAACATTGGAATCCCTGCGGCACTCTGTTCAAAGAAAGGGACACTTGGAAATTGTAACGGTTGAGCTACTGCATCCTCTGTATCAACGGGGTTGTGTCGATGAGGCAAAAATGGTACAATAATTCGCCTGACGGGCTTTCTTGTATTGTTATGATCACTTCCGTTTACGCAGGCAACTGAATTTGGCAAAACTGTTGTGCTCGTAATTATAAACGCTAAAATACTAGATACAATTTTTTTCATATTAATTTCTCCTTAAGTCCTTGGCTATTTTTAGTTTATACTATAATATAGCATTTGTCAACAATGCTTTATGCATGCTTTTTTTATGATATTTTTAATAAATACTTTTCATGAAAATGTTATTGGCAAGAAACAAGTATAGATAATATTGCAGGAATAAGTCTAATGTCGCATACAACAATAAAGATGCACATATGAGATAAAATAAAAAGGTATGAAGCTATTATTGAAGAGAAAGGTAAAATATACTTGACAACAGATGAGCTATATTTAGTGGCATCAAGTGAAGGTTTTGAGTTAGTATAAGTTGTCCGGCAAATACAGTAAGAAATACGCCCCAAAAAATCTTTATCTATCACTAAAGCATCCTCACTTCCAAGGGCCTTCTACAGATAATATTGATTTGCTGTCGGACATCTAACTATTATACTATTACAATTGGTCATTCCTTGGTGTGTAAAGGTAATCGCCCGTTGTGTAGGTAGTTTTTTGTCTAGTTGCCTTTTTCCTTCTCTCATCACTATTGTACGATAATCATTCCAACAAATTCCATCGTCATCCCTATAGACTTTATTATAATTCCCAGTATACACTAAAATCCTTTTTACACATGAACTTAAAATAACCTGCGGAGGCTGTTTTTTGCAGGTATATTGGCATGATTTTAGTTGCTCCGCCCGCTAAATCTGTTTGAAAGTGCAAGGCTGGAAGATTTTCGCGATATTTTGTCAAGGGACTTTGATTTTTTTCGGGTGATTTTGGAGCTCGCCCGTAAAGTTATCCCTCTCGATTTCTGCATCCCAGACCTAGATAAATGCGTTATCTATGCCTAAATTCGCCTTGTCCAGATTTATCATAGATATAAAACTGTTGCCTGAATTGTAATGTCGTAACTACCTATAAACGATCGGCTTTCAAGAATCCTAGAGAGTGAAGAGGCTCTATCGCCTACCGATCTAATATCTTCAATGAAATAATCAAGTAAGTCATAGAAGATATGCTGGGCACAGTAAACCGGATCGCCAAATATATCAACGTCGAAATTTAAAGACTCGAAAAGCTAACTAGAGCAGAACGCAATAGCCTTTATAATTTGCTAATTTTCAATCTTAGAAGTGGTCTTTGGGCATCGTGACTTAAAGCGAGTAATCTCTATTTAACCTCTTTAATCACAACGGATTCCAAAGGATATAAAACTTTAAAACTGTTGTTAGTAAAATTTTAGAGCATAAAGCCGTCATCTTATATCGCATCTTTGCAAATTTACCAATCTTTACAAATGCAAATTTATGTGCTAACATGAGAACAATGTAGAAATATAAAAGAAATTTATGGTGCAGTTATTTTAACAAACTATACCTCGTTTTTTACATCTAAGAAATGAGACTTGATTCTATTTTAAATTTTTAAATGTCAGAAGGAGATTTTAAAAGTGAATGCATTTAAATGTTTTGAATTGTATATAAAAGACAAAGATTTGCCAAAAGATATTGAACAGTACATTTTAGAGGGGTACGCATCTATTTATTATAGTTTAGAATGAGTTAACATTACTGACGAAAAAGCTCTTGAAGTACTAGGTAACAATACTTTCTGTGAAGGTGTTGAAAGGGCTATAATGCATTGTGATGCAGTTCGTGATAGCGAAGATGGTAGAGAAATATTAATGCAATAAAAATGATATTACATAATATTATTTTAGGATAAAACCATAGAAAGCAGGAATAGCATGTCAAAACAATTATTTACTTCAGAATCAGTCACAAAAGGGCACCCAGATAAAATTTGCGACCAAATATCCGATGCTATTTTGGATGCAATTTTAGAAATAGACAAAGAAGCTCACGTAGCTTGCGAAGTTACGGTCGCGCCCAATTTGGTGCATGTAATGGGAGAAATTACAACGAAATGTTATGTAGATATTTCGGAGATTGTGAGAAACACAATAATAGAAATAGGGTATGATGACCCAAAATATAAATTTGATGGACATAGCTGCAATATAATCTTGTCGATTAATTCTCAATCGCCGGATATAGCAATAGGCGTGAATGAATCGTATGAAGCCAAGATAGAAGATTTTACAGACAAAAACAATGAAACTGGCGCAGGAGATCAGGGAATGATGTTCGGATTTGCCTGCAATGAAACAGAGGAGCTTATGCCTTTACCAATTTCACTGGCACATAAATTAACTAAACGATTAGACTTTGTACGAGAAAATCAGATCTTAAAGTATTTAAGACCGGACGGAAAAGCGCAAGTAACCGTAGAATATGAAGATAGCAAACCAAAAAGGATTGGCACTATAGTCCTCTCTGCACAGCATGAAGAACACATAGGAAGCAACCAAATAAAGAAAGATTTGATCAATTTTGTAATAAAGCCGAGTATAGATGAGAGTCTGATGGACAATTATACGAAAATTTATATAAACCCAACCGGAAGATTCGTGATAGGAGGTCCAGCTGCAGATACTGGGCTTACGGGCAGAAAGATCATTGTAGATACTTATGGAGGGTATTCTCGTCACGGAGGTGGAGCATTCTCTGGTAAAGATCCTACAAAAGTGGATAGGTCGGCTGCATATATGGCTAGATATATCGCTAAAAATATAGTAGGTGCGAAGCTTGCAACAAAGTGCGAAGTGCAAATAGCCTATGCTATCGGAATGGCGTCACCTGTATCCGTCCTAGTTGATGCTTTCGGGACTTCTAAATATTCTAATGAAAAATTAACTCAGATCGTGAATAGGGTATTTGATTTAAGGCCTGCTGCAATTATTAATTCATTGAATCTACGAAATCCAATATATCGTCAGTTAGCAACATATGGACATATGGGCAGAGTAGATTTAAATATCCCGTGGGAACAGCTAGATAAAACAGAGTTATTGGAATCTTTAGGAAAAGATTAAAATTATTAGCTAAGGTAAAAAAGTATTTTAGCATTTTGGTCCGTAATTACACACCATCTTAATTTAATTGTACTTGTTCCCACTTTTTATCTACATTATTTGGGGCGTGTCTGAAAAAAAGGAATGTTTCCTGTTGCATACAGAAAGCATTCCACTTTTGCTATTTAATTTTATTGTCTGAGTTACCGTCTGAGAACTTTAATACATTCCACCCATGCCCGGATCAACAGGCATTGCTGGAGCCGGAGTTGGTTCTTTTATGTCAGAGACTAAACTCTCGGTAGTAAGTACCATAGCTGCCACAGATGCTGCGTTTTGCAGAGCAGACCTTGTAACTTTGGTCGGGTCGACTATCCCTGCTTGGATCATATCTACAAAACGATCCTCTTTTACGTCGTAGCCCATACCAATTTTATTTTCTCTCTTTATTTTATCTATTATGACAGATCCTTCTACGCCGGCATTTAAAGCAATTTGACGGATTGGCTCTTCTAAAGCCTTCAAGACTATAGAGATTCCTGTCTTTTCGTCTCCGGTAGCATTTGCAGTGAGCGCTTCCACGCTTTTCATCGCATTGATAAGTGAAACTCCGCCACCTGCTACTATACCTTCTTCTACAGCTGCCTTTGTTGCAGCTAGAGCGTCCTCTATTCTGAGCTTTTTCTCTTTCATTTCTATCTCTGTTGCGGCGCCTACTTTGATAACAGCAACTCCGCCGGATAATTTAGCAAGGCGCTCTTGGAGTTTTTCGCGATCAAAATCAGATGTTGTGTTCTCTATTTGTGTGCGTATTTGAGAGACTCTATCTTGGATGTCTCCTTTATCTCCTGCTCCATCTACTATTATAGTGTTTTCTTTTTCTATCTTGACCTGACGAGCTCTACCAAGTTGCTCTAAAGTCGTGTCCTTTAGATCTAGCCCTAATTCTTCTGTGATAACTTCGCCACCTGTCAAAATAGCGATATCCCTCAGCATTTCTTTTCTTCTATCGCCAAATCCAGGAGCCTTAACCCCTACACAAGTGAATGTGCCACGGAGTTTATTTAAAATCAATGTAGCCAAAGCTTCGCCTTCGATATCCTCAGCTATAATGACCAATTTTTTGCCTGAATTTACAACTTGCTCCAGTAGCGGCAAAAGCTCTTGGATATTACTGATTTTTTTATCCGTGATTAAAATATAGGCATCATCAACTACTGCTATCATTTTTTCGCTATCCGTTACCATATAAGGAGAAACATATCCGCGGTCAAACATCATGCCTTCTACTAATTCGGAATAAGTTTCTGCAGTTTTTGATTCTTCTACTGTGATAACTCCGTCTGAAGTAACTTTCTCCATAGCTTCAGATATTAGATTACCTATAAAATCGTCTGCAGCCGATATAGTAGCTACTCTTGCGATATCTTCGCTGCCGGAGATTTTTTTAGAATTTTCTACGATAGTTTTCACTGCTGTATCTACGGCTTTTTCTATACCTTTTTTTACTATCATAGGGTTAGCCCCTGCAGCCACATTTTTCATGCCTTCACGTATCAAAGCTTGCGCCAAAAGCGTCGCAGTAGTTGTACCATCTCCGGCTACATCGTTAGTTTTTGTAGAAACTTCCTTTACTAACTGGGCTCCCATATTTTCAAAAGGATCATCAAGTTCGATCTCTTTTGCGATGGTAACTCCGTCGTTAGTGATAAGAGGTGCGCCAAATTTTTTATCAAGTACTACGTTTCTTCCCTTTGGCCCTAATGTTATCTTTACTGTATCTGCAAGTTTGTTTACACCATTCATCAGAGCCTTTCTTGCATCTTCCCCATAAACTATTTGTTTTGCCATTAATAAATCCCCCTAATAATGTTATTTTAGATTTTAATTTAGTCAAATGTACTTTGTAATGTTTTGTGAGCTTTAGAATAAATTTAACTTATTCAACTATAGCTAAAATATCAGATTGGCGAACTATAGTGTATTCTTCATCTTCAAATTTTATCTCCGTACCGGAATATTTGCTCGTAATCACTTTATCTCCAACCTTAACGTACATCTCTACGTCTTTGCCGTCTACCACCCCTCCTGGTCCTACTGCAACCACTGATGCGATCTGTGGTTTTTCTTTAGCTGTTCCTGCTAAGATTATCCCACTCTTTGTAGTTTCCTTTACTTCTTCCATTTTTATGACGACTCTGTCAGCTAAAGGTTTCAACTTCATGAGAAATCCTCCTATAAAAATATATTTAGCACTCGGCCTCTTTGAGTGCTAAGTATATTTTATTATTCCTAAGAAAAAAAATCAAGTATATTTTCCTATTATTTTTTATTTTCTTTTTGGGGGCAAACTTTCTTTACCCATAGCGCTATCATAGCGCTATATGCACCGCGCATAATTTATGATTTTCACATTTTTCTTATAACTTGTATATCATAATGTAAATGAATTGATTTTCATTTTGTAGCCGTTTGACTTTACTATTTGGCGGTGATTTTTATATATGCATTACTATCGCGAACAAGGTAAACTGGCCTTAGTGTTTGTCTGCGGGCTCACTGTTTCTTATCTATGCTCGGTCCAATTTATTCTCAAGATATTAGTTGCAAATCTGATCGTCCTTGCGGTTTCTTTAATTAAATGTCATTAAGCAAAGGTTTTGAAGGAGATTTTTTCATGAAAGTCGTTGTTGTAAAAAGTCCTAAATTAATCAGCTTTTTCCTTAGGAGGATTTTTAAAATAAAAAAGGAAACTTAACATAAATTTAATAAAACGTCGCGGAGTCTAGACTTCTGCATAAAAAGCTCGCATAATGCGAGCTTTTTATATATCAGAATAGGGTTTTTGTGTCATTTGCAGAAAGTAATTTAAAAACTTAAAGAGTGATATTTTCATCGGTGTTGTGCGCATTCCAAGTAAATGATAAGAAGAAAATCGATAAAGCGCATGAAATTAAGATAAGCGTTAAACTACCATCCCACCCGAAATGATCGATCGTATAGCCAAGTATAGCTCCTGCCAAAACCTGCCCCATCAGGTAGCCAAATAATCCTGTAAAGCCTGATGCTGTACCGGCAGCATTGGTAGGCACTGAATCTATGGCACTTATGCCAATCAGCATCACCGGACCGTAAATCAATGCACCTATGATGGAAGCTGATATATATGTTATGTATACATTATTGGTGAACCAGTAAATCAGTATAAATAACGTAGTCCCTACTAAACAAATTATCCCAACAGGGGTTCTTTTGCCGTGGAAGATTTTATCGCTGACCCAACCCACTAACAGAGTGCCCGGTATCGCAGCAAACTCAAATAGCATAAACGTTGTCTTTATTTCTCCATCTGTTAAGCCATGTGTGCCTTTTAAGAAGATAGGCATCCAACTTTCTATCCCCACTCGGATCACATACACAAATACGTTTGCGATAGCTACACACCATAATATTTTATTTTTTAAAATATATTTACCAAATACATCCCTTATTTTTAGCTTGGGTTCGGTTCCATTTTCATTTGCATAATTTTTAGGGTAATCATTTTTATATTCTTCAATCGATGGCAATCCTTCCTTTATGGGTATATCTTTGGAGAATATAAAGTAAAGTATACCACTGATTATCGAAATAACACCCGGAAAATAAAAGTACCCCTTATAATGAGTAAGATTAAAGGCTAAGAAAATTGTACCACCCAAGGTAGCTACTCTTGGCGCGAGTGCTGCTCCAATATTGTGTGAGATATTCCACAGAGCCATCTTGCGGCCTCTTTCTTTATCTGAGAACCAATGGGTCAATATCTTTGCGCACGAAGGCCACGCCATCCCTTGTGCCCATCCATTCAAGAACCAAATTGTAATCATGTAAATTATATTGACGCTACAAGGGAAAACCAAATTGCAAATCCCAGATAAAATAAGGCTCAGTGCAAGGAATATCCTAGGATTTGATCTATCTGAGACAAAGCCCATAACAAACTTGCTAACACCGTAAGAAGCTCCGAAAAATGATATAATTAATCCAATCTGCCCTTTTGTCAAACATATGCTTTTTTGCATGGGTACAATAGCAAAAGTGAAGTTCATCCTTGAAAAATAACAGATCATATATCCTAAGAAAATTGCTAAAAACGCTTGTATCCGATACCTTTTATAAATTTTATCTATCTTATCTTTAGGTATTGTTTTTATACCTGCTTGCGATTTAAAGTAACTTAACATTGTAAATCAATTATCCTCTCTTGATATTTATATGATTATAAAATCTTATATTATGAATTTATAAAGTAATAATATCACTTCTTGTGTTTTTTTACAATGATTTTTTATTTTGCAGTTAACTCATTTAATGAAACCGAAAAAAAGAGAAGCTAAACGAGAAAACTGTTTTTTCTATGAAAAGAAGCATTATTCAAAGCTATAGCGGAATTATCAGGAATGACAAGCAACAGATCACGTTCAAACCAGAATTTGAAAATTTAGAATCTGTAAAGTCGTAATATTGCAAAGGGGTAATAGTTTTTTGGTGCTTTCTATATTGCCCTTTGTACATAATTGAACTCCGCCGACATTTCTTTTTTAGTTGTATCTGGATGATTCTTATAATTTTTATTGTCTAACTTTTGGGATCACTCAAAATAAATCGGTTTCTTTGAAGCATACTCCCATTTATAACCATATGCTGTTTTTCCTTGGCCTTTGCAGATCTTATTTATAGTCGCATAATCAGCTTTGTTGTATGCTGTATTTTCGCGAATCCACGCAGCTGCATCCATGATTTTTGGGAATGTCATTAAAGTAGCGCCACTTGCTATATCCAGCATATTTGTAGCGATTGCGTTGGGTCTATTGTTTTTGTATTTTTGTACCATTTTTGCTTTGTATTCAGGGTCGGTCTTCATTTTTTCTATGTGATTTTTTAACCCTTCATTCATTTTCCCTTTTTTCTTATTTTTGATCTTATCGTTTGATTTAGCCTTTGCACCATCTAAAAATGCCACATTACGCGAGTTTTTTTGCAATTCCTCATTTTCTGTGTTGTATAGATTCATATAGTAGCTTCCCCTACTATCTAATTGCGATTCAGCGCATTCTTCTAGTACAGAAAATTCAAAACTATTTGGTCCATATTGCCGCATTTCCTGCATCAAAATGGATTTTTTATTTTCCGGAAGGCCATTATAGCTTTCCCAGATATTCCTTAAATTTTTGCTTTTCCCTATGTAGATTTTATGATTTACCTTGTTAACCAATTTATAAATCACAGCCAAAAAAATCCTCTCCCTTAATATAGAAATCAAAAAGTAATAAAGTTTTAAAGTTTACATGGTGGAGATGAGGGGAATCGAACCCCTGTCCGAAAATTGCTACAAAAAGCTTTCTTCGAGTGTAGTCGATTCTTTAAGATTCCCTAAATGTACCGCTAACCGACAAGCTTTACACCTCGGTATCCTCTAATACATGAAAAAAGCTGAGGAAGACTTAATTCACGTTCACCGCTGATCGACGCCTTACAAAGAGCCGCGGTAATCTCAATAAAGGCGGCTACCTAAAGTCAGGCAGCTTCTGTTTCTAATAGACTATTGCCGTTTAATTTTAAAAAATGCGCTTTTTTAAGAGAGCTCGCATCTCTACTCGCTTACTTTAATTCACAATCCCCGTCGAATCCTTTACATCCCCATTTATATGGGTTGTGGGAGGTAACATTTTGATCCAATGCACTACGATACTATGCTTTTTGCTATCAGTTCCTGTTTGCTTCTTTCAGCGCTCTTTCTATATTTCTCTTAGCTGATCTTTCAGCCATATCGTTGCGTTTATCGTAGAGTTTTTTACCTTTACAAAGGCCAACTTGGACTTTTAATATTGAATTTTTAAAATAAATAGAAAGTGGGATTAACGAATATCCTTGCTGCTTAACTTTGCCAAATAATCTTGCTATCTCTTTTTTGTGCATTAAAAGCTTTTTCACTCGCAGTGGGTCCTTATTAAAGATATTGCCTTCTCTATATGGAGAAACATGCATACCATTTAAAAATAGTTCTCCGTCTACAATAGAGCACCAAGATTCCTTTAAATTGACCCCTCCTTGCCGTATTGATTTCACTTCTGTGCCAAAAAGCTCAATCCCTGCTTCCATCTTCTCTATCACAAAGTAGTCGTGGAAGGCCTTTTTGTTTCTTGCAACTTCCTTGAAAGACACGTCCGTCATAAATCTCACTTCTTTTCATCAATAAAACTAATTATATCATTCAAGTTTATCCATGTCAATAATAAAATAATAAACCCACTTCAAAAAATTTTTTTCTGGCCCTTTATCCCTTGCCAAAACAAAAATAAATTTTTTTGTTGCATTTTTAAAAAACCTATGATACAATAAAAATATTAACAGAATAAAAAATAATAATTTAGGAGCAAGAAAAATGAAAAAATTTTTATCAATTATTTTAGCAATTGTAGTATTATCTAATATTAGTATAGCATCGGGAGCATACGCTGCAGGATTTAGAGCAAGCAAAGACAACAATATGGGAATTTGTCCTGCAAAACCTAAAGAAGCTTTGTTGCCTAAAAATGATAGTATTTCTGAACTTTTTATGAATTATTTGAACATATCAAAAGCAAATAAAAAATTAGCAGCAGATTATGAAACACTCAAGAGAGATTACGATATTTTAAAAATGAACGTAGAAGAATTAGGCGAAGCAAAAATAAAGGTGGCAGATATTTTACGAAACACGAATGATATCATGAAAGATATATTTAAGGACATGAATGATAGGTTTATGTGCGTGCGTGATATTTTTAAGGACTTGTTCTCCACTCTTAAATGGATATGGATTATGTTCGGAATGGAGTTCGTGACATTTAGCGCTGGATTTTTTTATTTGAATAGAAAATACAAAAAAATGGCAAATAAAGTTGACCATTTTTTGCGCGAATTTTTTAGACTTCTTGAAGATGACCAGAGATTATTTAACCATCTTGCCGAAGTTGTTGATGCTCACGATCTAATTCTGCGTCCAATAAATGGAAATAGAGACGTAGTTAATAGGGATCGAATTCGGATTGAGCGATAAAATAAATAAGGATACAAAGAAAATATAAAGTAAGTAGATAATCTAGGAGCAAGAAAAATGAAAAAATTCTTATCAATTATTTTATCAATTGTAGTATTATCTAATATTAGTATAGCATCGGGAGCATACGCTGCAGGGTTTAGAGCAAACAAAGACAACAATATGGGAATTTGTTTTGCTCAAACGAAAGAAACTGCGATGCCTAAAGATTACGATATTTTAAAAATGGAAGTAGAAAAATTAAGAGAAGAAAATGATATGTTAAATAACAGTGTAGCAACTTTACAGAAGAGGATTAGCAATCTTGAAGAGCGGTCCCACCCAAATAGATTATGCAGAGCCATTAAGAACTTATTTTTTCCTGATTTTCCAACCATTCTGAGATTTATAGGAGTTTATTATTTTGTTGGAATGCTATGGGCTGGAATTTCAGATTTGGATGAAAGATTTGAAAAATTGGCAGATGTAGTTGGGAAAATAAATGGAGAAATGAACAATATTGTTGCAAACGGAAACTAAATCTAATAAAAAGTTATAGTTTGCTAGTTTGAATGAGTTTTTACAATGCCTTAATCTCTAATTTTTATAGGACAAGTGTCCTAGCTCATATTTAAAAATATTTTCAAGAGTGGCAAAATGTAATTTTGCCACTCTTGTTTGTTTTTCACGTTTTCAGATAAAAAACATCCAATAAAGAGAATTATCGGATGTTTAAAAACTATATGGCTCTTTGTATTTTTCCAGATCTCAGACATCTAGTACAAGCGAACATATGTTTTGGAGTGCCATTTATAATTGCTTTAACTTTTTGAATATTGGGTTTAAAAGTTCTATTGCTTCTCCTATGTGAATGAGATACTTTAATGCCGAAGGATACACTTTTTCCACATACATCACATTTTGCCATGAGTTTATGCCTCCTTATTTTTAATTCATTCTATTATAAATATAATACCAGATATAGTTTGAAAAATCAACTCCATTTTTCTTAGGCTGAGATTTATCGAGCTATATTGGAGTGTATCTATAACTATTAGCCGTTCGCTAAGCTACATTTTCTTTTAAAAAACTTTGCCGCTTCAACTATAGCAACTATCAGGATAGCTAATAGCATACAAACAAACAGTTCCATAGAATTTAGCTGAGCGTTTTGGAATATACTCGATAAAATAGGGACGTATACTACAGATAAAGTCAAAAGCAAAGAGAGCACTGCCGTGGCGATAAGATAAAGATTGCGACTTTTAATTTTAAAAATAGATATAGTAGTTGACCGTAAATTTAAAGAATGAAGTATCTCAGATAAAGATAAAGTCAAAAAAGCCATAGTGGATGCAGTAGGATTAGAGGAAAAAGTAAAATTTTTAGTAGTAATATAATTGCCAATCAAATAAGAAAACAGCGTCAAAAGCGCAATGGAGGCACCTTGATAATAAATATCGAATCTAATATTCCTAGAAAATAAGCTTTCATTTGTGGGTCTAGGCTTTGTTTTCATCAGATTTTTCTCTGCTTTTTCTACGCCAAGAGACAAAGCAGGGAAGGTATCTGTAATTAAGTTAATCCATAGGATGTGGATCGGGGTGAAGATCGTAAGATTAAATAAAGTCGCGATTAGTATAACCAAAACTTCGCTAATATTGCAAGAAATCAAGAACAAGATGGACTTTTGTATATTGCTGTAAATCCTGCGACCCTCCTTTACTGCTGTTACGATTGTAGAAAAATTATTATCTGCTAAAACCATATCAGCGACGTTTTTAGTGACATCTGTCCCCGTTTTGCCCATCCCAATACCTATATCCGCCATTTTGATCGCAGGAGCATCATTCACGCCATCTCCGGTCATAGCTACTACCTTATTTAACCGCTGGAAAGCCGATACAATTTTAACTTTATGCTCGGGCTGGACTCTTGCAAAAACAGAACATTCAGTGATTTTCTTGAGGAAATCGTCATCTGATAAGCGTTCGATCTCTGCACCTGTAAGGACTTGATTTTCATTTTCTATGATCTCTAATTCTTTAGCAATAGCAAAAGCAGTTTCCTTGTGATCTCCTGTAATCATAACCGGTCTTATGCCGGCCTCTTTGCACTGCTTTACTGCAGAGAAAGATTCCTCCCGCAAAGGGTCCATCATCCCGCAAAGGCCTACAAAAATTAAATTTTCTTCTAAATTTCTAGACATCTCTGCATTATGCTCAAATGAATCGTAATATTTAACGGCAACAGCTAAAACTCTAAGAGCGGAAGAAGTCATTTCTTTGTTATTTAGCAAGATCGCTTTTTTAAGTTCCGGAGACATATCTAAGACTTTTCCATCTTTAGTGTACCTATCGCAATTTTCTAAAATAACATCAATCGCACCTTTAGTAAATTGGATAGTGCGCCCTTGGGGAGAAGTATGCACGGTAGTCATTATTTTTTTCTCCGAACTAAACGGTACCTCGTATATCCGTTTATAGCTGCGTTGCAAATCATTGATATTTACAAGCTTTTCAGAATACTTCAATAGAGCTACTTCGGTAGGATCTCCAAAAGATTTTTTAGTGTCTTGAATATTAGCGTCATTGCAAAGGGCGACTGCAATTGCCTGTAAGCTCTCATCTTGTGTATATGTTTTTACTACTGTCATTTTGTTTTGCGTCAGAGTGCCTGTTTTATCGGAGCATATCACCTGAGTACATCCCAGCGTCTCCACCGCTGTCAATTTTCGTATAATTGCATTATATTTAGCCATTTTGGTGACACCTATGGCCAGTTGGATGGTCACAACCGTGGCAAGCCCTTCTGGCACAGCTGCCACAGCTAAACTTATCGCCAGCATGAGGGTATTGACTATATTGTAAATGGAATAGTCATTGCTGACTAAGATCCTAAAAAAGAACATAAACACGCAAATTAATATGACAGCAAAACTCAACCATTTGCTCAATTGACCTAGCTTTATCTGTAATGGCGTTTTATTTTCTCTGGCAGTTTCTATATATTCAGCTATTTTCCCCATTTGGGTCTGCATACCGGTTTTCACTACCACTGCTCTACCTCTGCCGTATACTACGTTGCTACCCATGAATGCCATATTTACCTGCTCGGCTAATGGCAGCTTTTCTTGCTTTTCTTTATTTTCTACAATTCCTGAAGTTTTCTCTACAGGTATAGATTCTCCCGTAAGGGCCGATTCTTCTATCTTTAAGTCATAACTTTCTATAATCCTTGCATCTGCAGGCACTGCATTCCCCGCTTCTAAAAGTACAATATCCCCCTCTACTATTTCTTCGCTTTTTATTTTGGAGATATCTCCCTCTCTTATAACATTACAATAAGTGCTAGACATATCGTTTAAAGCTTTGATAGCCTTAGCGGCTTTGTTCTCTTGATATACTCCTAAGATTGCATTGACAAGCACAACGAAAGCAATTATAAAAGAATCCGTAAAAGATTCTCCGGAATAAATTGCAACTCCCGCAGAAACAGCAGCTGCAAAGATAAGTACAACTATCATCGGGTCAATTAGTTGCTTAAAAAATTTTGAAAGAGTGGATTCCTCTTTATCTTCTTTTAGTTTATTGGGTCCGTTGGCCTCAAGCTTTTCTTGCGCTGCTGCTAAGCTTAAGCCCTCGTATGAACTTCCAAGCTTTTTTAAGGTATCTTCTACAGAACAAAAAGAATACTCCATTTTTTACATCCTTTCGTTACTTAAGGCATAAAGTGGAGAGTATCTTTAATTATTGAGTAGGTCTAAAGTGAAACTTTTCTATAAACAATTAATTTTTCTTCGCCTTAGTTTTATAGATTTGCAATTACGCTAAATTTATGCGATAAATCTAAGTTGCTTGCGTCTTAGTTAAAAGCCATTTTATTTATAATGTATCCATAAACTGATGTCATAATCATAGCTGCAATATTCACTGCAACTATACTTGCTCCGGTAGGGATGTTTACAATAAAAGATAAGACTATACCCAAAATAAAGCAAAGAACGGAAACTATAGCAGAAACGATCATTAAACCTTTGAAGCTTTTAGTTAGCTTCTTTGCGATAAAGGCGGGGAATATAATCAAACTAGAGATCAAAAGCGTCCCCATCATCCGCATGCCCAAGACCACAGTCACAGCCGTCAAAAAAGCTATGGCAAAATGATAAAACGTCGTATTAATACCGGAAGCTTTAGCAAAGTCTTCATCGCAAGTTATCAAAAATAATCTATTGTAAAAAATCAAGAAAACTACCAATACCACCAGGGATAAAATAACGCTCAGTATAACGTCAAAAGTAGTCATGGAAAGTATACTGCCAAACATATAACTATAGACATCTGCATTAAAACCTTGGCTCAGAGCATTTATAATAACCCCTATAGCTAAAGAAGCGGTCGAAAATATCCCTATAGCAACATCTCCATTTATTTTTTTGCTTTGGCTTACATACATGATCACAAACGAGATGATTATCATAATAGGAGCGGCAAATAATAGCGGAGAAACCCCTAACGCCAAAGCCAAAGATAAAGAAGCAAACCCAACGTCAGACAAACCGTGTCCTATCAGAGAATAGTTCTTTAAAACTAAAATAACGCCTAGCAGCGATGCACATATCGAAACTAAAACACCAACTACCATTGCCTTTACGATAAATGCATAAGAGAACATATCGATTATACTGTGTGGATTCATACTACATTCCCCGCCACTCTTGATTCGAAGTAAACCTTGGTTGGTCCGTCAAACTTAACCTTTTTTTCGAGGTATATCACTCGCTGGGCATATTTCTTTATATTTAAGGTATCATGGGATACCATGATAATGGTTGTTTTATTCTCCATGTTTAGTTTCCTCAATAAACCATAAAAATTTTCGCTTGATTCTTTGTCAAGCCCTGCACAAGGCTCGTCTAGCACCAGTAGCTTTGGCTCCCTGCAAATTGCTCTGGCGAGCAGTACTCTTTGTCTTTGTCCGCCAGAAAGCTCACTGATGCGCTTTCGGGCCAAGTCACTTAAATTAACAGTCTCTATGGCCTTTTTAGCTATAGACTTATCTTTTTTGGTATAAAACGGAACCCTCCACAGATAAGGTTTTTGCGATCCTGATAAGACTAATTCAAACACAGTAGCCGGGAAG
>JAFVAZ010000063.1 GCA_017480265.1 Clostridia bacterium
AGAGTAATTATAAATTATAATAAATCTGATAAGGAAGCTAATAGCCTAAAAGATGAGTTGCTCGGCTTAAATTGCGATTGCATAACCGCAAAAGCAGATGTATCTAAAATAGAAGAAGTAGAAAAAATGATGGATGATATCCGAGCATTTTCAAGCCACATTGATGTCTTAGTTAATAATGCGGGGGTTGCTTTGCGCAAACTTTTGTGTGATACTACAGAAGAAGAATGGGACACTTTATTTAACGTCAATATCAAAGGAATATTCAACTGTACTAAAGCGGTTCTGCCGAGGATGATACGCCAAAAAAGTGGCAAAATTGTCAATATATCTTCTATCTTGGGTATAAACGGCGCTGCATGCGAGGTAGCCTACTCCGCTACAAAGGCTGCGGTCATCGGGTTTACCCAGGCTTTGGCTAAAGAAATCGGCCCGTGCAATATAACCGTAAACTGCGTAGCTCCCGGAGTAATTGAAACCGATATGAATAAAGATCTAGATAGCCAAGACATAGATCACATCAAAGATAAAACTCCGCTTGAGAGGATAGGACAACCTATGGACATAGCAAACTTTATCTTATTTTTAGCTAGTGAAGATGCTGATTTTATCACTGGACAAGTTTTTAATATAAATGGCGGGCTGGTCTTTTAAGTTTAATCTAAAAAAAGCCCTCAAAGTTCATAAACTCGAAGGCTCTTTAGTTGTGGCTTAATCGCTACAAAAGCTGCAATATATCGTTAAAGTTTTCTTCTTTTATCCTTTGCCCTATGATGCACACATCAATTAGCCAAAGGATACCGCAGCAACCTCCCGTCAGTAATTTCAATATTCCTAGTCCGATATCCCCCAACATAAACCTATCTACTCCAAGGGTCCCTAAAAAGGCAGAGATCAAAATAAACATCACCGGATCTTTGAAGTCTATGGATGATATCAAATAAAATCTTTCTTCGGAAGTTTCCCTCAGCCTATCCCTCAAATAGACGATCTTCCCAGCAGGTAAATATTTTTTATTTGCAATGATAAAGCTTTCTACTTTTTGTGAATCCATCTTATATTCCTCCTTAATAATAAAATATTGAATCAATTATACTATATATTTTTTGTGTTGTCAAGATTATTTTTATAAATTCATATCATTCTTTTTAAGTATATAATTAAATTCGCGATAGCGATAAACAATATAATTGCTATAATTATCCTTTTATGCTTAAATTTTTTAAAATAAATTGCAAGCACTACTGCCAATACTAGTGGTATAGCCATAGGGTTATACTTCATGTACGCATCAAAATCTAGCTTTAAGATAGATATCAGCGCATGAGTAACTCCACAAGTGGGGCAAGGTAACCCTGAAATAGTCATTATGGGGCACCCAAATAAATAGCAAAATATAACGTAAACGCCTACAAATAGCGCTAATAAAATGCTTTTAGTTTTTCCCATTTCCATCATATAACCCCCACTCTTTATTACCTTTTGGTTTTGTCCTCTACATCTTCGGCTCTTTGCGGCAATTTCCCTTTAGCTTCTCGGACAGATTCTTCTACAAAAGCCATATCGCCCCTAGAATCACAGTAGATAGAATCCGGTATTTTATCGTAAACTTCAAACACTTTCTCTCTCATCCACAAGCTTGGACTAACCCGTACAGAATAACCGCAACCATTATTGCTCTGCCAATCAAACGGCTTAGCTTTTGGGATTCCAAATAAAGACAATATTGTCATTATTACTCCACCGTGTGTCACTACGATTGCATCTTTTTTTTCGTACTTGATTATAGTGTCTATTATTTTCTCAAAGCATTCTCCCACTCTTGTGGTGAAATCTTTCATATTTTCTGCTGTGCAATTTGCCGAAACCTCACCAGACGATATCCAGGAGATAAAGTCCGGATCATTCGTGAGTGATTTTGCACTTTTATTTTCCCAGTTGCCAAAATCGCACTCCCGCAGGCCATCTAATACATTTTTAGGTATCTCCGGATACAAGATCTGCGCTGTTTGCGTGCACCTCTTCAGTGGACTGCTAAAGAGTACCCCTGCGGTAGGATAGTTATATTCTTTTTTTAATTCTTCTAAAGCTTGCACTCCTTTTGCCACCAATGGGACATCTGTAGCTCCTATATATAACCCTTTTATGTTTGCCTCCGTTAAACCATGGCGTATCAAATGCACTTTATAAGTTTTCATGCAATCCTCCCAAAAGCATCAATAAATGTAGACTTTATAATTAGTTTAGAGTATCATAATATTAATTGTCTTTTAACTTAAACTTTAATTATATCTTAGCAAAAACGTTTTGAGTTTGTAAAGTCTTCAACTGCATATTAAAAATTGCTACATATTAAACCTTAACTAATCTGGAGGAGGTTAAGCCGGCATGAATAAAGATTTTCCGCGAATTATAAGACTGCTCAGAAAAGAAAGAGGAATCAGTCAAAAGCAAGCTGCCATAGATCTAGATATATCCCCTTCGCTTCTTTCTCATTATGAAAAAGGGATACGTGAATGTCCACTTGATTTCGTCCTAAAAGTTGCAGATTACTATGACGTCTCTTGCGACTATCTTTTGGGGCGGACTTTAGATAAAGACGGATACAGACTCGCGGTAGAAGGCATCCCGGAAAATGATCCTGCAAATAAAGAAAACGCCTTCAAGGGCAATGTGCTTACAACTTTAAACAAGAAGCTTATCTCAAACTCGCTAAATATTATATTTGATATTTTGAGAAAGTACGCAGAAAAAGACCTTACGGACAAGGTCTCGTATTTCTTCATGCTCTCCATTTATAATATTTTCAGGACTGTATACGCTGGGAATAAGAAAAATCCGCAATCTTTTTTTAGTATATCACACTTTAAATATAAGAGCCTTGCCAATGCTAAACAGATATTGGTCGATAACGATATAGACGGCATCGTATGTGAAGTGCAAAAGAAAAATGCAAAAAAATCTGCACCTATTAACGCGCCCAGCCTCTCTCCCGAGATTATAACTCAAGAATACCCTTTATTTTCGTCTTCGTTATTTAGCGTGATCCAACGGGTAGAATCGAGCATAAGTGAAAAATGACGTACGAAGAAGTAAAGGAGCGCATACTCTCAAGGCAAAAATTAGGGATCAAAGCAGGGTTAGAAAGAATCGTGAAGCTTTTATCGCTTCTAAATAACCCTCAAAATGAGTTAAAGTTTATCCACGTAGCCGGAACAAACGGCAAAGGCTCCGTGTGCTATATGCTGTCATCTATCTTGACAAAATCTCACTACCGGACAGGTTTATTTATTTCTCCTGCTGTTGTATCTTTTCGAGAACGAATGCAGATCGATGGCAAGATGATAGCCAAAGACGAACTGATTTCTCTATATGAAGAAATTAAACCTTATGTAGATCTTCTAGACCTACAAGGGGAGCCATTAACTGTATTTGAGCTTTTGTGCGCTATGGCATTTTTATGGTTTAGGCAAAAAAAATGCCATGTTGTTGTCTTAGAGACGGGTTTAGGCGGCAGGCTAGATGCTACCAACGTCATTGCACGTCCCTTAGCATCAGTCATCACTTCTGTCTCTTTTGATCATATGGATATTTTGGGGAATACAATAGCACAAATTGCCTTTGAAAAAGCCGGTATCATCAAAGAAAATGGCGTTACCGTTTTGTATCCTCAAGAGAATGCCGCAGCATCTGAAATAATAAAAAAGGTAGCTTTAGAGAAGAATAATTTGCTTGTAAATGCAGAAGATTTATTGGATAAATTAAAAGTTTTGCCTTCAGATCTTTTTACCACCAAATTCTCTCTCTTTGATGAAGTTTACAATCTAAATTTATCCGGGAGATTCCAGGCAAAAAACGCACTCGTAGTTTTATTAGTTACTAAGGTTTTAGTTGGTAACAGTTTTAAAATCTCTAAAAGTACCATTCAGGAAGCCTTCCTCCGCATAGTAATCCCCGCTAGGTTCGAAAAATTGACCTCTGAACCTCTGATTATCTTGGACGGTGCACATAATTACGATGGGATTTTAAGGCTGAAAGAAAATCTAAGCAAATACTTGGCTCCGCAGGACACCATCGCGATAGTAGGTATGTTGAAAGATAAAGAATACAAAAAGGAAATTTGCGAAATTTTGAGTTGCTTTAAAAAAATCATCATGACGCCTATTGATAATCCTCGCTCGTTGCAAATTGACGATATAGACGATATAAAAGATTTATCGATGACTATCTCGGGGAAGATCACACCTGCCGAGAGTAGCACAGCGGCTATAAATCTTGCAAAAAAATATATGGATGTATATTTTAATAAATACAAAAAAAGTCCCGTGCTCGTGGTTTGTGGCTCCTTATATTTAGCGTCAGAAGTTAGACCACAAATCTTAAAAATCTTTAAAGCATCTAAAAAATAATTATTTCTACCTACAAAAAATGCGTTTTTTCTTGCTCGATATCTCTTATCATATTAAATAGATGGGAGGTATTTTTTATATTGAATAATTTCAAAAAGCTTGGGTAAGCTACTATAAAAAACATTTGAAGAGAGGAGAAATATCTTGGACGTAAAAATAAAACTAACCGGTAATACACTGACAGCTTGCATCGAGGGGGACATAGACCACCACAATGCTAAAGAAATCCGGGAATGCATAGACCAAAAGATAGAAGAAGAAAGCCCCAACCTTCTGGAGTTGGATTTTTCAAAAGTACAGTTTATGGATAGCTCCGGTATAGGCTTGATAATGGGAAGGTACAAGCTGATGCATATTTTGGACGGCAAGCTTCAAGTTATAAATATACCAGAAAACATAAAAAAATTGATAAAACTCGCAGGACTTGCAAGTTTAAACATAATAAAAGAATAGAGGAAGTGTAAATACTTTGAAACCAATAAATGAAATGAAACTTGAATTTGTGAGCAAATCTTCAAACGAAAGCTTTGCAAGAGCTACCGTTTCGGCATTTATAGCGCAGCTTGACCCTACTATAGCAGAGCTTGCGGATATCAAGACGGCAATCTCAGAAGCTGTAACCAACTGTATAGTTCATGCTTACAAAAGCTCCATTGGAAAGATTTACATAACGGTTCAAATTTTTGAAAATGGCAAATCTATTATAAAAATCCGCGATAAAGGCTGTGGAATCAATAATATAAAGCAAGCCATGGAGCCGCTCTTTACTACAGGAGGTGACGAAAGGGCAGGTCTTGGGTTCGCGGTTATGCAGAGCTTTATGGATAAAGTAAGAGTGTCATCTAAACCTAACAAAGGAACCTCTATAACTTTAGAGAAAAATATAATTCCAAGGTTTATAAAAAATGGACAACCGAGCTGAATTCATCAAAAATAACATGGGCTTAGTGCATACCTGTGCCAGGAAATTTAAAGATAAGGGTATAGATTACGAGGATCTAGTACAAGCCGGGAATCTAGGCCTCATCAAAGCTGTGGATAGATTTGACAATAAGAAAGGGCTGAAATTTTCAACTTATGCGGTCCCGTGTATATTGGGGGAAATCAAGCAGCTTTTTCGATCTAATGGGATCATCAAAGTTGCCAGGAATCTCAAGGAACTATCTATACGAGCAAATAAAATTTGCTTTGATTATTTCTCTAAAAATGGGAAAAACTTGAGTGTGAATCAACTGGCCACTCTCTTGGAGGTATCGCCTGAATCAGCTGCACTTGCCCTTAATGCTGGGGTACCTACTTTATCGTTTTCTACTTTTGACTTCAATGAAGATAGTGATAAACAAAGAGATATACCTTGTGAAACTTTTGATGAAAAACTCTCCGAGAAAATAGCTCTGAAGCAAATATTATCATCTTTGGGGCAAAGGGACAAAGCCATCATTATTCTACGTTTTTTCAGGAATCAAACACAAGCTAAAACTGCCGAAATCTTGGGTATGTCACAGGTACAAATATCTAGACGTGAAAAAATAATATTGAACTTTATAAAAGAAAAGCTCACAAAATAGACTTTCCTTTTGCGCTTTGAGCACGATAAAACCGCACATATTGACCTTAGCAATTCTCCCGTTACCTCAGCTTTGTTTTTTTATGGTCCCGGATAAGCCCATGATAGCATCCATTATTTGTCGGCTAAAATTTCTGATCTCTTTACCGTCCATTTCTGCGTTATTTTTTTCGCCATAATAAATGGGTGAACCTATATTTATCACATTTTTTCTAAATGCCCTTACCCTTTTTTGATTTCCTCCGGATATACAAATGGGAACCACCGGGGTATGAGTATTGCAGGCAAGTAACGCGGCTCCATTTTTAGGCTTAAGGAATTCACCCGTCTTTGAGCGCGTTCCTTCTATAAAAAGGCCTAAAATATTACCTTTCTGCAGGACCTCCTCCGCTATATTGATGGCACCTTTGTCGCGGTTACCTCTATCTACGGGGAAGGCTCCTAAATAAAGCAAAATTTTCCTTAAGAATTTATTGCTAAAGAGTTCCTTCTTCGCCATAAAGAATACCTGCCTAGGGCAAGAAATAGCTAATATAACAGGATCCGCGTTTGATGTATGGTTTGGGCACAATATGGCTCTGCCACTTTTGGGGATATTTTCCATGCCGGTTATCTTTAGCCTATATACTATTTTTATCAAGGGCTTTAATACGCAAATTAATATTTTATAAAGTTTATTCATTGTTTATCGCTCCTTTTTGCTTTTTTTTAAGCTCACTTTGCGGGTGACTCTTGCCGAGTGGCTACTTGTATAATCTCAATTATTTTATTTACTGATTCTTCAAATGATAAGTCTGTAGTATCTAAATATATCGCGTCGTGGGCTTTTTTTAGCGGAGATAGCTCCCTGCTGGAATCTTCTCTATCTCGATCAATAATGCCATTCAAAATTTGAGAATATTCGCAGTTTATTCCTTCTTTTTTTAGCTGGAGATGCCTCCTTTGGGCTCTAGATTGATTTGATGCTGTTAAGTATATCTTCACGGTGGCTTCCGGCAAAACTACCGTCCCGATATCTCTTCCGTCCATTATCACGTTATCCGTTTTAGCAAAATTCCTTTGGAGCAAGAGAAGGAAATCTCTTACCTCTTTAATTTTCGAAACTTGCGATGCTAAAGATGATATCCCCGGTGTCCTTATTTTATAGGAAACATCTTCCCCATTTAATTTTACTATTTGATTGTTTCCGCAAAAAGCTATTTCAATATTTATATCCTTCAAATACGTGGGGATAGCTTCGGATTGGATGTTATTTTCAAAAGCATAGTAAGCAACTGCCCGATACATCGCACCTGTATCTATATGTAAAAATTTCAATCTCTTAGCTACTTCTTTTGAGATAGAGCTTTTCCCTGCTCCAGATGGTCCATCGACCGCTACAGAAATCATAAATTATTCTCCTTGCTTTTTTAATGTATTTTCTCATACGCTTTGCCCTGCTAGAAAGCCTGTTGAAAAGGCTATCTGTAGATTAAAGCCCCCCGTATATGCGTCTACGTCGATTATCTCCCCTGCAAAAAATAACCTCTCTATTAATTTAGACTCCATCGTCTTAGGGTTGATCTCATCTGTACTGATCCCCCCTGAGGTAACTATAGCCTCTTCTATGGGCCTAAAATCTAAAATATCTAAAGTTAAATCCTTCAAAATATAAACTAATCTTGCCCGCATTTCTTTGGTAATCTGGTGGCATTTTAAATCGGGATCTATATTTGAGAGCTCTACAACTATTGGGATCATTTTGCTGGGGAGCAAATCTAATAGAGCGTTAGAAAAATTTTTGTTGATATATTTGCCAAAGTCTCTGAGTATTCTTTTGTCAAGTTGCGCGGCATCTAGCGCCGGCTTAAGATCAATATGTATAGAGTATTTGCAGGGAGAAAGATCCTTTAGATGGCAGCTTGCACTCAAAATGATAGGACCTGACACTCCAAAGTGCGTAAAAAGCATTTCTCCGAAATCTTCATATATCTTCTTCCCACTGGGATTTTCTCGAATAGACACGGCTACATTTTTTAAACTTAGCCCTTGCAAATCTTTGCAAAAAGGTTGTTTACAAATTAATGGCACCAAAGATGGCTTCAATTCATTTATAGTGTGGCCACACCTCCTTGCAAATTTAAATCCATCGCCGGTTGACCCTGTAGAAGGATAAGAAATTCCGCCCGTTGCCAAAATCACAGCATCTGCATAGATTTTTTCTCCGCTTTGGCACATCGCTCCAAGGCATACGGAATCTTTGACCAATAAAGCTTTTATTCTTTTGTGCAAGATTTTACAATTATTCTTTTTTAAGATCTTTATTAATACATTGGCGACGTCCTCCGCTTTATCTGAAGTAGGGAAAACTCTGTTCCCTCGCTCTACCTTTAAACTAAGCCCATTTGCCACAAAAAAGTCTATCGTGTCAGCGGGAGAAAACCTAGACACTGCACTATATAAAAATTTACTATTGGTACAAACATTCCTCAAAAATTCATCTATACTGCAAGCATTCGTCATATTGCAGCGACCCTTTCCTGTTATCCGTAGTTTTTTTCCTAAAATATTATTTTTTTCAGCTAAGATTACTTCATTGTTGTTTAGTAAAGCAGCTATGCTTGCCATCTGCCCTGCTGCACCCGCTCCTATGATCAATACTTTCTTCTTTGGCAGCAAAATTTCTCCCCTTCTTGCTTTTAATATGCCTATTTGCGATATAATATAGATTTTAGTTGCAATTATATGCTAATTCTTTTATCAAGCTATATATATTCTCATTTGACTTTGACTTATCAAATTTCTTGCATGAATCTTTCATCAAAGATAAACTGACCTTATCGCATATGAGCTCTTCGATGATCTCTTTACAATTCTTTCCGTTACCTATTTTTACCGCCATGTTATTTTTTACTAAAAAATCAGCATTTCCTTCTTCTTGCCCTGGCACAGCGTTAAAGATCGCCAGTGGCAGATTGCTGGCAAGTGCTTCAGAAACGGTAAGTCCCCCAGGCTTTGTGATAATCAAATCAGCAGCTTTCATGTAATCATAAACTTCACCGGTAAAAAAAATCAACCTGGTAGGTTTAGCCTTTCTTTCTCTATAAGCTGACTTTTTTAATTTCTCCAATACATCCGAATGAATTTTTATCGATTTTTTTATTATATCTATCTTATCAAAATTTATTTTCGCACTTATTTTATAATTTTGCGGGTTAAGTTTTTTATCAAAAGCTTCGTAAAGTTTTTGGTTTTTCCCCGTTATAACTATGATCTGGAAGTCTTTTTCTATTTCTAAAAGGTCATTATATATATTTAAAATATTAGTGACCCCAAAGCTCCCCGCCATTATCAGAATAGTTGGTATATCTAGCTTCAAACTTAGTTTATTCAGAATTTCGCTTTTATTTTTTTGTGCATAAAAGGCTTCATTGACGGGGATCCCAAATGGATATATATTTTTTCCCGCCACTCCCCATTTTATCATACATGTTTTCATTTCATTGTTCGCCACAATATAAGCGTCTACATTCCTGCTGATCCAAGTCTTGTGTGGTACATAGTCCGTCATGATGCAAATAAGTGGCTTAGAAATTTTATTTTTTTCTTTTAAATACGATACCATTTCATTTGGGAACATGTGTGTAGTCACTATAGCATCTGGTTGAAATTTCTCTATCAACCCCAAAAGCTTTTTGCTAAAGAAATTGTTTAAAAGGACAACTAAGTCACTAAATCTGCTATCTTTATTAGAAGCGTGATATATGGTAGCAAATACCCGGGGACTTTTTTTTATCATATAGGCATAGCTATCGCTTATTGTCCTGTTTAGTATTGGGCTGATATACTCGAGGGTATCTACTATTTCTACTTTAGTATCTGCATCTTTAGCTAATATATAAGACTTTAAAGCTTTTGCAGCTGTCATGTGCCCTCCGCCTGTAGAAGCTGATAAAATCAAAATATTCATAAACTTATATCTTCCTTTATTATAAAAAGCATTCAAGCATCAACAGCTTTTTATTATTATACCAAATGCAAGTTTGAAGTCAAATTAAACTTTATGTGTCACCAAAAGGCTCACTTATAATCCCCCATAGATAAGCGCAAAAATTCATTTTGGCTACTTATCTTTTGCTTCCTATATGCCTAGTTTAGTATGCCGTAATACGGTTAACCACTTGTGCAAAACGCCACAATATATTATAATAAAATAGGTCTCCGCCCGTAGCGAAGCTGGATATCGCAACAGATTCCGATTCTGGAGGTCGGGGGTTCAAATCCCTCCGGGCGGGCCAAAATCTAAAAAATGTAGTATCTTGTAGCGATATTTTGCCAAAAGAAGGTTATCAAATGATGGTGGGGATTGGGTATGATGTGCATAGATTAACTGAAATGCGGCCATTGATATTAGGCGGAGTGAAAATTCCATATAAGCTGGGGCTTTGGGGGCATTCCGATGCTGATGTTTTGATTCATGCTATAATGGATGCTTTATTGGGGGCTGCTAATCTTGGAGATATCGGGAAGCTTTTTCCTGATAGCGATGATAAATACAAAGATGCGAATAGCATTCATTTGCTTAAAATTATATCCGAAAAAATAAAAAAGAAAAATTTACAAATTAAAAATATAGATAGCACTATCGTGGCTCAGGCTCCAAGATTGATGGAATATATACCACAAATGGCGAAGAATATAGCACAAGCTTGCAGCATCTCCCCAGGTCAAGTAAACGTGAAAGCTACCACTGAAGAAACTTTAGGCTTCACCGGTGAGATGTTAGGGGTCAAAGCACTTGCCATTTGCCTGCTAGACGGAGTCGATTAATACAAATACTTCTCTGCGCAATCCCATTAAGCTTAAGATCAGAAAATGCGAGGGATAAACGTGATGGATCAATTCTCGAGAATGAAAAAACTAATACCTGCGGAAGACTTTGAAAAATTATCAAATAGCCATATAGCTATATTCGGTCTGGGCGGGGTAGGTTCCTATGTGGTGGAAGCTTTAGCCAGGTGCGGAGTAAAAAATTTCACACTGATTGATAATGATAATATTGAATTATCTAACATTAATAGGCAAATCTTTGCTACTTTAAAAACAGTTGGACAAGCTAAAGTAAATGTAGCTAAAGAAAGAATCCTCAGCATCAATAATGATACCAAAGTTAATACGTTGAATAAGTTTTATTCAAGATAAAACCGCATAGATATTTCATTATACTATTATGTGGTAGATGAGATAGACACGGTTTCCTCAAAGCTTGACCTGATAGAAGAATGCAAAAAGCTGAACCAACCAATAATAAGCTCTATGGGTACAGGCAACAAGCTTGAGCCTACTAAATTTGTAGTGGCTGATATCTACGAAACATCCGTGTGCCCTTTGTGTAGAATAATGCGAAGAGAACTGAAAAAACGCGATATAAAAAATTTGAAGGTTGTTTACTCTACCGAAGTGCCAATACACCTAAGTAATACTGATAATCATAACGAGTCCCGGACAAATCAGCCCGGGAGTATCGCTTTTGTCCCTGCTGTAGCCGGGCTTATCATTGCAAGTGAAGTTATAAAAAGTCTAATCTCTAAATAGCTCTTTTCTTCTTTTTGATGGAATATTAAGCTTTGATCGTTGCTTTATTTTGAGTTTAAAAGTTAAAATTGAAACAATAGATCCTTATAATTAGGGTATGGCAAGATTTTCTGCGGCAAGTTTTCTTCAATTTGCTCCAAATAAGATTTTATTTTACTTATTAAAGGGTAGATTTCTTGCTCATACTTTAATCTAAACTTTTTAATATCAGTTATATTTACATTATAAATGACGTTTTCTAATAGATTTATTTTTTCGAATAATTTTGCAGTTAGGTTAGAGAACAAATCAAGGATAAGTTTTTCTGCACAGTTATCTGTCAAGGATAGTAGCTTTTCTTTATTTAGCAATATCTCAGATAAATGTTTCATATATTGAAAAGAAGCCGGCAAAATCTGCGTTTTGGTTATGTATATCAGAGTTCGGCATTCCTTTATAGCAACTTTGCAGTAATTTTGGCTCAGAGCTAGATATCTGGAGTTTAGCTCTTTTTTTGAGTAAATTTTATGCTTTAAAAATAAATCTACATTTTTTTCTTTATTTAAAGCATCAAAGCTTGCGAGGGCCATCTTATATGTGGAAAGGCCTCGTGCTATTGATTCATTTTTCCAGTATTTAGAGTAGTTGTCTCCATTAAATATAATTCTCTGGTGATCTTTAAGTATATCGGCGATCAAACTGACCGCATCTTTTTTTAGATTTTTACTCCTTGCTAAAGCATCCGCTATCTTTTTTATTTCATCTGCCACTATTATATTCAGAGTCGCTATAGGTATGGCTATAGAACTATTGGCGCCCGGCATTCTAAATTCAAACTTATCACCAGTAAAGGCAAATGGTGAAGACCTATTTCTATCAACGATATCTTTTTTTATATCAGGTAAGGTAGGTATATTAACATTAAGGAATTCTTCACTTTGTAATTTTTTTATATCTATTAATTTATGATCAGAAAAACTCAGTAAAGCTTTGTGCAGCTCTTCCCCCAAGTGAATAGAAAGTATACTGGGCGGCGCTTCCAGGCCGCCAAGCCTTAGGTCATTCTGATAGCTTGCTACGCACATTTTCAGGAGATCTTGGTGCTCATCTATAGCCTTAATAACTGCCGTTAAAAATAAGAAAAACTTCAAAGGATTCTGCTCGCTTCCTCCTATATCAAAGAGGTTTTGATCTGAATCCGTCATCAAAGACCAATTGAGGTGCTTTCCGCTGCCATTTATTTGATCAAAAGGCTTTTCGTGAAAAATGCAAACTAATTTATATTTGCGGGCCAATTCTTTCATTATTTCCATCATAAGTTTATTGTTATCCGCCGCTACATTTGCCGTTGTATGTATGGGGACTATTTCATATTGAGAGGCTGCCGCTTCGCAATGCTTAGTTTTGGCCAGTATCCCTAACTTCCACAATTCAATATCCAGAGCCTGCATAAACCTCGATATCTGTGGACTCATTTTGGCATAATAGTGTTCGTTTAGCTCTTGCTTATCCGCTGGCGAACCACCAAATAGCGTCCTACCACAAAGTTTTAAATCCATGCGTTTATTATATAAACTCTCATCTATCAAAAAAAACTCTTGCTCTATGCCTGCTACCGGGAAAACTCGATGTGTCTCTCCATCCCCCAATATCTTAAGCAAATCGCGTGAATACTCATCGACCAATTCCATTGACTTTAAGAGTGGGATTTTTTTATCTAAGATCTCACCCGTATAAGTGCAAAAAATAGCCGGGATATAGAGGATCTCATTGCGAACAAATGCATACGAGGTAGGGTCCCAAACAGCGTACCCTTTCGCTTTATAAACGTTCCTGAGGCCTCCCGAGGGGAAGCTAGAGGCATCAGGTTCGCTCTTTATTAGGTCCTTCCCTGAAAATGACATTATTATCTTATCGTAATTTTTTCTACACATAAAGCTATCTTGTTTTTCGGCGATAAACCCGCTCAAAGGCTGAAACCAGTGGGAAAAATGTGTGGCTCCTTTGCTCATAGCCCACTCCTTCATGGCGGAGGCTACAGAATCAGCGAGCTCTAAGCTTAAATGCCCTCCAGATGTTGTTACCTTTTTTAGAAGTTTATAATTTTCATCAGAAAGTTTTTCTTCCATTATGTTTTCGTCAAAAACTGAACTTGCAAAAACCTTAGAAATGTCCATAATCGTTATCTCCTATTGAGCGTTATTTCAGTTGACGTAGCTTTATAAATTATATTATCTGAAATTTGGAGTTATTAATTTAATTTCGAAAAACCTCAGAATAGTAAAGTTACAAAATTGTAATAATTATTCATTACGACGCAGGAAATTCGTTGTTGAAAATTGCCTTATTTTCACCTGCTCTTAAAAATATTTATCAACTTGTGCGACCGCAGGTAAAATATTTTCTTGCATCCTAATGGTTTAAAGTGTTTTATGTTCAAAACATAGAAAATGAATTTTTACATTGCATTGAGATAATTTTTGTGTTACAATTATTACAAGATTGTAATGAGTTATCATTTTTACATTTGCAGTAAGAAAGGTATATTATATGCTTGAAAAAAAGTTAAATACAAAAATAATCTCGTTTATTTCAATTGCCGCTTTATTTTTTTCGCAAAGTACTGTAGCGGCTAACGCGAAAGCTAGGACTTCTAGACATCACGGACAAGCTGATCTGAACTCTCAGCTGGCAAAAGTGAGAAACGACATCAGCAATAGAAGTAATAAATCTCAAGTTTTAATGAGTCAAATAAAAAGTTTTCAAAATCAAATAGACACAGAAAGCAAAAAGCTGGAAGGGCTAAATCAAAGTATAAACGAAAAACAAGCTAGAATAGATGAATTGCAAGAAAAAATCACTCAGCAACGAGAAACTCTAGCAAACTTAGTCCGAGATGAATATATATCAGGGAATGGTCTAACTCAGATTGAAGCATTAGTCAATTCAGATGATTTTTGGGATCTTTTGGATAGCGCCGACATCATTCAAAAACTTAGCAACCGAGAATTGGAAGATATAAAAAGCTACGTCAGTTTATTGGATGAATTAGATAAAATCAAGGAAGACCTTGCGAAAGATAAAGATTTCAGCTATTCGACAAAGGAACACCTTTCTGCAAATAAAAAAGAGCTGGAATCAACTCTAAAAAACAACAATTCGATTATTGCCAGCCTAAAAAACAAAGAGACACAAATAGCCTTTGAAAAGAAAAAACAAGAGGAAGCAACCAGCAAGGCACATATGGACTATATTTCATCACATAAATCTCAGTATACAAAGGGACGCTATAGGCACCCTATACCGGGATATCGCATTACCTCCCCATTTGGTAAACGCAGAAGGGGATTTCACTACGGAGTGGACTTTTCAGGATCAGGGATCAACGGTAAGCCTATATTGGCGGTAGCAGATGGCGTCGTGATTAAATCTAATTCAACAGATAAGTGGGGACACGGTTGGGGATATTGTGTTATGGTTGATCATGGAAATGGATACGCTACCCAATATGCACATCTTAGCGCAGTATCTGTAAAACCTGGTCAACATGTAAAATCTGGGGACGTCCTCGGCAAAGTCGGGAATACCGGTCATTCTTTCGGTTCACATCTCCACTTTGAGACTTGGCACAATGGCTCTAGGTATAATCCTGCAACGGAATTGCAATAAAAAAGTCAAATTTGATTTGCAGCTATAATATAAAAAATGGACACATAAAAATATGCGCTCCATTTTTATTTGCTGAATGTACAGTCAAAAAATTAACTTTAGTAACTTACTGGTTAGCTTTGATATAATTCACTAACTGCCCCACGGTCTTAATGCTTTCAACCGCTTCATCAGGTATTTCCATTTCAAATTCATCTTCTAATGACATCAAAATATCTACAACATCCAGCGAATCTGCCCCCAGATCTTCTGATATATTGGTCTCTTCTGTGATTTTGTCCTCATCAACTGAAAATTGTTCACTTAAAATTGTCTTTACTTTATTTAATATCATATATCATTTTCTCCTTATTTTTATTGAGACTTTTTTAACAGACAATATAAATTAATGCAAAATAAATCCTTGCAACTACATATACCAAGGCAGGATCGAATTAATATCCATAAACAATATTATTAACATTTTAAATGATTTGTCAATAATAAAATCTAAAAAATCGAATCTACTCTAACTTGCAGTATTTAAATTATCAGTACTTGTAATAAAAAAAGCGAAGTAAAATTTTAATACCTACGCACTTCAAAACTGAATCTTCTTATATGTTATGATTGCTGAACCTTTTATCATTAATAAAAAATAAAATCCCCCAGCAAAACTTGCTAAGGGATATTTAAATGAGAAAATACCTTTTATTTATTATTTATATTTATTGATAAATTTTCAGCGGTGCAATCTTGCACGCAAGCATGTATATCATTCCAATAATCTTCGCAGAAAATATTCCCCGCTAAAAAGAATGAATTGATCTCACCCGCTACTGTGCAATTGCTTAAATTCCCGCCTTGCTTCCAAAATACAAGTTTATGCGAAATCCTTTGATCTCCCGCTACGTTTTGGGCGGCGATGCCTCCCACGATAGCACCGGTCATCTTGCAATTGACCGTACAATCTTTGATAGTCTCATAATTTTTAGCTGCTATGCCTCCCAATTTATAAGCATTGAGCGATCCTTCAACAGAACAGTTTTCAATTAAACCATTGTTTGTAGATGCGACCCCTCCAGCTGATCCGTCATTCCATGAGGTATTTTCTTGATTCAATATATAACTATCATAGTCAAAATTGGAATCTAAATTTTTATTATTAATATGTGAGTTGACAGTGCAATTTAAAACATTCCCATAGTTAAATGAGCAAATCCCTGCACTTTCAGGATTATTGAAAGTATTATCTCCATTTAAGCCTTTTTCTACGCAATTAACAATTGTAGCTACGGATGTACAATTCTGAATAACTGAATAATTGTACCCGGCAATCCCTGCGCAAGCAAAATCCTTCGAAGTTACTCTTCCATTAAAGCTACAGTCATTTATCTTTCCATAATTGCAGTTACAAATACCACTAGCGCCTACAGTTCCGTCGATATTTGCTCTGACTTTGCAGTTTTCTATCAAGCCGAAATTATCATCGCAGACTCCTGCCAATGCAAAAGAATTATCTTGCGAAGTTATGTTTCCTGAGATGTTAAGATTTTTTACCACGCCGTTTTTCCCGATGCACCCGAATAATGCGCCTGCTATATATTTTTCATTGATTTTATCGAAATTTGCAATATTGCAATTTATCGAATACCCGTTTCCATCAAAAGTCCCCTCAAAACTTTTATTCCTATTTAAATTGAGATTAAAATTATTTAACCATTTCTTAAAAAAATTACTACCTAAATTAGAATATCCTATCGCCTGCCAAGAAATAGGCTTTCCATCTACTTGATCATCTGCTGTAAGATTGATATCATTTGCAAGCTTTATGCATTGACCTTTGAAGTTGTTTCCGCCGTTTACTTCTTCTGCAAAAGTCTCAAGCTCAACCTGCGTACTTATCCAGATCACTTCTTCATCTAAAGCAAACAAACTAGAAATACTTAAATTTGACACCAATATACCAACTACAAAAAACGCTGAAATAATCTTAAAAAATGCATTTTGTTTTTTCATATACCTCTATCTGCCTTTCTATTAAAGAATAAATTTTCCAACGCGTTCATTATATCACATCCAAAAATAAAAATAAATAACACTTTTCGATTATTTTTTATTTTTAATATAAAAGATCTGCATATTTAATGTTCAAGATGTGAACCTACTTTTATTTTAAAATATTTTTGAGCTTTTTAATTGTAGATTACGATTCGTGTTATCAACGTATTCCCAGCTTTACTTTAGCTTTTTCACCTATAGCAGCAGTAAATGTTTTCATACTTATCGTCAGTAGAAAAATAACTCAACTGCCTACATCCCCCTGCGCATATAAACCCTTTATCGCAATCTTTGCATTTACCTTTTAGCATATCAGGCAAAAAATTCCTATTATAAGCAAAGGCACCTTCTCTATTCCAGATTTCGTCCAATGTATTCTCTCTCAAATTGCCTTCAATAAAGCTATCGTCTTGCAGCGATTCGCAACCTTTCACATTGCCGATACTATCTATCCCTACAACGAACTTGCCGGCTTGGCACCCACACCAAAGCTCATTTCCATATCCTCTGATATAATCCTCATTTTCGTCATAATACCCTATATCATCTCCGGTAAACATAATCACCTTCCCAAGGGCTTTTTTATCTCTGATAAACTTCGTTAAATACGGCACCTTATCAACTGCTAGCACCAATTCCGGATTATCTCTTGCGTTCCCCATTGGGGAGGCGATCTGTAGCTGCCAACACGGAATACCGTTATCTACGACGAAATCGTACATATCTTCTAGCTCGTCCACATTTAACCCAGTGACCGTTGTAACAATCCCTAATGGCATTTTTTCTTCCTTTAGCCTTTTTATTACTTTAAGTACATGTTCAAAGGAATGCGGATTCCTTCTGATCGTATTGTGGGTATTCTCTAGTCCGTCAACAGATATATACAGTATATTTATACCAGAATTTTTTATTTGCTCAAAATTCTCTTCGTTCAGATTAAACGCATTCGTAATAATATTCGTCGAGACGCCATTATCTACAAATTTCCTCGAAACCTTATCCCAGTCCTTCTTCAAGAAAATCTCTCCACCAATTAACGTTATCTCTTCCAACCCCATATCGATAAGCTGCTGAGCTATATCTAAGCATTCATCGGTAGTAAGTTCTAGGTCTCTTTCTTTACCCGCCTTAGATCCACAGTGCATACAGTTCATATTGCACTTCAAAGTCATCTCCCAAACTGCTTTCTTTGGATAATATTTCATCTTAAAAATCCTCCTATATTTTATAAAATTATAAAAAATGAGGATGGAATTTAAATCCGGGCGCATACAATTCTCTTATCTAAATTCCACCACACATTCACAATAAAGTTTTTCTTAATACGGGAACATCACGTGCATATCGTCTACTCTGTCTTCATATACATTTACGTTTACATCATCCGGGAACGTGATACCGATCTCTTTTAGAGCCTCTTTTGCATTTTGCAAAATTTTCTTTCTAAAGCTCTTGTCGTTATCGGCCTTTTCTACGATTTTGTTATAAATTAATTCCATATCCATCTTTATTTACCTCCATTCTTACTTATTTTATTCCAATAGTAATATTTTCGTATGAGCTTTGAATCTGAGAATTACTTGGGTAGTTAGTTACGCCATACTTGCACTGGACCGATGGGAAACGGAAAATATCAACTGTAACTCCGCCAGAGACACCTGCTAGATCTGATTCGTCCATTTCCGTAGGTAGCTCGCTCGGAATGATAAAGACTAGATTCTTGGCATCATAGTCGTGCACCGTGACCTTTACAGGAAGTTCTTTCCCTGTCAGCTCCAGAACCGCTGCATTAGTATCCTTTACGAGTTTTTCTTTGAAGGCTGCGTCCTTCGTGGCTTTTTCGATGGCTTCATTGACCAACTTTACAATTTCTGAATGTTGCATTTTATTATTCCTCCTTATTAAAAAATCTAATCTAAATGCGCCCTACCAACTCACAATATGATTTCTAAATTAAGTTGGTAGTTATATTGTATCATTAAATTTTTAATCTGTCAACACTTCTTATATATACAAAAATCTTTATGTTTTTTATGCATTATGCATTAAATTATGTCTGTGTTTTGTTTTCATCCTTCTCAAACCTCTTCCTTAATGTATTCAAAGCCTTTTTTTCAATTCTAGATACATATGAACGCGATATCCCTAAAAGCTGTGCTACTTCCCTTTGCGGCAAAGGTTTGCGACCATTTAAACCATATCGCAAGATTACTATCTTTCTTTCCCTCTGCGTCAGGACTTCATTTATGTAATTATAAAGTTTCTCAGATTTAAGCTTTACATCAATCTCATCTACAAAAGAATCTTCTATTGCAATAAGATCCATCAAAACTAAAGTATTCCCATCTTTGTCTATATCTATCGGCTCATTCATAGAGATATCCTGCAGATTTTTCTTTGTACTTCTAAAATGCATCAAGACTTCATTATCTATACATCTGGCTGCGTAGCTAGAAAGTCTTATCCCTTTAGAGATATTGAAACTATCTACAGCCTTAATCAAACCGATAGTTCCGATCGAAACCAGGTCATCTTGATCTTTGGCCGAAGAAAGATATTTTTTCACAATATGCGCTACCAACCTTAAATTGTGTTCTATTAATTTATTCCTCGCTGATCTATCTCCCAGTTGCATTTTTTGTAAGAGGCTTCTTTCTTCTTTGGCAGATAACGGTTTGGGAAACGAATTCCTGCCTGTTACGTGCAAAATAAAACAGAGGAAATTTTGCAACGTATAAAAAAGTAAACTAAATGCCAACTATTCCCACCTCCTTATATTATATCAATACTTTATGAGTTTATAATATAATTTGTGTTAGTCTACATTTAGTTTAAATAAATTAATATATTCCGATCTTAAATCCCGCGACATTACACTTTCTTAAAAGTCTTAATTATTAACAAAGATAAATATAAAAGCCCGATGCATATTAGTAATACTATAAAGGGATTTAAGACAAAACTTGCTAAAATGAAGCCTATGCAGCTAATGAACGCTATGAGTAAAGCATAGGGTAGCTTTGTAGCGATATGGTTTACGACGCTGCACTTAGTGCCTGTAGCTGCCATTATGGTTGTATCAGAAATCGGGGAAACATGGTCGCCAAAAACAGATCCGGCTAAAACCGC
>JAFVAZ010000064.1 GCA_017480265.1 Clostridia bacterium
CAAATTGCTTCAAATTTTGCTGCATAGTTTCCTTTATTAATTCTTGCTTTTCCAGCGTACTTTTTCCGTTGATTTTTAGTTGTTCCAAGTGCATCGCGCTTATTTTTTCTTGATTTGATTCATAAACTTTCAGTAGATCTACGATGTTTTTATTGAAGGCTTCTTGCTTTTCTTTTATGTTTTCAGATATCATAGAACCCAACGTCTGTAGTGTATTTTGTATTGAAGCTTCGTCTTTTTTATTTCCATTGGAGCCTTTGATGGCTACACAAAGCAAAACAAAGATACCGATGTTTATCGCCAATACTCCAAACATAACTATATACATAGCTGATCCCCCTCCTTTGCATTATTTATTAAGTCAGATTTTTAGATACAACCACAATAGGACCCCACGCTTGTGCGTGGGGTAAAGGCCTTACAGGGGTAAAGAAACATTGAATATTTTTTCAATTAAAAAGCGAAATAGGCGAGTAATCTTTAAGTGCTTCGTCGTTAATAGTAAACGATAGATTGTTTTTCTGAGAATTAATCATATCATCAAATTCATCTAATTTTATAGATTCGATGATTTCCCTTTTAGAGTCTTCATTATTAAGATCCGGCAAATGAGCGGTTATGTCGTTTTTATAGAGCAAAATAAAGATATCGTTCACACTGGAGTATGTAGCTTTTCCCGGTTGGATCTCTGTTATGGTTTTATAGAAATCCTCATCAATACTATCGTCTTTCAAGTTTAGATTTTCAGTAATTACAGGATCATCGGTTGCATTTTCAGAATTTTTAAATTCTTGAGCCACTTGCTCAAATGACTTTGACCCATTATTTATAGAATCAACATAACCTTGGAATTGCTTGTCCACCTTGGCTCTGTTTTCTTCAGTAACAGTGCTTGGGGTTTCATCATCTTCCAGATTTTCGGTGAATACTTTAGAAAATCGCGATAAACTTACGTAATTCTTTTTATAATAATCTAAAATCTCATTATCGTCTAAAGTTCTAAATTTATCATCGCTATATAAGTGGGAGAAAAGCTTATTCCTCTTGTAATAAAAAGTGCTAAAAGCTCTGTGGAAATCTTCCCTCGTCCCATATTTACTTAATTCATCATTTGAATCATCCCAAATAGAGTCTGTATTTTCATCCATTTTTTTTAGTTCTTCTTCTTCAAAGCTCAAGCCGTTTTCGTCAAACAATTTTTCTACCACTACATATTCTTTGCAAGAGTCTAAGGCATCATCTTTAATCCATTCAGACGCAGATTTATCTCCGATAGAAGAAGCCTCTAAGATCTCGGGCGTTATGTTATCTTCTGCTAATTTCTCCAACGCTTTGTTGTAGGATTCCTTGAGATAAAAGACATATACACCTATAGGGACAGTCATTTTTTCGCCCTTGATCGCCCAAGTTTTGTCCGCTTTTCCGCAAGCTGTGCCAAAAGTCAACAAGATCAAAGCTAATAATAAACACGATGTATTTTTTAATAATTTCATTTATAAATTTCCCCTTATTTAAAAATAAACTTATTTTTAATAACTTTTATCATTATACAATTTAAAAAATTTCTTGTCCAGAATATCGATCCTTTGAAAATGGAAAAATTTGAAATATATGGCTAAGGATTTTTTGATATATATTTCCTCAAAATGAGAAAATGTGGATATTCAAGAGAGAAAGAGCTACAAGCGTATTTTGTTGAATCAAATATTTAAACATGCTAAAATAGTAAAAAAGTGTTTTTATTGGAGGAAATCTATTTTAAAAATGGAAAATAAAACTCATTTTCCAACGCACCAAGATATATACATAAAATCTATCAAAAAGCTATTTTTAAGCCACTTCTCAGATAATATTCCTCTGGCTGTAGTGAAGACCTACGGTTGCCAGCAGAATTTTTCTGATTCGGAAAAAATAAAAGGGATATTAAAAAATATAGGCTTTGACTTTACAACAGATGAAAAAAAAGCAGATTTAATTATATTTAATACTTGTGCTATAAGGGAACACGCAGAAGATAGGATCTTTGGCAATATAGGAGCTTTAAAGAATATAAAAAAGGAAAAGCCCGATTTAATAATAGCAGTGTGTGGTTGCATGACGGAGCAAGAAAGCGTAGAGGAAAAAATAAAACGAAGCTTCCCTTTTGTAGATTTGATCTTGGGGACAGATTCGATCTATCATTTACCGCAGATGCTGTATAGTGCTATGAAAGAAAGAGACAAAATAATAGTAGAAAGAGGAAAATCTAGAGATATAATAGACGAAGATATCCCGACATTCAGAGGAAATAAATTAAAAGCTTCGGTACCGATAATGTATGGCTGCGATAACTTTTGCTCTTACTGCATAGTACCTTATGTGAGGGGAAGAGAGAAAAGCAGAGCCCCGGAGTCTGTTATTTCAGAGATTAAAGAGCTTGTGGATAAAGGCTATAAAGACATAACGCTTTTGGGCCAAAATGTAAATTCATATGGAAAAGGCTTGGGGGAGAAAATCAACTTTGCGGATCTTTTAAAGAAGATAGATGCAATAAACGGAGAATTCTGGGTTAGATTCATGACATCGCACCCTAAAGACGCCAGCTTTGAATTAATAGACACAATTGCGCAAAGTAAGCATATTTGTCATCATTTGCACCTACCTTTTCAGTCCGGGAATAATAGGATACTAAAAGAGATGAATCGGCACTACAATAGGGAGAGATATCTTAGCATAGTAAACTATGCTAAAATGAAGATCCCGGATATAATTTTAACTAGCGATGTGATAGTTGGCTTCCCGAGTGAAACAACCGAAGAATTTGAAGATACCTTAAGCTTAATAAAGGAAGTTAAATTTTCTTCTTTGTTTACTTTTATATATTCCAAAAGGCCGGGGACTCCTGCCAGCAAGATGGAAGATAAAACCTCCAAAAAAGAAAAGCAAGAAAGATTTAGGCGATTGCTGGAACTGCAAAGCAGTATTTCTGATGAAATCTACCGCGAGCAAATTGGGAAAATCGAGAAAGTTTTAGTAGAATGCGCGTCGCCAAATGAGGGAAAATTAACCTGTAGAACCGGTGGTGGGATAGTCGTAGAAATAAAGGGCAAAAAAGATTTAATAGGGAAGTTTGCAGATGTGGAAATAACAGGCGCCAGAAGATGCAATTTATTAGGTGAAGTTTGCGGAGATTAGTCATAAATTATAGATAAAATAAGAAATTAAATTAACATTACAGGGGATGTGAAGATTATGGCAGAATTATCGCCTATGATGAAACAATATTTCAATATAAAAGAAAAGTATAAAGATTCCATATTATTTTTTAGGCTTGGGGATTTTTATGAGATGTTCTACGATGACGCAAAACTAGTGGCAAAAGAGCTGGAGCTAACCTTGACAGGGAGAGATTGCGGTCAAGAAGAAAGAGCCCCAATGTGTGGTGTACCTTACCATAGCTGCGAAGCTTATATAGCAAGATTGGTAGAAAAGGGTTATAAGGTAGCGATATGCGACCAAACGAGCGAGCCTTCTAGCAAAGGATTAGTGCAAAGAGATATCACCAGGGTGATAACGCCGGGCACGGTGATAGAGAACACTATGCTGGATGAAGGGAAAAATAACTATATCTGCTCAATCTTTAGTCTTGATGGCTCAACGGGTTTTTGTGTTTGCGATATATCAACAGGAGAAATCAGCGCGACGGATATCAGCGGAGAGGATATAGATCAGAAATTAATTTCTGAATTGACTAAATTTAGGCCCAAGGAGATCCTTATTACCGGAGCGGAGAAGGATTTTGAGAATGTCGTGGCGTTTTCTAAGGAAAAATTACATAGCTTTGTTGAGTTTTTAAAGATGGATCTTAAACCTAAAGAAGAATGCGAAAAGGTAATCTTAGAGCAATTTAAATGCCAATATATAGAGAAGTTAGGCATCACTAGCGCAAGCTTAGTGCATAGCATAGCTATTTTATTGGGATATTTAAAAGAAACCCAGAAAAGTGCTATTGAAAATATAAACTCTATCCAAATATACAGTATAGATGAATTTATGAAGTTGGATTTAAATACTTGCAGGAATTTAGAGCTTGTAGAGACGATGAGAAGTCGGGAGAAAGTCGGGTCGCTTTTATGGGTTTTAGATTCTACCAAAACAGCAATGGGCAAAAGGCTTCTCAGGACTTATGTAGAAAGGCCGCTTTTAAACTTAACTCAAATAATAAAAAGGCAAGATGCAGTCGAAGAATTTGTAGAGGATATAAAACTCATGGATGAAGTGGGTGAGGAGTTATCGGGCGTTTATGATTTAGAAAGATTAATAACTAAAGTGGTATATTCTTCGGCAAATGCACGAGACTTGCGAGCTATCTGTGCAGCAGCAGAGAAGTTGCCCGGATTAAAAGTAAAGCTTAAAAATGTAAAGGCGGAGCTTTTATCAGAAATAGAAAATAAGATAGATGCCCTTGAAGACATCAAGGAGCTCATCGATGAAGCTATAGTAGACGTAGATATACCGATATCAATAAAAGAAGGCGGGATAATAAGAAAAGGATACAGCAAGGAGATAGATGACCTTAGAGACAGCTTGATAAACGGGAAAGATATCATAGCGAAAATCGAAGCTAGAGAAAAGCAAGCAACCGGGATTTCTAAGCTTAAGGTAGGTTACAATAAAGTTTTTGGGTATTATATAGAGGTTTCCAATTCTTTTAAAAATAAAGTCCCGGAGCATTATATAAGGAAGCAAACTTTATCTAATTGCGAAAGATATATAATTGCAGATTTAAAAGAACTTGAAAGCAAGATTCTAGGCGCGAAAGATCGCTCTATGCAGCTGGAGTATGAAACATTTGTATACATCAGGAAGCAAATTGCCGATAATCTAAAAAGGGTGCAGACTACAGCTAATAATATCGCAAAGCTAGATGTGATATATTCTTTAGCTAAGGTAGCTTATAAAAATAATTACACTAAGCCAAACGTGGCAAATACTGGCGAGATAATAATAAAAGAAGGCAGACATCCGGTAGTGGAGAAGCTTTCAAAAGATACCTTATTTGTCCCAAATGATGTGACGCTGGATAGAAATGCAAATCGAGTAGCTGTGATCACCGGTCCTAATATGGCAGGTAAATCCACTTATATGCGTCAAGTAGCGCTGATCTCGATAATGGCGCAGATTGGCAGCTTTGTCCCGGCAAAAGAAGCTAGACTTGGGATAGTTGATAGCGTGTTTACCAGGGTAGGCGCAAGCGATGATCTGTCAAGTGGGCAATCGACATTCATGGTGGAGATGGTAGAAGTTGCAAATATAATAAAAAACGCTACTCAGAATAGTTTGGTCATTTTGGATGAAATCGGTAGGGGGACGTCTACATTTGACGGGATGAGCATAGCTAAGGCTGTCTTGGAGTATGTACAAGATAAAGAAAAATTAGGGTGCAAAACTTTATTCGCAACCCATTACCACGAGCTTATCGCACTGGAAGATAGCTTAGAAGGGGTGAAAAATTATAATATTGCAGCAAAAAAACGAGGAGATGACTTGATTTTCTTGCGGCGAATAGTAAGAGGTGGAGCAGACGATAGCTACGGCATAGAAGTAGCAAAATTAGCCGGCGTGCCAAATCAGATAATTGAAAGAGCCCGCGAAGTATTAAGGGAATTAGAGTCAGGCAAGCAAGTGATATACCGCAACCTACCAGAGCAAATGACGCTAAAAACAGATGATAAACTAGACCCCAAAATCACGAAGATTGCAGAGGAAATCAAAAAGATAGATCCAACCACACTTACGCCGATTGAATCTATGAATATATTATTTAAATTTGTGAATGATTTAAAAGACTAGGTTGAAGTGGCTTCTCTACTAAAGGTGATACAGTCCATTTTTAATATCTTGGATCTCTTCTGGGCTTAGATGAACTTGCTCGCAAAATTTATTAAAAGTAACCCCGCCGTCATTCATAGCCCAATACATAGCAGCTTTCTTTAGGTAATTTTCATCAGCTTGACCACCGGAAATATTTTCAAGAGCGTCGTCATTTAGTGCCTTTATACCTTTTGTTGACATAAAACTTACCTCCAATTAATTTCATTTAAGTTATTATATAACTTAAAAATTAAAATATCTAGCATTTTGCCAGAAAATAATTATAATAAAATTATTTACAAATTAAAGTTTATAATTCAAGAGAAAAGAGAGAACCAAAATGAGTAAAATTAATATATTAAAAAAACACGTAGCGGAGTTAATTGCAGCTGGAGAGGTGGTAGAAAGACCTAGCTCGGTAATAAAGGAACTGGTAGAAAACTCCATAGACGCTAAGAGCAAAAATGTGACTGTAGAGATAAAAAACGGCGGCATTACGTATATGAGAGTTTCAGATGACGGAGAAGGAATAGAAAGAGAAGACGTAAAGAAAGCTTTCTTAAAAAATGCTACGAGCAAAATCTTTAAAGAAGATGATTTAAATAAGATCTCCACCTTGGGCTTTAGGGGAGAAGCTTTGCCGTCTATCTCTGCTGTTTCTAAAATGGAGATAATCACAAAAGCTGCCAACGAAGACCTAGGGACGAGATATGAGCTTTTGGGCGGACAAGAAGGAGAATTGGAAGATATAGGCGCATCAAAGGGTACTAGCATAATTGTAAGGGATTTATTCTATAATATACCCGCAAGATTGAAATTTTTGAAAAAAGATATATCAGAATCAAATGCTATAGCAAAATTACTCGATTGCTTGGCGCTATCTCATCCGGAGGTAAGCTTCAGATTTATACGGGACGGAAAAGAAATCTTAGATACTCCGGGAGATGATAAGATCGAGTCCGCTATTTATTCTGTATATGGCAAAGAATTTAGTGAAGGCTTGATACCTATCAACTACAGTTTGAATAATTTGAAAGTATCAGGGTTCATAAGTTTGCCGAGCAAAGCACGGCCCAGCAGAAGTATGCAGCACTTTTTCATCAATGGTAGATATGTGAAAACAAGGACGGCTATGGTAGCACTGGAGGAAGCGTACAAAGGCTCGATAATGGTGCAAAAGTTTCCTTCTTGCGTTATATATATATCTGTGCCATTTGACTGTATAGATGTAAATGTCCATCCATCAAAGGTAGAGGTTCGTTTTGTGAATGAAAAGCCTGTGTTTGAGTTAATATATCATGGAGTTAAATCAGCCCTGCTGCACAAAGACATGCCGATAAATATGCAATTAGGGGTGGTGAAGCCAACGCATGAGAAAAATAGCGAAAATACTGTAAAGCAAGCGCCATTAGAGGAGGAAACTCCAGAGCCTGATATAAAGAATGGTATTCTTAATGCAGATGAAGAGCCGCTTAAAGAGCATAGAAAGCTTGATCTTTTTAGTATAAATAGCAATCCCAAAAATAATGTAGATAGCAGTTGCGAGGATGATATAGAAATCTTTATCCCTAAGAAAATCAAAAACACAGGCTACGAGCAAGGCTCTCTTAGCTATGATCTTTTTAATAAAAATACAGTAGAAGCGGAAATTTATAAAAATGGCAACGAAACCTCTGCAGAACGAAAAGAATTAGGCTCTAAAGAAATTATAGGCTTAAATATTAAAGAAGAATCAAGCAAAAATATAAAAAAATCTGCCCAAGATAAAGCTAGAGTAGCCGAATCTTTGTATAATAGTTTTGATGCCATCAAAGTTCCGGAAGCCGGAGAACAGGCGAAAATTTACCCGAGCGAAGGAGATAGCATAGATAGTTTTGCTTTAATCGGCGAAGTGTTTAATACATACATAATCGCTCAGATAAACAAAACGGATCTTATTATCATAGATAAGCACGCAGCTCACGAAAGATTGATTTACGAAGACCTAATGGCGAAGAAAGATAAGCCATATTCGCAAGTTTTATTGGAACCGGTTATAGTGACCCTGAGCAAAGATGAATATGATGCAGTTATTAATAATTTAAAATTGTTTGAAGATGCTGGCTTTATGGTAGAGGACTTTGGAGAAGGAACTGTAGTGACACGGGCGACGCCGCTTGCTTTAGATACCCCAGATATAAAAAATATTATCATAGAGATGGCAGCGCATATATTGGAGCATAAATCAGATATAGAAGCCTCGTATAAGCAGTGGTTATATCAAAATGTAGCATGCAGAGCAGCTATAAAAGGAGGCTTAAAATGTGAAAGAGAAGAGATATGGACTTTGATAGAAAAACTAAAACAAAATCCAAATATTAAGTATTGCCCTCATGGTCGACCGATTTCTATGATCATAAAAAAAAGCGAGATAGAAAAGCAATTTGGGAGGGCGTGAGTGTAGCTTGAGTGAAAATGCAACAGAAAATAACAGGATAAAGATATTGGCTATAGTTGGTCCGACAGCTTCCGGAAAAACAAAATTAGCTGTAGACCTGGCTAAAAATCTAAACGGTGAGGTCGTCTCGGCAGACTCTATGCAGATTTATAAAGAAATGAATATAGGCACGGCCAAACCAACAAAAGAAGAGATGCAGGGGATCCCGCATCATTTAATAGATTTCTTAGATATAGATGAAGAATTCAGCGTAGCGGATTATGTTAAATTGGCTAAAGAGGAAATTTCGAAAATATATGCAAAAGGGAAATTGCCCATAGTATGCGGAGGGACAGGGCTTTATGTAAATTCATTGCTGGATAATGTGGACTTCTCTATGAAAAATAGTGACAGTGAAGTGAGAAAAAAACTAGAAGACCGCTTAAAAGAAGAAGGCGTAGAACCTTTGCTAAAAGAGCTAAAAGAAGTAGACTACGAAACGTATGAAAAGCTCCACCCAAATAATACTAAAAGAATAATAAGAGCTTTAGAGATGTATAAGGTCAGCGGCATTAATAAAACAAAACAGATGGAAAATTCACGAAAAAACGCGCCGATATATACCCCCACTATATTGGGCCTTACATATAGAGATAGGGCCCAATTATATAGCAGAATAGATCATAGAGTAGATATCATGATGCAAGAAGGGCTGCTGGATGAATGCGCTAGGATATTGGCTAAAAAATGCAGCAAGACCGCACTCAATGCCATTTGCTATAAAGAATTCATTCCGTACTTTAGGGGAGAGATCAGCTTAAGTAGTGCAGTTGAAGAATTAAAAAAAACTACCAGAAGATACGCAAAAAGGCAGTTGACTTGGTTTAGGAGGGACCCCAGAGTGGAATGGATCTATGTAGATAATTACGAGAGCTTGGATGTGATTGCCAAAATATACACTAAGCGCTGGATTTTGAATAGAGACGTATGATATAATTTTTAGTAAAAATAAAGTAAAAAAAGAGTGAAGTATAAGGGGCTCAAAATGCATAGGAAATCAAAAAAATTTGCATGGGGAATAGCTGCAGTGGCAGTATTACTCTTGGTAGGATATAGATTTTATGTAGTTTATATGTATGGGATAAAAACAGAAGTGATATTAAACGGATCGATAACCGGATCAGTTTACGCAGATGGGATCATCTTAAGGAAAGAGACGGAAGTTTTAAATAACAAAGAGGGTAGTATAAATTTTTTATTAAATGATGGCGAGAAAATAAACAAAGGCGGGACAATAGCTCAGATATACAAAAGTGAAGCCAGTAACCTGCAGCAAAAAGAGCTGGAACGGTTAGATAAGGAGATATCGACGCTGGAAGCGCTGGAAAAAGACAAAAATAAAATATCAACAAATCTTAATTATTTGGAGAAAAGGACGCATCAAATTCTAAAAAAATTTTTCAGTTGCGTAAATGACAACGGTTTTGCAGATTTAATGAAAAACAAAGAGGATATATTGTACTTACTAAATGAAAGACAGGCTATAGTGGATAAGACTTATAGCTTTTCTGAAAGGCTCGAAGACCTAAAAAAGCAAAGAGAGAAAATAGCTATTGGCCCAAAAGAAAAAGTGGGAACGATTGTAGCAAGTGAATCCGGATACTTTGTAGGGAATGTAGATGGTTTTGAAAATGCATGTGACTATGATGCTGCTGAAAGCATGAATAAAAGCCAATTGCAGGAATTATTGAAGTCCAAAGGAGAAAAAACCAACGCTATAGCTAAAATAGTAAACTTGCCCTATTGGTATATGGTTTGCTGTATTGCTAAGGATCAAGCGAAAAATTTAGTAATAGGAAATAGCGTAAGTTTACTTTTATTTAGTGCAAATATAGATAAGATCCCGGCGAATGTTGTGGCTATGAATGATGATGGAACTTCCGCGGATATATGTATAATTCTGAAATCTAATTATTTGAACAGAGACATATTGAATATAAGAAAAGAAAAAGTTAAAATCAATTTTTTCGAATATTCGGGACTAAAAGTTAACAAAAAAGCGATACACGAGAAGATGATGAGCAAAACTGTGAAAAATGAAAATGGTGAAGAAGAAACAGTAGAAAAAAAAGTGCAGGGAGTATATGTAGTAAAAAATAAGCAGCTTATTTTTAAAGAGATAATTATAACTCATATTGATGAAAAGTTTGCTATATGTAAAGAAAAGCCTGCAGCAGACGAGATCTTTTCAGGGAAATATATAGAGCAATATGATGAGATAGTAGTGCGAGGGGTGGATTTATATGAAGGGAAAAAAATAAAAAAGTATTTATACAGCTAGGCTAAGCTTTAAAGCCCCAAAGTGAAAGTTTAATTTTTTTGTTTATTGACATTATCAGAGAAAAATTAGATAATATTATTATACGTTATTTTTAGTTTAAAGATTTTAAGTTATTATTTAAGGAGGAATAAATATGGCAGGATTAGTACAAAAATTAAAGGATATATGGACTCCGCCGGAGGATGATTTTGATTATGACTATGAAGATAATAATGAAATATTAGCTTCTAAGAGAGAAAACCTTGAAAAAGCGCAGAAAAATAGGGCAGATCAAGCTGGGAACAAGGTGGTAAACATTCATGCTACGGCGCAGTTGCAAGTGGTCTTATTTAAGCCGGAAAGGTTTGGGGAAGATACCAGAGAGATAGCAGACGAACTGATAAAAATGCATACGGTAGTTTTGAACCTAGAAAATACCAGCAAAGATGTAGCCAGAAGGATCATAGATTTCTTAAGCGGAGTGGCATATGCAAACAGCGGACAAATAAAAAGAGTAGCTACAAGTACATATATAATAACCCCATATAATGTAGGATTAGCGGGTGTAGATTTATTGGATGAACTAGAGAATAATGGTGTATATTTTTAATAGAAGTTTATAATAGGGATTTTGAGATAAATTTCATGTAGAAAGCGGGAAAAGTTAAAATGTTAACTTTAAATGAAATTGAGAAGATTAGATTAGGAAAAGCCAGAGTAGGTGGGTACAAGGCTGAGGATGTAGATAATTTCATAGATAAAGTAAGAGATTCATATGAGAAGTTGCAAAATGATAATGCAGAGTTAGTTGCAAAGGTAAAGGTCTTGGCCCATAGAGTGAATGAATATAGGAACCAAGAAGAAAGCGTAAGAAATGCATTGATCAAAGCGCAGAAGATAGAAGATGATACCATAGAAGAATCTAAAACACGAGCAGATGAGATAATAAAAAAGGCAAAGGAGGAAGCAGAGAAGATAACCTCTCAAGCCAAGCAGGAAATACTTAAAGAGAAAGAAACATTAAGTAACTTAAAGAAATCTGTAAGGGAGTTTAGATCAAATATACTATCGCTCTATAAAGAACATTTAAAATTGATTAATTCCTTAAATTCTGAAGATAGAGTAAGCGAAGACAAGATAAAGGAAATAAACAAAAATGCAAATAATATAAATCAAGAAGCTACTGAGAATAAAGCCGCAACAAAAGAAAACGATAGCGAAAAATCTAATGTAATTGATAGTACCCGTATGAATAGAGACAAAGTTAATGAAAAGTTTAAAGATTTGAAGTTTGGGGAAAATTATGATTTGAAGGCGGACAATGAGCCTCCGGTAAGATTATTTAACAGCAATTAATTTTTTGGTTTTTACGCGAGGCTATGCCGTGTGATCCGCGCTTGAACCTAAAAGAGTTTGTTTGTGAGAAAACGAAAGAGGAGAATGATATATGTTGGAAGATTACAATAGCACTTTAAATTTGCCAAAAACTAGCTTCCCTATGAGGGCAGGTCTGCCGCAATTGGAGCCGCAGATGCTAAAAAAGTGGGAGGATAGCAGGATTTATGAAAAACTGCAAATAAAAAACCAAGATAAACCCAAATACATTGTTCACGATGGTCCACCTTATGCCAATGGAGACATCCATATGGGCCATGCGCTAAATAAAATATTAAAAGACTTCGTGGTTAGATATAAAAGTATGACGGGCTTTTGCTCGCCTTTTGTGCCAGGGTGGGATACTCACGGCTTACCAACAGAGCTGAAAGCTAGACAAAAAGCCGGTTTGGAAAGTTCGCGGGATATGTCTACGGCAGAGCTAAGAAAGATATGTAAAGATTTTGTATTAAAATACGTGGATGACCAGCGAAATCAATTCAAAAGACTAGGCGTCTTGGCTGACTGGAGCAATCCGTATATAACACTGCAGAAAAATTTTGAGGCAAAGCAGATCGAACTTTTTGCAGATATGGCAGATAAAGGGTACGTTTATCGAGACTTAAAGCCCGTGTATTGGTGCTCCGACTGCAAGACCGCGCTAGCGGAAGCCGAGATAGAGTACGAAAATGACACTTGCCATTCTATTTACGTGAAATTTAAAGTAACAAGCGATGAAAATAAATTGGCTTCTATGGGTGCCGATCTTTCCCAAACTTATTTTGTTATCTGGACCACTACAGCCTGGACTTTGCCGGGCAATGTAGCCGTATGCGTAGGGAAAGATTTCGATTATTCGCTTATAAAGCACAAAGACGAATACTATATAATGGCAAAAGACCTATACAAAAAAGCTATGGAAATAGCCGAGAAACAAGATTATCAAGTCTTAGGGAGCATAAAGGGTGCGGAGCTAGAAATGATGAAATTGAAGCATCCGTTTTTAGACCGAGAGTCTTTAGTCATAGTAGGGGACCACGTAACTTTAGAATCAGGCACCGGGTGCGTACATACGGCGCCGGGGCACGGTGTAGAAGATTACGAAGTTTGCAGGAATTATGAAGAATTGCAGGTAATAGTCCCTGTGGATAAAGACGGAACCTTGACGGATGAGGCGGGGCAGTTCGCAGGGCTAAAGGTAGGAGCGGCGAATAAACCCATCACGCAATTTTTGGAGCAAGCAGGGAATTTATTTGCAGTAGAAAAAATAGATCATCAGTATCCTCATTGCTGGAGGTGTAAAAATCCAGTAATTTTCAGAGCCACAGAACAATGGTTTTGTTCAATTGATAAATTTAAAGAGAATGCTTTGCAGGAGATTCAAAAAGTTACGTGGGTACCGGCTTGGGGCGAAGACAGGATCGCTGCAATGGTAAGAGAGAGAAAAGACTGGTGTATATCTAGGCAAAGGAAATGGGGCGTACCGATACCTGTATTCTTCTGCAAAAATTGCGAGGAACCATTAGTCGATAAGGATTTGATCTTGAAAATAGCCAAAATTTTTGAAGAGGAAGGTTCCAACGCCTGGTATGAAAAAAGTGTGGCAGAATTAACAAACGGGCACGAGCTAACTTGTAAAAAATGTTCCGGGCACGAATTCAAAAAAGAAACGGATATAATGGATGTTTGGTTTGATTCTGGGTCTACGCATTTAGCCGTTTGCAAAGAAAGAGAAGAACTTAGCTTCCCGGCGGATCTTTATTTAGAAGGTGCCGATCAATACCGAGGATGGTTTCAGTCGTCGCTATTGACTTGCGTAGCATTCTGCGGGAAGGCTCCTTATAAGGCAGTAGTGACGCACGGTTGGGTAGTAGATGGAGAAGGCAGGAAGCAGTCTAAATCTTTAGGCAATGGCGTAGAGCCGCAAACGGTTGTCGATAAGTATGGTGCAGATATATTGAGGTTATGGGTATCTTCTGCCGACTATCATTCAGATATGAGGATTTCTCCGGAGATTTTAAAGCAACTTTCCGAGTCATATAGAAAGATCCGGAACACTGCAAGGTTTATCTTGGGCAATTTATATGACTTTGACCCAGAAAAAGACAAGGTTGCACTAGATGAGCTTTTACCCCTTGATAAATGGGCGCTATCTAAATTAAATGAATTGATAGAACGGACCTTGAGCGCATACGATGCATTTGAATTTTATCAGGTTTATCATAGTGTTTATGACTTCTGCATTGTAGATATGTCAAACTACTACTTGGATATTTTAAAGGATAGACTCTATGTGGAAGCCGCAGACAGCACGACCAGAAGAGCTGCCCAGACTGCGATTTACTTAATTTTGCACTCATTGGTTAAGCTCATTAGCCCGATATTGGCATTTACGTCGGAAGAAATCTGGCACAGCTTGCCGAGTGAAGTTGCTGACTGCAAAGAGTCAATTTTGATGAACTCTATGCCAAGCAAGTTTGATTTGGATATAGATGCCCAAATGTCAGAACTGTGGGATAATTTAGAAGGAATTCGCTCTGATGTAACAAAAGCCCTGGAACTTGCCCGGGGAAATAAAGTAATTGGCTCATCACTAGAAGCAGAAGTAGAGCTCCATTGCGAGGGCGAAGCTTTTGCCAAACTTTCAGAAAATAAAGCAATACTTAAAGAAATATTCATCGTTTCCTCCGTAAAGATCCTGAACGACAACGATGGAGAGATGATAGGCGAAAAAAATAAAAACGTAGCAATAACCGTAAAAAAAGCTCCTGGCGAAAAATGCGAACGATGCTGGAGCTATAGCGAAACGGTAGGAGCAGATAAAATTTGCGAACGATGCAGAAAGATACTAAACACTTAGAAATATAATAAAACAAAGAAGCTACCAAAACACTTTGTATATTTAACGTTTGTAAGTTTTTGGGCGCAGAGGTCATATGGTACGCCCCAAAATATGCCGCATTTTTGAGTGTGTATTAGCAGGTAATGTAGATGATACTGTATTTTGTGGTAACGATTTTAGTTGCAGGGATAGATCAGACATTAAAAATCTTAGTTGCAAATAATATAAAAGGCAAGCAAGATATATCTCTCTTCAATGGTATATTGAGGTTTACTTATACTGAGAATCTGGGGGCAGCGTTCGGGCTCTTGCAAGGGGCAAAATATATGTTCATCTTATTGGTTGTATTGCTGTTGAGTTTTTATTTATATGCTATGCTGAGGAAAAAATCGGACGATAAGCTATTAAAACTGGGATTAAGTTTAATAGCAGGGGGCGGTGTCGGGAATGCTATAGATAGGCTATTGCGAGGATATGTGATAGATTATATAAAGGTCTCGTTTTTTCCTCCAATATGCAATTTCGCCGATTATTGCATCACAGCGGGGGTGGTGGTGCTAGTAGTTTATATCTGCTTTTGCAAAAATGCTCCTTTAAAAAACAAAAGTGAGGGAAATTAAATTGCTAAAAGAAATAAATATCATCGTAAAAGGGAAGCAAGATTTTGAATCCTTAGAAAAAGAAAGAATAGATAAAGCAATATCTATAAAAGTACCGGAACTCACAAGGTCTAAGATACAGAACTTGATAAAAGACGGGAATGTCTATATAAATGAAAAAATGCTGGAGGATAAAAATTACCGCGTGCAGCCAAATGACTCGATAAAAGTAATCTTACCTACCCAGAGGAAGCTTAGTTTAGCGCCGGAAAATATTCCGCTGGATATAGTCTATGAAGATAAAGATTTATTGGTTGTAAATAAACCGAAAGGGATGGTAGTGCATCCGGCAGCAGGCAACTATGAGCATACTTTGGTGAATGCTTTATTGTACCATTGCATGGGGAGTTTATCTGGTGTGAACGATGTGGTAAGGCCGGGGATAGTGCATAGGCTCGATAAGGACACGAGTGGCCTATTGATAGTAGCCAAAAGTGACTTTGCGCATGTGAATTTAGCCGAACAAATCAAGGAACATTCGTTCTCTCGGCAATATGAAGCCATAGTTTACGGCAACTTAAAAGATGATGCGGAGATTATAGATGCGCCTATTGGGAGGCATAAAGTGGATAGGAAAAAGATGATGGTAAGGATGGAAAAATCTAAGGAGGCGATCACACACTACAAGGTAGTAGCAAGGTACGAGGGTTTTACTCATGTGCGGTTAACTTTAAAAACAGGCAGGACGCATCAGATCAGAGTACATATGGCTTATATAGGTCATCCGGTAGCGGGAGATGTAGTTTATGGCCCCAAGAAGGTAATCTCACAGCTAAAGGGGCAGTGCTTGCATGCAAAGTATATAGGGTTTATACATCCTCGCACAGGTGAGTATTTAGAGTTTGAGTCAGAATTACCGGATTATTTTAAAAAATTTCTGCAAAGCTTAAGGAATGCGCAGTAGTTGATTTGTAATTTGAAAGCTCACAATTAAATATTTAATATAGATCTCTAACTAATATTTATAATTGTCTTTACTTAACTCCTTATTTTTAATTTTTTGGTGAGCGATCCCAATAATATAATAAAGAGGGGCTAAAAAATGAAAAAGGGAAAAAGTGCTATAAAGATAGCAGCAGTTATCAATATCGGGCC
>JAFVAZ010000065.1 GCA_017480265.1 Clostridia bacterium
CATCCACAGTTTTTACATTTATATCTTTGTTTCCCTCTGTTGAATCCATTTTTTACTTTTTCTTTTCTCCCGCATTTTGGGCATTTCATTTCTTTTTTCATACTTTTTATTTTACTCTATCTATTCCCTTTTTGCAATGCCGCATTGCCTTTAACTACAAACCGTTGACTTACGAAAAAAAAGCTGGTATAATATTTTAAGTTAAGAAAATTCAGGGCCATTAGCTCAGTTGGTTAGAGCAACCGGCTCATAACCGGTTGGTCCGGGGTTCGAGTCCCTGATGGCCCACCATAAGCTTAAAACCGCCCAAGCTTTTTAGGGCGGTTTTGTGCGTAATCAAAAAAGATACTTAAGCGTAGACTGAAGTAAACGCGGATAAGTTTATATATCGCAAGGAGTCGGTTTATCATGAGGTTAAAAGACATACTTAGAGACGTAGAGCATAAAACAGTCGCAGGGAATGAAAATATTGAAATAACGGACATAGTGTACGATTCAAGGAAAGTAACAAAACAGAGTGTATTTGTTTGCTTGGCGGGGAGTAATTTTGATGGGCATGAGTATATAAATGATGCAATAAAAGGTGGAGCTATCGCTATAGTGGCTGAAAGGGCAATAAAAGCCCCACAATCCGCTACAGTAGTGATGGTAAAGGATACCAGAAAAGCTTTGGCCTTTATGGCAGCTGAATTCTTTGGGCATCCTGCAAGTAAATTAAAGACCATAGGAATAACAGGAACCAAGGGGAAGACGACGACAGCCAGCATGATTAGGGAAATATTACAAATCGAAGGGATAAAAACTGGGCTGATAGGGACATTAGGCGTCGTGGTGGATGGCAATACTATCAAGACAAACAATACAACGCCTGAATCTTACGAGGTACAGAAGTACCTAGATTTAATGGTGAAAAGTGGCTGCAAAGTAGCGGTTATAGAAGCTTCGTCGATAGGACTAAAGGAGCATAGATTAGATGGTTTCGTTTTTGATTACGGTGTTTTTACGAATTTTTCAAATGATCATATTGGGCAAAATGAACATGCTGATATGGAAGAATATATTGAGTGCAAAAGCTTACTTTTCCGAAAATGCAAAGTTGGGATATTGAATAAAGATGATAAAAATTTCGAGAGAGTTTTAAATTTACATACTTGCAAAGTTAAAACGTATGGATTCGGCCAAAACGCAGACATATACGCAAAAGACGAGAAGCTCCTCTTGGATAAAGATTTCGTAGGGATAAAATTTACTCTGGCAGGAGATTTAAACTTTGAAGTAAAAGTTGCCATACCGGGGAAGTTTAGTGCATATAATGCTCTGGCGGCTATCAGTGTAGCTAATGAATTTGCGGCTTCTCAAGAAAGCATCCTCTCGGGGTTAAAAAACATAAAAGTAAAAGGTAGGATAGAAGTCCTAGAAGGACCAAAAGACTACACCATATTGATCGACTACGCCCACAATGCGTTAAGTATGGAAAATGTCCTATCAACCCTGCGGGCCTATCACCCACATAGATTAATAACTTTATTTGGCGCGGGCGGGAATCGCCCTAAAGGCAGAAGGTACGAAATGGGCGAAGTCTCCGGGAATTTATCGGATCTATCGATCATAACAGAAGATAATTCGCGAGATGAAAATGTGAATGATATCCTAAGGGACATAGAGATTGGCATAAAAAAGACCAATGGCAAATATGTTTTAATCCCTGACCGATACGAGGCGATCGAATATAGTATAGATATAGCAGAACCCGGGGATATAATCATATTGGCAGGGAAAGGACACGAAGATTACCAGGAGAAAAACGGAAAAAAATATCACTTTGACGAAAGAGAAGTGGTAGCAGAGATTTTAATGAAAAAAGGATATACGAAAAACTTCTAATCATAATTAAATTGTAAGTGAGGAGATATTTGGTGCACCTATCGATCGAAGAAATATTGAAAGCAACGAACGGATGGTTATTGAGCGATAATAATGAAAGTAATCTAAAATGCAAGATAAACTCGATAAGCATAAATAGTAAAGAGGTAGAGAAAAATGCATTGTTTGTGCCGCTCCATGGAGAAAGAGTGGACTCGCATAAATTTATAAATGATGCTTTGACCAATGGTGCAGTGGCTACGTTGACAGATGAAGAAGCATCAGATTTTTTGCCATGTAAAATTTATATAAAGGTGAAGAGTACGATAAATGCTTTGCAAGATTTAGCTAAGTTTTATCGCAATAAATTTCATATCCCTATAGTAGGTATCACGGGCTGCGTAGGGAATACATCCTCTAAAGAAATGGTAGCATTGGCGTTATCTGAGAAGTTTAACGTGCATAAAACAAAAGGCAACTTAAATAGCCAGGTTGGCATCCCTATGACACTTTTTGATTTGCAAGAGGATAATGATGTATCGGTAATAGAAATGGGAATAAGTGAATTTTCAGAAATGGATAAATTAGCAGATATAGTAAGGCCGACTTTTGCAGTCTTGACAAACATCGGTGTGACGCATATTGAGAATTTGAAAACGCAAAAAAATATCATGGATGAAAAGTTAAAGATAACAAAAAATTTTGGTGGGGATTCTGTGCTATTTATAAACAAAGATGACAAGATGCTATCTAAGATAAAAAATGATAAGAATTATAAAATAATAACATTCGGGCTAAAGAGTGACAGCGACTTTAAAGCTGAAAATATAACCTTTGGAAATAACGAAACTCGATTTAAACTCATAAATAAAACGGATAGAGAAGAAAGCCAAACTATGATCACTATCCCTTCCATTGGGTGGCACAATGTTTATAGCGCATTGGCAGGGCTTGCAGTAGGGCAATATTTAGGGGTAGCAATAAAGGATATGCAAAAAGCTTTCCTCAAATATGCACCTTTAGCAAAAAGGCAATGCTTGCTAGAAAATGTGCAGATAAAGAAAAGCGACAAAAAAACAATATCCATCAGCATTATCGACGATACATACAATGCAAATCCGGATTCCATGATAAATGCTATAGATGTTTTGAATATGTATAAAAAAGAGAAAAAAACAAGGAGTATCGCCGTGCTAGCAGATATGCTGGAGTTAGGCGAAGCATCTAAACAATTACACTTTGCTTTGGGGGAGCATGTAGCTAAAACAAACGTAGATATACTGGTAACTGTAGGACAAGAGGCTAAAAGCATAGCAGATGAAATAAAAAAACACAACAAAAATGTAATCACTCAGAGCTTTGCAAACAATGTAGATGCGTTTCATTTTTTAAAGGATAATTTAAAAAGCGGAGACACAGTGCTTTTTAAGGGCTCTAGAGGAATGCATATAGATGAGATAATAGAAAAATTATTGAACCGTTGAAGTAAGTAAGCTAATGATGAGTGAAGTTTTAGATTACCGATACTTTTAACTTGCTTTTTTCTCAAGATTTCTTATAAGCATCGCAGACTTCTTTTGCGTCTCCTATCATTTTTATTTTGCCGTTTTCTAGCCAAACGCAATTTTTGCAGAGTCTCTCTATTTGATCGATGGAATGTGATACGATTATCACTGTGGTACCGCCATCGATCATTTTATTTATCCTTTCTTCGCATTTTTGCTGAAAATGGAAATCTCCTACAGATAAGATTTCATCCACTATCAATATATCCGGCGTAGTCATAGTGGCAATGGCAAACCCCACCCTTGCCACCATACCGGAAGAATAGTTTTTCATGGGAGTATCTAAGAAATCTTGCATCTCGGAGAATTCAACTATATCGTCAAATCTTTCATCCATGTATCTCTTAGAATACCCTAAAACAGAACCGTTTAAGTATATATTTTCCCTGGCAGTTAAGTCCATATCGAAGCCTGCCCCAAGCTCAATAAGAGGTGCTATCGTTCCGTAAGTTTTGATCTGTCCTTTAGTAGGCGACAATATCCCGGAGATTAATTTGAGCGTAGTACTTTTGCCACTTCCATTTAAGCCTAAAATCCCAAAAACGTCACCTTTTTTTATATCGAAGGATATATCTTGCAGAGCTATAAATCTTTCAAAGCGAAGCTCCCTTTTCATAAACTTAATGAAATACTCCTTCAAGCTATACAGCTTTTCTTTGTTCATATTGAAGTGCATTTCTACATTTCTTAATTCAACTGCATTATTGTTCTTATCCATTTTATTTTCTCCTATTTTTGAAACAGCTAACGATTAACGTAAGCTCTTCCGCTCTAGACTAAATATGTAAAATAAATTTTTTCTCTGCTTTATTAAATATAATAGCCCCCAAAAGTAAAGTAAATAACGAAATGAAAATACAGATTAAATTTTCACTGAATGTTGGTAAAGCATTGTACATCATTACATCTCTGAAGTATTTAACAAAATAATACATCGGATTACACTTAACTATACTGTAAATGACAGAATTGTGCTTTATTAATTCCTCCGGATAAATAATAGGAGTCAAGTAAATCCAAATAGTCAGCAAGATACCATAAAGGTGCATGATATCCCTAAAATATACCGTGAGTGCGCTTAATATCAGACTAAACCCTATGCAGAACACAAAACAGTATAATACAGGTATCGGGAACAAAAGCAAAGTAGCGGTTAACTTAGTACCTTGAAATAGCATAACAACTACAACGGCCACCATACTGAATGCAAAATTTATAAGTGCGAATAGGCATTTTTCTAGAGGGAAAATATATTTGGGTACATAAACCTTCTTAATAAGCGCAGATGAAGAGATTATAGACATCATCGAGAGTGTGGTTGCTTCAGAAAAAAAGTTCCACAAAGACGATCCCAATATGTAGTATGTAGCAAAGTTTTCAACTTGAACTTTCAATAGCATGCTGAACACCTGTGTCAAAACCAACATAGTAAGTAGTGGATTAAATATGCTCCACAAAATCCCCAATACTGATCTTCTATATTTTATCTTTATATCTTTTGCAGATAAGTTCAAAAGCAAAGGAAAAAATTTTTTTAAATCAGAATAGAACAATTTCATATCATTCATAGCTTTACAGTTACTCAAAACAACACCTTTTTCTACTTTATATTTTTATTTTTTACTTTAAGCGGAAATCTTCATAATCTAGTGAAAGATTTGGATTATAGTAAGGGTCACCTTTTTTAAGTTCATCGCGCCATTTTTCTTTAAATCTTTTTACTTCAGAATTAAACCGTTTAATTTTTTCTGGCGTATCTTCATATCCACGGCTTTTTGATTCATAATGATAAAGCTCAGCAAATGGTGTAAAAACTATCAAGTACCCTAATTTTCTTATTTTCATACATAAGTCTACATCATTAAATGCGACTTTAAACTCTTCATCAAAACCATTTACTCCATCAAAAACTTTTCTTGATAGCATCATACAAGCACCGGTTACAGCAGATAAATTCTGTGAAACAGAAATTCTAAACATATATCCTGGATGAGACTTACTAAACCCTTTATGAGAATGTCCTGCAAATCCACCTATCCCTAAAATAACTCCCGCATGTTGAATAGTATCATCGGGGTAATATAGCATGGCTCCTACTGCCCCCACGTCTTCCCTTTGCGCATACATTAGCATTTCTTGTATCCAATCAGGGGTGATTATCTCGGTATCATTATTTAAAAGTATCAAATATTCTCCATTTGAATTCTTTACGCCCCAATTATTAATTTCTGAATAATTAAACTCGCCAATTTCATAGCTCAAGACTTTTATATTATCGTAATTGGAAGTTAAATAATCGTAATAATTAAAGGTCTTTTCTCTTTTGCTGTTATTTTCTACTATTACAATCTCGTAGTTATCGTAAGTAGTTGAGGAAATAATTGATTCTATGCATTTTTTCAAATCTTTTTTATGATCGCAATTTGGAATTATTATAGAGACTAATGGATGTATTTTTATCTCATACTTTATTCTATAAGCGGTAGGACAAACTTCTGTACTTGTAACCTCACAATTATATCCACTTCTTACTATACTATCGTGCACAGCTTTTTTCCCAGCTTCTATAGCATAAGTTTTAGCTTCTATGCCAGATGCAACGGATCCTTTATGCGACCGCCAAAAATACATGATTTTTCTTATGTGATATATTTTTTTAGCCTTTTCTGTAAGTCTTAAAATCATATCGTGGTCTTGACTTCCATTATACTCGCTGCTAAATTTCCCGGTCTTTTCTAAAAGCGCACCAGAAAAAACTGTAAAATGGCAAATGTAATTTATCGACCTTAAATAATCTATGGAAAAGTCCGGTTTAAAGTGATAAGCCACTATGTTTTTTATATTATTCCCCACAAAAGGAGCTTCATCTGAATAAATAAAATCTGCATTGTGCTCACAAATAGCTCTCATATTTTCGTAAAGAGCACTAGGGTGCAGTACATCATCATGATCTAAAAGGCAAATATATTCACCCGAAGCCATGTCTAAAGCAGCATTTGTGTTCTCTGCTATGCCCGCATTTTTCGCTAATTTCTTATAAACTATTCTACGGTCTTTATTTATATATCCTCCCACACATTTTTCTACATTGCCATGGCTTTCGTCACTGCCATCGGCCAAACACAGCTCCCAGTTCTTATATGTCTGGGCCTGTACGGATTCTATCATGGCTTGTAAAAATTTAATGGGCGTATTATAAAGAGGCACAACAATAGAAAATTTTATATCTTTGTCGAATTTTGCAGACTCCTGTTCAAGGCGCTCTTTTTTTGAAAGCTTACAAAATTTCGAAGCATTCCCTATTTTCAAAAAATTTCTAATGATACTCAATAGCCTTTGCCGTCCGCTTTTAGATAGCGATAATTTTACAATTTTTATAATTTTTCTTGTCAATTTAAATCTTTGCAATGTTTTTTTGATTTTACCGGTAATGATCCTACACGGCTTCGTCATTCTCCAATATTGAGAAGATAAGATTTCATTGCGTTCTGATAAAACTTGTCGGTTTATTTTTTGTAAGTTTTCTACCTTTTTTTGTAAATTCTCTATGTTTTTATTCAAGCGAGAATTTTTCTTGCTTAGTTTTTTATTTTCAAAACTAAGTAATCTTTTTTCTTCTTTGACTTTTTCAAACTCATCTAATTGGCAGTTTTTATTTTGCAAGTCTGCTTCCAACCTTTTCAATTTTAAATTTTCTAATCTATCGTGTATCTCATAGTCAAAGATAACATTCGGGAAGTCTGATTTTCTCCTAAATAGCATGGCATGTCCACATATAAAATCAACCGGTATAACATGGTCTCTAAAAAAGCCATTTTTCGCAAATTCTTTACACCAATACTCCTGTTGCTGCACGTTTACGTGAGTAATATTTTCGATATCGCTAGGAGTAGAGGTAAATATGATGGTATCGCTGTATTGGCAAAGATTTGCGATTGCTTTTATTCCATCATCAGGAAATAAATGCTCCAAAACTTCAATTGTAATAACTAAGTCGTATTTTGTAGGGAAATTATCCGGCAATTTTTCAGTAATTGAATGCACAACGCAGTACGGTTTGATCTTTTCATCTACGTTAGATATAGCATAATCAGAGATGTCAACCCCGTAAGCTTCTATCCCTTTTTCCCGCAGAGCTTCCACCAAATATCCCATTGCGCATCCAGCATCTAATACAGTTCTTGGGTTGAATTTTCTTATTATTTCTGTTGCAATCTTACTAAAGAAATTTTTCCAATATTCCTTGTCATTGTAATCTGAACCCGTATGCTCTTTAAAAAAATCATTAAAGAAAAATTCACCGTAAACTTTATCCATTTATATTCACCTTATAGATATTTCTAAAAATTTTAAATATAAGTATAATCCAAAAATAAATTAAGCTCAAGGTAAAAATATTTTACCTATGTGCTTTAATCATTGCCACGCGAGGGCAATGCAAAAGGCGAATGGGTTTTAGAAGAATTGAAAGATTGCTTCATGCTAGCCATGTATCAGTGATAAATTGGGTAAAAAAGCACCCAATGAAAATGCGTAAACAAGAGGAAAAAAAGCAAAGACAGACAATGGAAATATTGAACAAAGCCGCAAAATTTTTAATAAAGACCCGGGTAAAGGAATGAGCAAAAATAGGTTTAAAATAAGGTTTAAATAAATTTGCAAAAAAAGAATTGGGTTGCAGCGTTAACCCAATTTTTGTGCTTATATTCTGTAATTTAGGCTAAAGCAGCTTTTCGTGAAAGATTTATCCTGCCTTTGTCATCAATCTCCGTTATCTTTACTATGACGCTATCTCCTACATTGACTGCATCCGTAACTTTGTTGACGCGCTTTGTATCTAGTTGCGAGATATGGCAAAGGCCTTCCTTGCCTGGAGCGATTTCTATAAAGGCGCCAAAATCCATGATCCTAGTGACGGTACCCGTATAGATCTCTCCCACTACAGGGTCTGTCACAATAGATTTGATGATATCGCGTGCTTTTTGGCAATTGCCGAGGTCTATACCAGAGATAAATATTTCTCCATTTTCTTCTATATCTACCTTCACGTCACAATCCGTACAGATTTTTTGCACGATCTTGCCTCCGCTACCTATTACATCGCGGATTTTGTCTACATCTATAGTTATCGATAGCATTTTCGGCGCATATTTAGAAAGTTCCTCTATAGGCTTGTCTATGGCTTTTAGCATTACTTCATCTAAGATGTAATTTCGAGCTTTGTGGGTTTTCTCGAGTGCTTCCTTGATGATTTCTGGAGTAAGACCATCGATCTTGAGGTCCATCTGGATGGCTGTGATGCCTTTGTGAGTGCCGGCTACTTTAAAGTCCATATCGCCGAAAAAATCTTCCACTCCTTGTATGTCTACCATGGTCATCCACTTGTCGCCTTTTGTGATCAATCCGCACGAGATCCCAGCTACCGGAGCTTTGATCGGCACTCCTGCATCCATCAATGCTAAAGTAGACCCACATACAGAACCTTGTGAAGTTGAACCATTTGAAGATAATACCTCTGAGACTAACCGGATAGTGTAAGGGAATTCATCGGAATTAGGTATCACAGGTTCCAGAGCTCTTTCCGCCAGCGCTCCGTGACCTATCTCCCTCCTGCCAGGACCGCGAGAAGGCCGAGTCTCTCCCGTGGAATAAGAAGGGAAGTTATAGTGATGAATATAACGCTTATTTTCTTCTCCATCCAACCCATCCAGTAACTGCTGGTCGCCGACTGTACCAAGGGTCACAACGGTTAGAACTTGTGTTTGTCCCCTTGAGAAAAGTCCCGAGCCATGAGTGCGTGGCAAAATGCCAACTTCTGCGGCCAAAGGTCTCAGCTCGTCCATTTTTCTTCCATCCACTCGTTTTTGTTCCTCCAGTAGCCAATGTCTGACTATGGATTTTTGTATCATATATAAGCATTCATCGATTTTTTTAATATCTTCCGGATATAAGTCGTCAAACATTTGATGAGCTTTTTCGTATATAGGGTTTAATCTAGCTTCTCGGATAGATTTATCGTTGGTGTCTAGTGCTGCTTTCAAGTCATCGCAGAATTCATCTTCAATTTTTTGGAGCATATCGTAGCTAGGTTCACTTGAAGGATATTCAAATTTTGGCTTTCCTATTTCTTTTTGGATTTCACTTATAAAGTTGATAATTTCTTGATTAGCCTCGTGCCCTAGCATGATGGCTTTAAAAATATCGTCGTCTGATGCTTCTTTGGCTCCGGCTTCTATCATAGCGACTTTTTGACCGGTAGATGCCACCGTAACAGACATGGTAGATTTTTTCCTCTGTTCTGCATTTGGGTTAATTATAAACTCTCCGTCTATGCAGCCCACATTTACTCCGGAAATGGGCCCATTCCATGGTATGTCCGAGATGCTTAGAGCTATGGAAGTACCTATCATAGCTGTGATCTCTGGGGAGCAGTCCGGGTCTACAGACATCACAGTACATACTATAGCAACG
>JAFVAZ010000066.1 GCA_017480265.1 Clostridia bacterium
AGAAAAGAGGCTTGTTTAGCCTCTTTCTTCCAACTGAAGAATCTCTTCAACTGTTAAATTTTTTTCGATTAATCCTAGAATTTCGCAAGTCTTTTTCAGCGCTTCGAAATACTCGTCCTCGAATTTGTCGATACTCTTTTGCTGGTAGTAAATTATTGCCAACAAAAGACCTATCGCTACCATTAGCATTATTTGCATTTTATCTGTCTCTTCTTTTGAATTGTTTTCCAGAATACTTTCGCGTTAATGTTGTTCTCTTTTTTCCATATGGTAAAATTAAATCAGAGATTATTTTTCTGGTTTAGAATATTGCCATCTAACACTTTTCTAACATTTTTCTAACAAAAAAATGAAAAATGTGATTTTGTCAGAGTGCTTATTAATGCTAGATTCTTTATTTAGACCCTTATAAAACCGGTGATCAGTGAGGATTGTTAGGTTTATTTTAATTTGCAGTTATTATTTTTAGTGCAACCTTCTTACAAATAATAACGAAAAAAGCCTTATGGGCATATAATGTTAATATATTTAAAAAATCTAATAAAAAGGTTGGCATAACATGTATAATAGAAATATATCTAATACTTGCCTAATAGCAGCGTTATTCAGTGCGATAATCGGTATAGGAATAGCTGTTTTATTTAGCTTAGGCTTTATTGCGAATATTATAGTTGGTTTATGGATAGTATTTTCTTTGAGTGCTCTATTGTTTACAATTTATTCTCTTTTCATATTGTTTAACAACCAAGGAAGGTTTAGCTGCCTGAGAAGAGCTATAATAATGCATAGTAAATGTTTGCTGGCAGGTACTGTAGGATCTATTTTAGCGGCGCTTGTAGCGTTGAGTTCTAATCTAGTGGTATCATCTACGGTATCGATAATAACTATATTTTTTGTATCATCATTTTTTGCTTTTATGCTAATAACATTTATCCATATGTTATTTTTCTTAACTTTCAGCGATATAATAGAGCGACAATCATAAATAAGAATAAAAAATATGCAGGCTCCGGTCTGCGTATTTTTTATACTATAAAAATTTATCATAATCATAAAGAAACCAGAATATAAATGCTTTATAAAATAAAACTAAGGAGATTAAAGGCAATGCAATATGATACAGAAAAAATAACTTTAGGCGTTTGCAAAACAGGGTTTGAAGGTTGTGAAGAACAATCGATAGATCTAGATTTCAACTTGCCAGATTATTGCCCTGATATTCAAAAAATACTAAAATGCCATATATATCCAAAGGTTACGATGGAAAATATAGTAGGCGAGACATTGACAGTAGATGGGTTTTATTTAGTAAAGCTGGTTTATTTGGACCCAGATAAAATGTCTATACGATGCTGTGAACATACAAGCCCTTTTTCCGTGCAGTTTAATTTAAAAGAAAATATGGAAGGCGCTATAGTATTTGCAAAATCAAAGGTAGAATATATGAATTGCCGAGCAATTAACCAGAGGAGGTTAGATATACACGGGGCATTTTCGATCTGCGTAAAAGTAAAAAAAAGAGAAGAGAGAAATATAATTGCAGAGATAATAGGAGAAAATATAGAGCAAAAGAAAGATACAGCGCTGGTAGATGATTTATTGGCTCTATCGCAGATTCAGTTTAGTGTAGAGGAAAATATTAAGCTTGACGAAAACGACTTACCTATAGAGTTAATCTTGAGAAGCGACATAAATGTGACAGTAAACGATTGCAAAACTTTGACAAATAAAGTGATAGTGAATGCGACGGCTAGGTTGACTTTATTCTATGTAAATAACCTAGAGACGGGCAGTACGGCAGTTTTATATTATGATATACCTATAAGCCAAATATTAGACATCAATGGGGTAGAAGAAAGAGCCTTTTGTAACATAAAACTGGAAGAAGTCAATCATGACCTACAACTAAAGCTGGATGGCGATACAAATAATAACTTCCTGAAAGTTGACGCCAGGTTTATTTTCTCTGGCCTTATATATGAAAAAAAGGAGATAGAATATCTGGAAGATGCTTATTCGATAGACTTTGAAACACAAAAAGAACTTGAAGAAAACGACATACAGGTCGTGCAAAACAGCGTAAATTTAGATTACATAGATACTCAGGAAGTAGAGCTCCGTGTATTAAAGATAGATAGGGTTTTAGATATATGCAATGAATTTGTAGAAGTAGATGCAAAACAAAGTGAAGGAGGGGGAATCTCATTAAATGGCAAATATAACCTCTGTATCTTAGCTACAGAAGAAGATGGCGATCCGATTTACTTAGAAAAAGTATACAGTTTCAATTATTTGCTAAACCCAAAAGAGAAAAACGGAGAGGTATATTCTGACTTGGTGCCTACAGTTACTTCTATAGAATACCAAATAAAAAATGATAATACCTTAGAGGTAGAAACGAAGTTAAATTTCAAAGGACCTATTTATAAAAAAATTACCCTAAAATCGCTCAAAGAGTTAACAGTTGATGAAGATATACCGATAATAAAAGATAATGATGCTGCTTTGAAAATATATTATGCAGAAAAAAATGAATCCCTTTGGGATATTGCCCGAAGGTACAATGCACTTGTAAAGGACATAAAACTTGAAAACGAGATAGAAGAAGATGTATTGGGAGAAAGCAGAATGCTATTAATCCCGATATGATTAAAGATCGAGGCATATTTTAAGAGGCTAACTAATATTTTAGTATTATAAATTTATTGATCCTTGGAGGAAAAGTAACCGGAGGGGAAGAATATGGAAGAGAGAAACATATATAGAGATATCGCACAAAGGACAGGTGGCGATATATATATCGGAGTAGTAGGCCCTGTGCGAACAGGCAAATCTACATTCATAAAAAAGTTCATGGATAACCTAGTCATACCAAACATCGCTACAGAATTGAAAAGAGACAGAGCGCGAGACGAACTCCCGCAGTCGGCTGCCGGCAGAACCATAATGACTACAGAGCCAAAGTTTATCCCAGAAAATGCCGTGCAGATAAATATAGATGATGTGGCAAGCTTCAAAGTAAGGTTGATTGATTGCGTAGGATACATCGTCCCTAGTGCTTTAGGTTATATAGAAGAAGACCAACCGAGGATGGTAATGAGTCCGTGGTATGAAAAGCCAATCCCATTTAACTTAGCAGCAGAATTGGGGACCAAAAAGGTCATCACAGAGCATTCCACTATAGGGCTAGTGATCACCACAGACGGCAGCATAAGCGATATTCCCAGAGAAGAATACGAAGAAGCCGAGCAAAGAGTGATAGATGAACTTAAGCAGATTAATAAACCTTTCATAGTATTGCTCAATAGCGCTGAGCCCGATAATGCTACGACGCAAGATTTAGCTAAAGATCTGAGCAAAAGATATAATGTTTCTGTGATACCTATAAACTGCCTAGA
>JAFVAZ010000067.1 GCA_017480265.1 Clostridia bacterium
ATAGAAACAACTGGAAACATCTACACTCATATTACTAAATCCAGAAAAGAAATTCTCGCTAAAGATTTAGAACATACTTTTTCTATTTAGAGTAAAAAATGAGCCTTTGAAAATTCGTAGAAAAAATAAAAAACGATAAAGAATTAAGAATTACTTAAACACTGTCAAGCCAGCAACCATGCGGCTTTTGAGGATGGTCGAGGTGACAGGGCTCGAACCTGCGGCATCTTGGTCCCAAACCAAGCACTCTACCAAACTGAGCTACACCTCGAATTAAAATAATTTTTTAAAACTTTTTTGATTATACTATAATTTATTGTAATTGTCAACTGATGTTGTACCAAGAACAATGTTAAAAAATATTTAGACGAAATAAATTGCAGACCGAATTATTACTATCTATTCGCTTTTAGCATTGCTAAACGTGCTATTTGATAAGAACCTGTAAAAATGATATAATAAAAGTTATGTGATAAAAATTTAAAATAATGAAGCGAGAGAAGGGAAAATTTGTTTGAGAAGTTAGAGGTTTTTAAGAAAAGATACGATGAATTAAATAGACAATTGTACGATCCACAAATAGTAAATGATCAAGAAAAATATACCGCGATAATGAAAGAGCAGAAGAATTTATTGCCGATAGTAGAAAAATACGAATCATATATAAAGTGCAAAAATAATTTAGAAGAAGCAAGAGAAATTTTGAATGAAGGCGGAGTAGATAAAGATTTCCGCGATATGCTGGAAAACGAGGTGAATGAATCTAGAGAAAGATTGGAAGAATTATCCTCAGAATTAAAAATCTTGCTCTTGCCCAAAGACCCGAACGATGATAGAAACGTAATAATAGAGATAAGGGGCGGTGCAGGAGGAGAAGAAGCGGCGTTATTTTCGGGCGTGCTCTATAGGATGTACAGCATGTATGCAGAAGCTAAAGGGTTTAAGGTAGAGCTGCTAAATGCCAGCGAAACGGAGCTTGGTGGATATAAGGAAATTAGCTTTATGATAAAGGGAGACGGTGCGTACTCTAGGTTCAAGTATGAAAGCGGCGTGCATAGAGTCCAAAGAGTCCCCGAAACCGAAGCACAAGGCAGGATCCATACCTCTACAGTGACGGTGGCCGTTCTGCCGGAAGCCGAAGATGTTGAAGTGGATATTAACCCGTCAGATTTGCAGATAGATACCTTTAGGGCTAGCGGCGCAGGAGGGCAGCACGTAAATAAGACAGAATCAGCGATCCGTATAACGCACTTGCCTACCGGGCTGGTAGTGGAATGTCAAGATGAGAGGAGCCAATACAAAAATAAAGATAAGGCAATGAAAGCTTTAAAATCTAAGTTGCTAGAAGCCAAAATGCGTGAGCAAAGCGATGCCGTAGCACAAGAGAGAAAAATGCAAGTAGGATCCGGCGATAGATCTGAAAGAATCCGGACTTATAACTATCCGCAAGGCAGGATGACTGACCATCGCATCGGGCTTACTTTATATAGGCTAGAAGATATCTTAAATGGCAACATAGATGAAGTGATAGATGCGCTTATCACCGCAGATAGAACGGCCAAACTGCAGGCATCTATAGAAAAAGGCAACTATGATGGAAACTAAGCTTTTGCATCAAGGAGAAGAAAAATTAGCAGCAGAGATCTTAGCAGCCGGAGGTCTAGTAGCTTTGCCTACAGAGACAGTTTATGGCTTAGGTGCAGATGGTTTGAACGAAGAGGCTATAAAAAAGATCTTTATAGCAAAGGGTAGACCCGCAGATAATCCGTTGATATTGCATATTGCAGAACCGCAAGATATACTGGATTTGGTTTTAACTTTACCGCCAAAAGCGAGTACATTGATAGATGAATTTTGGCCGGGCCCTTTGACTGTAATTTTGCCAAAAACTAAGACTGTCCCTTCTGCTGTTTCTGCAGATTTGCCAAATGTAGCGGTGAGGTGCCCTGCAAACGAATCAATAAGACTCGTTATAAAATATCTAAAAAGGCCTATAGCTGCACCCTCTGCCAATATTTCAGGCAAGCCGAGTCCCACAAAGGTTTCACATGTTTTACAAGATTTAAATGGAAAAATAGACGCTATATTGGATGGCGGCGATTGTGAGCTTGGGCTGGAGTCTACGGTTGTTTCTTTTGTTAGCAAGGCTCCCTGCATACTAAGGCCCGGGTCGATCACTAAAGAGCAAATGGAAGATTTGGTAGGAGATATTGCAGTGGATCCTGCTGTACTTGGCAGAATAAAGCAAGGGCAGAAAGCTTTATCCCCCGGGATGAAATATACACACTATGCGCCCAGAGCGAAAGTAGTTGTCGTCAAAGCGGATAAAGAAACTTACATCGACTTTGTGAATAAAAATTCCAGCGAAAATATTTTGAGCTTGTGCTTTGAGGAAGATAAAGCAAGGATAAACGGAAAAAGTATATCTTATGGGAAAGAAAAGGATACCACAAGTCAGGCGAATTTATTTTTTGATGCTTTGAGGAAGATAGATAATTTGCCAGAGATAGAGTTGGTCTATGCTAGATGCCCATATATGCAAGGAGTAGGGTTGGCTGTATACAATAGGCTGATCCGAGCAGCAGGCTTTGAGGTAATAGAACTTTAAAACTATTCTTAGATAAATCACCACAATAGACGCAGAACTGCATGGAGGAATATATGGAGAAAATGGCTAAAATGAAAACACTGTTTATATATTTATCGATTTTATTATTTGCTTTGGCGCTTGTATGGTGCGGATACATTTTTTTATTATATAGAGCATACCCGACCGATTATAAGGAATATGTGGAAGCTTCTAGCAGTAAATACAATGTGCGGCCAGAGCTGGTTTTTGCTGTGATAAAGGTCGAGAGTAAATTTAACGAAAAAGCGCAATCTCATTCTGGCGCGCTTGGTTTGATGCAAATAATGCCGGAGACTTTCTCTTGGTTGCAGAGCCATATAGCAGATGAAACTTTGGATGAAGAGAAATTGAAGGACCCCAGAATAAACATAGAGTACGGGACGTACTTTTTATCTTATATCCAAAAAAAGTACAAAGATGAAAAAGTTCAGCTCTGCGCCTATAACGCTGGTATAGGTACTGTAGAAAAATGGCTGAAAAATAAGGAGTATTCGGACGATGGCAAGGTATTAAAGAAGATACCTTTTAAGGAAACGGAAAATTATGTAGCAGAGGTATCAAAGGCAAAAGAAAAATATAGGAATTTATATTACAAAGGAAACAATTGATTTTATGGTTTATTTTGTTTATTATAAAATTAACGTAATGAAAGGTAGGCGTGGAATATGTTGAATAAAGAAAAAGATGGAGATTTTGAAAGCTTAAAGGAAAAGCTATTGGCTGAGAAAAATAATAGATGCTTAAAGCTCGATAAAAAGCAAATCAATTTGTCAAATAAATTTTCCGAAGGATACAAGGAATTTTTGAACAAAGCAAAAACAGAACGCGAAGCCGTAAAGGAAGCAATAAACTTAGCCAAAAAGGCAGGCTTCCAGGAGTTTGTCGTAGGGCATAGATATAAAGCAGGAGAGAAAGTATATTATAACAACAGAAATAAAGCGGTAATATTTGCAGTGATAGGGAAAAAAGGCACACAGGACGGTACAAAATTAGCTATAGCACACATCGATTCCCCTAGGTTAGACCTAAAACCCAATCCACTCTACGAGTCAAATAATATCGCTATGTTTAAGACACACTATTACGGCGGGATCAAAAAATACCAGTGGACAGCGATCCCGTTGGCACTGCACGGCGTATTTGCAACAAAGTCCGGCAAAGTTTTGGAAGTTAACATAGGAGAAAAAGAGACAGAGCCTTGCTTCTGCGTGACAGATCTCCTTCCACATCTATCAAAAGAACAGATGGCAAAGCCAATGCAAAAAAGCATATTGGGGGAGAACTTGAATGTTTTAGTCGGAAGCAGACCGTTTAAAAGTGACAAAGGGTCAAATCTGGTAAAGTTGAATATAATGAAGCTTTTGAATGAAAAATACGGGATAGTGGAGGAAGATTTTTTATCGGCGGACTTAGAGCTCGTCCCGGCATTTAAAGCTCAGGATGTAGGATTTGATAGAAGCATGGTAGGTGCGTATGGCCATGATGATAGAGTTTGCGCTTACCCTGCCTTGATGTCGATTTTGGATTATGATAAAGTTCCAGATAAGACTATTATAACTGTTTTAACAGATAAAGAGGAGATAGGGAGCGATGGGAATACCGGGATGAACTCTGCATTTTTGAGATACTTTATAGCAGATTTGGCAGACGTTGATTCGGTTAATTATAGGCATGTATTGACGAAATCGCAGTGCCTTTCGGCAGATGTAAATGCTGCGTTTGACCCAACGTATGCTTCTGTTTATGACGAAAACAACAGCTGCTTTATAAATAACGGTGTAGTGATAACAAAATATACCGGCAGCGGAGGTAAGTACGGTACCTCCGAAGCTTCGGCTGAATTTATGGCTCAGATAAGGCGAATCTTAGATGATAAAAAAGTGCTTTGGCAAAGTGGAGAATTAGGCAAAGTAGACGCTGGAGGCGGCGGAACTATTGCAAAATATGTGGCAAATTTGAATGTGGATGTGGTTGATCTCGGGGTCCCGGTTTTATCGATGCATGCACCATTTGAGGTTATATCAAAAATCGATTTATTTATGGCGTACAGAGCAATATTGGCGTTTTTTTCTTGAATTTACAATGATTTAAATTGGGATATTATTGAAAGTTTAATTTCATATAATCAGAGAGGATATAAAATAGAAGCAATGAATATACCTAATCAACTAACCATCTTGAGAATACTCTTAGTACCGATATTCATATATTTTTTGCTAAGTGATTATATAGAAAATAATCTACTCTACGCTTTGATTGTTTTTATCTTAGCTTCAGTTACGGATTTTTTTGATGGAAAAATAGCCAGAAAAGCCGGCTTAATAACAGATTTTGGCAAGTTCCTGGATCCATTAGCAGATAAGATTCTGGTTTTATCTGCTTTTGTTTGCTTTGTGGAGCTGGGTCTAATAGGCGCGATCCCTGTGATTATAATGTTAACCAGAGAATTTTTGGTCACGTCAATTAGATTATCGGCTTCTAGTAGTGGCAAAGTAGTTTCTGCAAATATTCTGGGGAAGATAAAAACGTTTACTCAAATGATTTCAATTTGCTTGATTTTGTTCTTTAAGCATTTAAGTAAATTTATAGATCAAGTAGACTATGGTTTTTGCGAAGTTACATTTAATTTACTCATTATTGCAAGCGTTATTTTTTCGACCATATCGGGATATACCTATATTAAAGAAAATTTAAGATACATAAAGCTAAAGTAAATATGTGCGGCTTTCATATGCATCTTGCAAGTAAAAAATAAATGACTCTATGACGTTAAGGATAACTGGTCAGAAATTAAATCTTCAAAATTTAAATTACTCTTTGTTTTTTAATTTTCCTGAGTTTTATTGAGGTTTGCAGATTTACAAAATATCAAAAAAGTAGTAAATTTAATATGTAAGGTTTAAAGTTATCTTGTGAAGAGGAGATATTTTTGATGAAAAGAAAAGCGAAAACAATGGATGGAAATACAGCAGCTGCTCACGTTTCTTATGCATTTACCGAAGTCGCTGCGATTTATCCTATTACGCCGTCCTCCGTCATGGCAGACGAAACAGATAAATACTCTGTCTCCGGCAGAAAGAACTTATTTGGTAAGGAAGTGGAAGTAACCGAAATGCAGTCCGAAGCAGGCGTGGCAGGAGCTGTGCATGGTTCTCTAGCTGCAGGTGCCCTTACTACTACATATACAGCATCACAAGGGCTACTGCTGATGATCCCAAATATGTACAAAATGGCAGGTGAACTCTTGCCTAGCGTTATACATGTATCGGCGAGAAGCATAGCTGGCCATGCTTTATCAATCTTCGGGGATCATTCAGATATTTATGCCTGCAGACAAACAGGCTACGCTATGCTATGTTCAAATAGCCCTCAAGAAGTGATGGACTTGGGGGCGGTAGCTCACTTAGCAGCTATCAAAGGGCGTGTACCGTTTTTGCATTTTTTTGATGGCTTTAGGACATCTCATGAAATACAAAAAATCGAAATGTGGGACTATGAAGATTTGAAGGAGCTTCTAGATTTTGAAGCGGTTGATCGATTCCGCCGGCGAGCTCTTAATCCTGAACACCCGGTTTTGAGGGGAACTGCTCAAAACGACGATATCTTCTTTCAAGCCAAAGAAGCATGCAATAAATACTATGAGGCTATCCCTAAAATTGTTGTTGATTACATGAATAAGATCAATAGTAAAATAGGCACTGATTATAAGCCATTCAACTACTACGGCGCAAAAGACGCAGATAGAGTCATCATCGCTATGGGATCTGTTTGCGAAGCAATAGAGGAAGTAGTTGATTATTTAAATGCTAAAGGCGAAAAAGTTGGTTTGGTCAAAGTTAGACTATATAGACCTTTTGTTGCTAAATACTTGGCGGATATTCTGCCAAAGAGCGTTAAGTCGATATCTGTTTTAGATAGGACAAAAGAACCCGGTTCCATAGGAGAACCTCTATTTCTTGACGTTTTGGCTGCTTTATCAGAAGCTGAAATAAGCAATGTTAAAATTTACGGCGGCAGGTATGGATTAAGCTCAAAGGATACTTCTCCAGGAGATATTATTGCCGTATATAAAAATATGTTATCTTCTCACCCTAAAAAAAGATTTACAATAGGCATCACAGATGACGTTACGCATTTATCTTTGGAAGTTACCCAGAGCCCAGACACAACGCCCAAAGACACTACTTCTTGCAAATTTTGGGGCCTTGGTGCTGACGGAACGGTAGGCGCTAATAAAAATTCCATCAAAATCATTGGGGACCATACTGATATGTATGCTCAAGGGTACTTTGCGTATGATTCTAAAAAATCCGGCGGTCTCACGGTTTCGCATCTAAGATTTGGCAAACATCCAATAAAATCAACTTACTATATCACCAAAGCCGACTTTGTAGCTTGTCATAATCCTTCTTATGTAACTAAATATGATATGGTTGAAGATTTAAAAGAGGGTGGGAGCTTCCTTTTGAACTGTCCTTGGACAGCAGAAGAGCTCGAAGAACGCCTCCCAAATAAAATGAAAAAATACATCGCGGAAAATAATATCAAACTCTACGTCATAGATGGGATAAAGATCGGCAAAGAAATTGGACTAGGCGGAAGGATTAACACTATCCTGCAAGCAGCATTTTTCAAAATTGCCAACATTATTCCCTCAGATGATGCCATACGGTATATGAAAGATGCCGCTACTAAATCTTATAGCAAAAAAGGCGAAAAAATTGTCGCTATGAACCACGCCGCCATCGAAAGAGGCATGACAGAGCTCAAAGAAATCCATATTCCAGATGCTTGGAAAAATTTAAAGGAGATCGATCATTCTGATGCTGATAGCTGTAGTAACTGCGATGATGTAGGGCGTTATGTAAATAATATAATGAAGCCTATAAATGAATATAAGGGAAACAAACTACCGGTTTCTGCATTTTTAAAATACGCTGACGGGACGACTCCCCTAGGCTCTTCTGCATTTGAAAAGCGTGGCGTAGCTGTAGATGTACCGGAGTGGCTACCAAAAAACTGCATAGAGTGCAATTTTTGCTCTTTGGTTTGCCCTCATGCGGTTATCAGAGCTATAGCTTTGAAGGATGAGGAACTGGATAAAGCTCCGGAAGGCATGAAATATAAAGAATTGATCGGGGTGGATGGCAAGAAATTTTCCGTTGTAATTTCTACTCTGGATTGTACAGGATGCGAAGCCTGCGTAAATGTTTGTCCCGGCAAAAATGGCGAAAAAGCCCTCTGCATGAGACCGATAGATACACAAAAACATCAGCAAAAAATATTTGATTATTCTGTGAAATTGCCGGAAAAATGCGATGTAATTAAAAAATTTAAAGAAACCACTGTGAAGGGCAGTCAATTTAAACAGCCATTGCTTGAATTTTCTGGAGCCTGTGCAGGCTGCGGAGAAACTCCATATGCCAAATTGGCCACACAATTATTTGGCGACAGGATGTACATAGCTAATGCTACGGGATGCTCATCTATATGGGGCGGTTCAGCACCTGCCACACCTTACACCGTAAATAAAGAAGGCAAGGGGCCCGCTTGGCAAAATTCGCTTTTTGAAGATAATGCAGAGTTTGGTTTTGGGATGGCTCTGGCTCAAGACGCAATCCGCGGGCGGCTAAAAAATTACGTTGAAGAAATTGAAAAAAGCACTACCGATGAAGATTTGGAACTAGCTTGCCATCAGTATCTCGTTAGCTTCAATGAAAGTAAAAGAAACGCTAAAGCTGCAGAAAATTTAATCGAAAGATTGGAAAATCTTCAAATAGCTCAAAATGCACTATATTCCCTGGCAGAGAAAATTTTGCGTGATAAAGATTATCTTGCTAAAAAATCCGTATGGATCTTTGGCGGGGACGGCTGGGCATACGATATAGGGTTCGGCGGACTGGATCATGTTATAGCTTCCGGCAAAAACGTGAACATTTTAGTCTTTGATACAGAAGTTTATTCAAATACGGGCGGACAAGCTTCTAAGGCCACTCCAATGGGATCTGTGGCTCAGTTTGCTTCTGGCGGTAAAGCCACAAGAAAAAAAGACTTAGCCGCTATAGCCATGAGCTACGGTCATGTATATGTAGCGCAGGTAGCTATGGGCGCTAATTATAATCAATGCGTAAAAGCATTTTCTGAAGCAGAAACTTACATGGGCCCCTCCATTATTATAGCCTATTCCCCTTGCATAAATCACGGCATAAAAGGTGGCCTTGGGCACGCTCAACAAGAAGAGAAAAGTGCAGTGGAGTCTGGCTACTGGAACTTATTTAGATTTGATCCAAGATTATCTGAATCCGGTAAAAATCCGTTCACTTTAGATAGCAAGCCTCCTACTTCGGATTATAAAGATTTTATCATGAATGAAATTAGATATAGTGCTTTGAGTAGATCTTTCCCCGAAAAAGCTGAAGCTCTATTCAGTAAAGCTGAACAGTGCGCCAAAGAAAAATATGAGCACCTAGAAAACCTATCAAAATCAATGTGACGACAAAAAGCATTAAAATTAAAATTAATTTGTATGATTATACAAAAATGCAGTTTTTTCTTCAAAATAAAAAAGAGCACCCTTTTTTGTGCTAAAATAATCTTGTACACAAAAATGAGAGAGGATTTATAAAAATGCACGTAAAAAAATTTTTCGCTATTCTTTTAACTACCACTATTTTTATAAGTACAATCCAATTTTCTGCTTTTGCTAGCGGGTTTATCCAAATCAGTAGCAATTCCCCTTATGTTGGCAAGCATTTGAATTTAAATAGCTGGGTATCTTACACGATCCCTTCATTTAACGGCGTGCCTCTGAGAACACCGGGAGATGCAGCTTTTTATTCTTCTAAAGGGGAAATAAAATTAAATATAACTGAAGTTAATAGATCTTATTTTGAAAATGGCGGTCACGTTGATGTTTACGTCAGAAAGGATTCTAATAAATTACACTTGAATCCTTTTGATTGGGCAAATTTTCTTGCCTATAAACCAAAAAGCGGGTCGAATTCTTTCAAGATAAAAGGTCCACAGCGCGAAATTTTAAAGCCATTAAATGACCTCATATATCTTTTTAGCTTAAATAGTACATTCAAGTTTGTACTTACTTTATTGGCCGGTGGTTTTGTGTCTTGGCATTATTTTATTCCTATTGGAGATATATTGGAAAATATTTTGATTTATTTTTCTGCAAGTCTCGCTATTCCCTACATACAAAAAATCTTGAATTGGGCTTGCTCTCCAATTAAAAATCTTGTGAATAATATCGACGATACTGGTATAAATTTTGATTTTGGTATAGTTTTAACTACCCCTGACGATGAATTCGCACTAGCCACAACTATGCCCAAAGTAGGAGACGTTAATGAAAAAAAATTAAACGAGATTCGTGAAAGAGACACAAAAAATAAGGCACTTTTAAACAAAGTAACAGGAAGTATTGCTGAAGATAAAAAAGACTTTTTTTATCGCAAACAACAAAAAGAACTCATAGATTCTTGTAAATATACTGAAGAAGAAATAGATAGTCTAAAAAAGGAAAAATCTGAAAAGTTGCATAAAGCAAATTCTAAATTAAGCGCAAGTATACCTATAAACGATGGCTTTGTCTGTAGACTTGATAAAGATCACCCATCTCAAACATTTAGATTGGTCGTAAATAATCAACTTAGTGAAAATAATGCGGATTTATTTGCAATAGCACTACAAAACAACGCCATCGAACTAAATCAGAATGATAACAGAGTTAGATTCGACGTAGTTTATAATGCACTAGATGAAAAAAGTGGCATAAACAATAGACTTTCCCGTACATCTGCGGAAACCCAGCAAAAAATTAACATAATGAATAACATTGGTAAACAAGATCTAATAACTACCTTATTTAGTTGGCTAAACGGCTTATGGAAAAACAACTTTGTAGTTTCTAATACTAGCAATGGTTACAATCAATCTGCCGCAGAAGATATGATAAGAAAAAGAAATGCAGAATATTTAAAAAAAGCTGAGAAAGTTTATAAAAATAATCCAAACGTTCAAACCAATAACCACATGTCTCGTGCTAACACTGCTTATCAAACTAATAAGCACTTGGAAGACAATATAGCACAGAGTATCGATACGAACTATAATGCTTTACCATGGTATCAGAAGGTATTTTAAAGCTAATGATATTTTCACATCATCTTAACCCCAATATTTTCACACTTTTCATTATCATAACATTTCACCATGTCAAGTTATTGCTTTGACGTGTTTAAAGACAAATAGTGTAAAATTTAAAAGGTAAATGATATATTTGCTCTTATTTTTGATCAGTGTGAGCTGGAGTGTGGTATTTTACGCTTTTACAAAGAAGCAAAAATATGATACAATTAAGTAAAGTACTTGTTTAGAGAGAATTTTGTATGAACCAATCTGCACGAAAACAGAGTGAAAATAATATGAGTAAACTATGCGAATAAGAAGAAAACCCTGGGCAAAACCAGAACTTGAAAGGTGTAATTTTTTTATCAAAAACCCTGATGATTTTTTAGGCATTTGGAGTAAACAATTTTCCAAAGGGCAGCCAATACACCTAGAGCTTGGGTGTGGGAAGGGTGTGTTTATTTCTAAACTTGCTCCAGCAAACCCTATGATCAATTTCTTGGCAATTGATATAAAAGATGAGGTACTGGTCCTTGCCAAGAGAAATATTGAGAAAGAGTTCCTAAGAGTAGGCAAAGATATTAATAATGTGCTCCTCATGGCTTATGATATCAATCGGATATCTTTAATTTTGAATGAAAAAGATGTGGTAGATAGAATATACATAAATTTTTGTAACCCGTGGCCAAGGAGGAAGCATCACAAAAGAAGGTTAACTCATCCGAGGCAGCTTTCTCAGTATTGCAGATTTTTGAAGCCTTTGGGAGAAATCTTCTTCAAGACAGACGACGAAGAATTATTTTCTGACTCTATCAAATATTTTAATGAAAATAAGTTTGAGATAATATTAAAGACTAAAAACTTACATGAACTTAATTATAACTTCTCAGAAAATATCCAAACAGAGCATGAAAAAATGTTTATCGAACAAAACGTTCCAATAAAATTTTTAATTGCCAAATATAAAAAATTTTAGAATGTATGCTTTTGAACGTTTGAGTTAAAAAACATATTGGAGGTTGCTATGAAAAGAATAGTAGTTGTAGAAGACGAAGCAGCAATAAGAGAATTTGTTGTAATTAACTTAGAAAGAGCAGGATACGAAGTTGTAGAGGCAGACTGCGGGGAGGATGCCCTTAAAATATATGAAGAAGATAATGGGTTTGATGTTATCATATTGGATATCATGATGCCCGGGATAGATGGGATCTCAGTTTGTAAAACACTTAGAAAAAAAAGTTCAGAGTTAGGCATTATACTTTTAACTGCCAAAACGCAAGAAATGGATAAAGTAACAGGCTTAATGATGGGTGCGGATGACTACATAACAAAACCGTTTAGTCCTTCTGAATTGGTAGCGCGAGTGGATTCTGTATATAGGAGGGTCGCACTTGCTACCATGAGAATCGAAAATAAGTTTAAAGAAGAATTAAAATCAGGGGAATTCACATTAAATATGAGGAATAGAACGTTAATAAAGAATCAGAAAATGATAGAATTGACGCAGGTAGAATTCCAGATAATGGAGTATTTTTTATCTAACCCTAGTACAGCACTCAGTAGGACGGAGATCTTGCATCATGTGTGGGGCGCAGAGAAGGCCGGAGAAGAAAAGATCGTCGATGTAAATATAAGAAGAATCCGAATGAAAATCGAAGATGACCCATCTATCCCGAGGCATATAGTGACTGTTTGGGGATTAGGGTACAAGTGGGAGGAATGACTTGGACTTTGAGTATGTGAGAGCTACTTTGGGGTGAAGGAATTGTTTTTTAAAGGTATTACTAAAAGATGGTTGCTGAAATGTTTAAGTAAAATCGTGTTGATATTGGTTGTTGTAGAAGTTATTTTGACTTTTTTGATACAGATCATAAGCTATAATAATATCAAAAACCTAGTTATATCAAAGGCTGAAAGCCTTTCGAGTTCTCTTTCTGAGGTGCCCCAAGACGAATTTGACGAAAAAGTCACAGACTACGTGGTGCTATTTCAAGATAAAAATTTTTTAAATGTCATTGCTTTCGATAAAAACGACAAAATGATTTTATCTAACTGCGACAAGTACTTATCTAATGACAATATGCAAGACTACAATGAAGCTAAGAGTAATAGCGATTACATAGCGTATACTTCTGGCAAAGATGAAAATAACCAAGATGTTTTTGTTTTGACAAAAGCTATATTCGATAAAGACGATAATTTTTTGGGTGCAGTGAGATATATCGTTTCGCTCAAAAATATAGACCGTACTATTTCTATCTCCATAATTACTTCTATAGTTGTATGCTTAATTATGATTTTATTTATAATTTTATCAAGCATGTTCTTTTTTAAATCTATTTCAAAACCAATAAAGGAGGTCAGTAATACATCTAGGAAGATAGCGCTGGGTGATCTAAGCGCTAGGCTGACGACCAGGTACGATGACGAAATAGGAGAGCTATGTGATACTGTAAACTTTATGGGACAAAAGTTGTCAGAATCTGAAAAAATGAAAAATGAATTTATTTCATCTATCTCACATGAACTTAGGACCCCACTCACGGCGATAAAGGGTTGGGCGGAAACCATACAAATGTGTGAAAACAAAGACGACGAAATGTATGAAAAAGGCATAAATATAATTATCCATGAATCTGAAAGACTCAGCGATATGGTAGAGGAACTGCTGGATTTTGCGAAAATACAGAGCAGCCAGATGATTCTAAAATTGGATAAAATCGATATTTTGGCTGAATTGAGCGAAGCTGTGTATATGTTTAGGAAGCGCGCCAATGAAGAAAATAAAATATTGCTTTATTCCGAGCCTGAAAATTTACCGCCGGTTTTAGGGGATAAAAATCGCCTAAAGCAGGTATTTATAAATATAGTAGACAATGCTTTGAAATATACTCCTGAAAATGGTGTAGTAAACGTGAGCGCCAAGGCAGAAAATAATTTCATTGTTATCACAATCAGCGATAATGGTTGCGGGATACCAAACGAACATTTACCAAAGGTGAAGGAGAAATTTTATAAAGCCAATACAGAGCAAAAAGGTTCCGGTATAGGGCTTGCCCTTGCTAATGATATTATCTTGCTGCACGAAGGGACGCTTGAGATAAAAAGTGAAGAAAATATAGGAACGGTAGTGACTATAACTATCCCAATAGCGCCATTGAATAATTAGCTTTTTTGAAGGGGCACGCATGGAAGGTTCCTATTTTGCGGGGAATGTTCTTGAAAATTTAACAAAAAGTTCAGAGAAATTTAATCTTTCCTAAAACAAAACATGCTATAATAAATAAAAAAGAATAGGAGACTTAGCATGAAAAGAGAAAAAAGACAAGCTAAAACCATAGCTTCAATCGGAGGGCAAGCATTGGTCGAAGGTGTGATGATGCGCAGCCCGGAGCGGATATATGCTTCGGTAAGGACGCCAGATGAAGCAATATATGGAGAAGAGATAAAAACTACATTTCTAAAAGATAAATATAAAATATTTAAATATCCGTTTTTTAGGGGGATTGGCGGGCTTATCGACTCTATGAAGATAGGTCAAAAGGCGCTGAGTATCTCCATAAAAAAAGCATCTGGGATAGAAAACAACGAGCCAGAAACTAAATTTGAAAAATGGTTGGATAAAAATTTTGGAGATAAAATTATGAAGATCGTAATGGCTTTATCAACGGTTTTGGGCGTTGGGGTTTCCATGTTTCTGTTTATGTTTTTGCCTGCGTTACTTTTTAATGTAACATTGGGAAATTTTTCGCCGGAAATGGCAAATAGTCAAACGGTGCGGTCAATGTTCGAAGGTTTGGTAAAATTTCTGATTTTTTTAGGGTATATGATCTTTTGCTCACAAATCAAGGACATAAAGCGCGTGTTTCAATATCACGGAGCGGAACATAAGACGATTTTTTGCTATGAATATGGAGACGAACTGACGGTAGAAAATGTAAAAAAATGTTCAAGATTTCACCCGCGCTGCGGTACAAGCTTTGTGATAGTGATGCTCATTGTAGGGATATTCATCGGTATGTTTATTCCTTTCCATGGTTCTATCTTGCGGACAATAATCAAGCTTTTATTGGTCCCCGTTATGGCGTCTTTGGGATATGAGATTATAAAGATTTGCAGTAAATACGATAATAAAATCACCAGGTTAATCGCGACGCCAGGCCTTTGGATGCAGAGGATCTCTACGCAAGAGCCTGATGATAGCATGATAGAAGTAGCTATTAATTCACTAAAAGCAGTAATACCGGAAAATAATGAGGGTTTACAGCAAATATGACATTTGAGCAAGTTTATTTTAAAGGCCAAAGGATTTTAAAAGAAGCTAATATCCCTGATTTTGCATTTGATGCCAGGTGCATTTTTGAGCATTGCTTCAAAATAAAAAGAATGGATCTTGCACTTTATAGGAGCCGTAGTGTTCCCAGTAACTTATCCGATTTATTTTTTAGGATGATAAGCGATCGACAAAACCATAGACCGCTCCAGTATATTTTAGGGCAATGGGATTTTATGGGGAATACTTTTAAAGTTGGCGAAGGAGTGCTTATCCCACGAGATGACACAGAGGTTTTAGTTAATATAGCGCATCGAGAATTTGAAAAATATATAAAGCATAAAAGTGTGAAAGTACCCACAGCTGTGGATTTGTGCTCGGGTAGTGGGGTTATAGCTATTACTTTAGCCAAGAAGTTCCCATTTGCTAAATTTATTGCAGTGGAATTTTCAGATATAGCATTAAATTTTTTGCAGGAAAATGTTAGATTAAATAATGTATCCAACGTTATCCCATTAAAATTTGATGTATTGCGGAATGACCGTTTAAATTTTTTGCATCAAGTAAAAAATGTCACAGATTTAAATGATGTAAAATTTGATCTGATCGTCTCAAACCCGCCTTATATAAAGACTTCTGAGATCAAATCTTTACAACTAGAAGTGCAAAAAGAACCCATCATGGCATTAGATGGAGGCGCAGATGGCCTGGAGTTTTATAAATCGATATTATATAATTGGAGCCACCTATTAAAGCAAAACGCAAGTCTGTATGTAGAAATTGGATTTGCTCAAAAAAATAGCGTAATAGAGTTATTTGAAGAAGCAAAATTTGAAAATATCAAGGCATTTAAAGATATAAATGGCTTAAATAGGGTTATCTCCGGGCGCAAGGCTTAGGTTGTGCTGTTTTGCGTCACTTTTAAAAATAAATAATGTCTATTTATTTTTTGCAAGGCGGTAGCTTTCATCAATTCTTCGGTATATCTCTTCGATATTTACCGAGCCATCTAAACAAATAGTGTACCAGTTATTTTTGTTCATGTGGTATCCGGGGAAGTATTTTTTATTATCAACAAGTTTTTTGATTTCGTATTTATCCATTTTAAGGTCTATGATATCAACATTTTCGTCCAAATCGAGCCCAAGTTTTTGCTTTGATAATACCGCAAGGACTCCGTACCATTTAGCATTATCTTTTCTCCTCCAAATGGCATTATTGGGGAATCTTTCCCACAAAAATTCCAATTCATCTCCATAAGTATTCTGTACGTAAGAAATCACGTGATGAGCATAGTCACTTTGGAATACGTCAAGCTTGTAGCAGTGCATCGCGATGTCTTCTAAGACAGTTTCATAATCTTGCTTTACTTTCCCTACATATGTCCCTGTGGACTTGGGGGTAAGGTGCAGTACATATTCTTCTCCTGAAGAAATATCTTCTACTTTTGAAGAAACTTTACCATCGTCTAAAATGGTTACAGTCATCAAAAATTGTCCCCGTGCAATTTCCCTTGAATATACGTATCCGTTGGGTTTTCTTTCAAAGCCAAACGGGATTAATTTACTTTTTATAAGTCGCTTGTTTTTAAAATTTATCTCCGCCACAAAAATCACCTAGCCATTTTTCTTTCTGTATAATTTAATTATAATTTAAATATTTATTTTTTCAATTTGAGAGCAAAAATAAGCAGCCCTAAAATTAGAGCTGCTACGCTGAGCAAGTGTAGTTTTTTAGCTGCCGGCAAAGTATTTTTTAAGGGACCAAAGTGTAGTCATCAGCTAAACACAAAAATGGCACCTTTTAAATCACTAGCGAGGCATTTAAGGTTAGTTCTCTTAATCTAAGTAGCTTCTTTTATTATATACTCTGGAGAGAGCCCAAAGCTTATCGTCAAAGCTTCGTCAATTTTATTCATCGATATAGTATCTAAGGAACCCATTTTTTCTTTTAGCCTTTTTTTATCTATAGTTCTGATTTGTTCAAGTAGCACCACAGAATCTTTAGAAAGTCCGCTTCCTGTCGCTCTTAGTGTTATATGCGTTGGTAAATTAGCCTTTGAATGTTGGCTTGTAATAGCTGCAGCGATGACTGTAGGGCTAAAACGATTTCCAATATCATTTTGCACGATCAAAACGGGCCGTATGCCTCCTTGTTCAGAACCTATAACAGGACTCAGATCTGCATAAAATATATCTCCACGCTTAATATTCACGTTTTTCACACTCCGAAGTTTTTATTTATTTTAAATTTTTAATAGAATAAGTGTAGTTACGTTTTTTATAAAGATTTTTTATTTTTTGATAAGAATATTTTTGCCTGTTTACTTTACATTTAATCAACAAATATAAAAAATCTATATTACATATTATTTCGATTAAAATTAGCTGTGATATAAAAGTACAAAACAAAAAAACTGCAAACCTCATCTGAGTTTACAGTTCTTTTATCAGTTTATATTTAAATCCAAAGGATATTTTAATTATCCAAAAAATCCTTTAGCTGGCGGCTTCTGCTAGGGTGGCGCAATTTCCTAAGAGCTTTGGCTTCGATCTGTCGGATGCGTTCTCTCGTTACGTTAAATTCTTTTCCCACTTCCTCCAGAGTTCTGCTCCTACCGTCTTGCAAACCAAAGCGTAGCCGCAAGACTCGCTCTTCGCGTGGAGTTAGAGTATAAAGTACCTCAGACAACTGCTCTTTGAGCATACTTAGTGAGGCGGCATCTACCGGAGCTATTGCATCTTCATCCGGGATAAAGTCGCCGCGGTGGCTATCTTCCTCTTCTCCTATAGGATCTTCTAAAGACACAGGGTCTTGAGATATTTTGATTATTTCTCTCACCTTTTCCAAAGGCATTTTCAACTCAACGGCGATTTCTTCCGGGGTAGGTTCACGTCCGTTTTTATGCAGGAGGTGGTTTGACGCCTTTTTTACGCGGTTTATCGTCTCTACCATATGCACCGGGATCCGGATTGTTCTAGATTGATCAGAAATAGCCCTAGTTATGGCTTGCCGTATCCACCAAGTAGCGTAAGTTGAAAATTTAAAGCCTTTTGTATAATCAAATTTTTCCACAGCCTTTATCAGGCCAAGATTCCCTTCCTGTATTAAGTCTAAAAAGTGCATGCCTCTGCCTAAATATCTCTTTGCGATACTGACAACTAACCTTAAATTGGCTTCTGAGAGCCTTTTTTTAGCTTTTTCATCACCTTTGGCTATTCTCTCAGCCAATTTTAGTTCTTCTTCCATAGATAAAAGAGGAACTTTCCCTATTTCTTTGAGGTAAACTTTAACAGGGTCATCAACAGGGACCGAAAGGTTATCTACGTGTCCTTCTTGAGCTTCGTAGCCTTCATTGTCGCTATCTTCTTTCTCCAATTTTTCAGAAAAATCATCTAATTTTACATCTGAGAAATCATCAACAATCTCTACTCCTTCAGCTTCCATAGTATCATAAATCTGTTCCATTTTATCAGGCGCCAGGTCGCTTTCTTCCAAGGAATCTAAGATTTCTTTTGAGCTAATTTGTCCTCTTTTCTTCCCTTTTGTTATTAATTTTTTTATTACAGTTTTTTTAGGTTTTTTTGTTGGAATCCTTCCCATTTATTTTCCCCCTATTTTTTTTGTTCCCTTAATTTATCGATATATTCAAGAATAACGTTCGCCCCGGCATTATCCAATCTTTCTCCGGCGAGCTTTTCGTTTTCTTGCCAAATAATATCTATGTACTCCTGTGCAGCATTAAAGTCAGAATTTCTGTAAGTTTCGCGAGCTAAATACCCTGTGATTTTAGATATCTCATCAGAGTCAAAAGCTTCCCTAAAGTCAGCTATAGAAATAATCCCATTTTCACGAAATTTTGCCAAGATAAATTCATAGATGCGTTTATTAAAGCTTGTCAAAATCTTCTCGCTCGGCAATTTATCCTGGATATCTTTTATGCATTCCGGGCGGCTTAGCATAAATGCTATAATAGCCTCCTCTGCTGTAGCAGACCTAAGATTTTTGGATTTTTCTTTATTGATGTGATCCTGTTGAGCGGATAAATTTTTCTGAATTTCCTTAAATCGCTTTTTATCTTGCAACTTTAAGTGTTTCTTATACTCTTTAGTTATCTGTGACATTATCGTGCCTTTGTCTATACCAACAGCTTCACTTAGTTTACCGGCATAGATCTCTTGCTCTATTTTATTATTGACTTTTGATAATATCTTTACTGCATTTTTTAGGTAAGCTATTTTGCCTTCTGTTGTCAAGGTATCGTACTTGTTTTCTTCTTTTTTCAGCTGATATTCGATATCATTGGCAGAATTCTTAATCAGTAGCCTAAACCGAGCTTGTCCCTCATTGCCATAAGATCTAATAAATTCATCTGGGTCTTTCCCCCTAGGTATATTTAAAATCCTCACGGTGAGGTTC
>JAFVAZ010000068.1 GCA_017480265.1 Clostridia bacterium
AAGATAGAATACTTGGTAGTTGGTCTTGGCAACCCCGGGCTTAAATATGAAAAGACACGCCACAATGCTGGATTTATAGCGGTTGACTTGATCGCTAAGAAGCTAGGTGTGGATATTTCTAAATCTAAATTTGATGCTCTATTTGCCGAAGCTACTATATAAGGCAAGCGCGTATTTTTAGTGAAGCCTCAAACCTTCATGAATCTAAGCGGAAAAGCTGTAACTCAATTTATGCAGTACTACAAAATCCCTTGCGAAAAAACAATCATAATCTTTGACGATATATCTTTAGCCCCGGGGAATATTAGAATCAAGCGCAAAGGCAGCCACGGGGGACACAACGGAATGAGAAATATAATAGCTTTGTCTGGAACTGATAACTTCCCTAGGATAAAAATTGGCATCGGCGCAAAGCCCACAGACTGGGATTTGTCCGACTGGGTTACTTCAGAATTTTCCGAAAATGATTTTAAAAAGTTAGGGCCAGCCATGAAAGATGCTTTCTCTGCTTTAAAATTAATCTTAGATGATAAAATAGATGAAGCTATGAATCTTTCCAATAGAAAGAATGTTTAAGGAAACACGTGTTAGTGTATAAAGTGATGTGGCATGAACTGATTTATCTGCGTTATTTTATTCAAAAAGTATGCAATTCAAGTCCCTTCTTTTGTTTCTACATCTGTTATGGCATAATTTACCTGATTTATGAAGTCCTTACCAAACACATAAAACCATACCTTACAGCATGGTTTCTACTTTGATTAAATTTTAGATGCTTTTGCTCTTTTTGTTCCTTTTTCCATTGACCAGGACAAAAGCACAAAAAAGCCCTGGAGGCCACAAGCACGAAGATTTTAAATACGATAAATTGAACACCTCCCTACATTTGTCCCGACAGACAAAATCTGCAATTTATGTGAAATCAGACTCATCGCCACAGAAACGAATACCGAGTCTATCCCAATTATTCAGTCTGTTTTAGTTGTAAAATTCGTGTAAAATACACTAAACATCGTCAAAGTTTAAGTTTGCCTTATCAAAATGTACTTGGCGATGTGGATAAACGGATTCAAGGAAAATACCATAAAATTCTTGGCAAGTATGGGGGCATAATGCTCCATTTTGCTAATCTTCTCAACCTTTTTCTTTTTCATCTCTTAGCCCATTGTTTTAATTATTGTTTTAATTCCAGTTTATTAGGGTATTTGGTACATATTTAGAAGGAAAAGGCAACAAATGTGCTAGACTACGGAATATTAAACACTTCCACAGCCGAGTATGGAAACAAAAGAGCTTCAAGCTAAAACCATTTAGGGAATAAACCAATGTAGTATTTTTCACAGATTATATAAAAAACTGGCTAGAGCATAAAGAAAAACTAGTTGCGATACTTACTATATAAGCATTTGTTTCCATATTTTTAGCCTTTAAAATTAACTTTATGAGATATAAAAAAGCCAAAAACATATTGTGGACTATTTATGAGATCAAATTTTGCTCAGGAAAAGTAAACAAAACTGAGATGCCATCTTTAAAATACATAAAAAAGCATACGCATGATATTCAAATGATCTTGAAGCAACTCAACTACACAAGCTTAATGTAGCACGTTTTTCTGCAGTATACGTACCGTGAAATTTTGCGAAAAATCAGCCGAGTGCTATAATAGTGATGGGGAGGTTTTATGATGAATATACTGGTAGTAGGATGCGGGAGACTGGGGGCTCGCCTTGCAAATACTTTGTTTGATCAAGGACACACTGTATCTGTCATAGATAATAAAGAAGAGGCTTTTAATCAACTGGACGATGAATTTGACGGGCTAACTGTTTTGGGTATGCCGATGGAAATGAATGTTTTAAGAGAAGCCGGGATCGAGAGTTGCGATGCCGTAGCTGTTGTGACACCGGACGACAACTTAAATATAACGGTATCGCAGATTGTGAAGGAGTTTTTTTATATCGATAACGTCGTAGCTAGGATAAATGATCCGGCACGAGAGCAAGTGTTTTACAATTTAGGATTAAAGACAGTATGCCCGACAAATTTAACTTGTGGGGTTTTATCTTCTGCCATTACTCAGAAGATAATGGAAAAGCAGATGAACTTTGGCGTGCATACTTTAGGTATAAATACCAGAGAAGTTGACCACCGGATGATAGGGCGGGAACTGAAACATCTGCCGGTAAAATCTTCTGAAACAGTAGTAGGGATCGCAAAAGCAAATGGAGAATTGCTCCTATACGATGGCAGACAAAAAATTATAATTAATCCCCACGATCGCATTATCTACGCAAGAGTGGCCGATTAAAGTGCTTTTTATATCTTAAACAAAAGGAGAGAAATATGAAAGTTGTGATAGTCGGAGGAGGTAATCTGGGGTATAACCTAGCTCTTTCGCTGATTGATAAAGATTATGAAGTTCGTTTGATAGAAAAAGATAAAAATATTTGCGCACTGCTTGCCAATAAACTTGATGCTGAGATTATATGCGGAGATGGATCAGAGATTGAGGTTTTAGCAGATGCTATAAAAGGCAAAGTAGATTGCTTTATTGCCGTAACAGATAAAGACCAAGATAATTTGGTTGCATCGCAATTAGCTCAAAAGCGCTTCCAGATTAAAAAAGTAATCACTCGTGCGAATAACCCTAGAAATCTTGAAGCCCTGAGAAAACTTGGCATTGCAAATGCAGTATGCAGTACAGAGCTAATCATTAAACTAATAGAGCAAGAGCTTGATAGTGCAGGCGGGAGATTGATCGCAAGTTTAAATAAGGGACAAGCCGGGATTTGTGAATTGCAAGTAATAAGAGATGCAAAGGTTATAGGCAAAGCTTTAAAAGATATAAAGTTACCTAAATCTTCATTGATCGTATCCTTACTACGCGACGACGAACTTATCATCCCACAAGGTGATACTACTCTTGCGCTGGGGGATGAAGTAATTGCTATATGCAGTAGTGAATCGCAAAAGAAATTGATTAAGATTTTTTCAGAGAAATGGTAAAATAACGAAAAAAGCAATATGTGCGCATTTGCAAAGATAGGGATATGGTGAGTCATTTACCTTATTTTATTCCATTCTCTCATTATTTTTATGAAATACTACAGTAATTCTCCTAGGCAGTATTTATCGTTTGCTTCAGTTAATTTTACCTTTAAAATTTTTGCAGATAAATCTTCTTGAGTTTTCACTAAAACCGGTACGTAATTTTTTGTATATCCTTCAAAAAAATCGCGCCCATGGCGTCTTTCGAACAAAACTTCATCTATATTGCCTATTTGTTCTTTTAAAAATTCACGATTCAATTGAGCAGCAAAGTGTAACATTTTTTTGATTCTTTCATTTTTTACTTCTGGTGCTACTTGATTTTTAAATTCGGCGGCCTTTGTACCCGGACGGATGGAGTATGGGAAAACGTGGATTTTAGCAAATTTTATTTTCTTTACAAAATCTAAGGTTTTTTCAAACTCCTCATCGGTTTCTCCTGCAAATCCTACCATTATATCGGTGGTAATGGCAGCATTTTTAAAATATGCTCTCAAATTTTTTACTATTTCTTCATAATCTGATACGGTATAATTTCGATTCATTCTTTTTAAAGTTTCGTTGCATCCACTTTGTAAAGAAATGTGGAATTGAGGGCATAGTTTTTCTATTTTTGCAAGTCGCTTTACTACTTCCAGCTCCATCTTTTCAGGTTCTAGAGAACCCAACCGGATCCTTTTTATTGCACTATAAGAGCTAACTAATTCAATAGCATTACATATATTTACGTTTAGATCTTGTCCATAAGAAGAAAGATTTATGCCAACTAAAACAATTTCTTGATAGCTATTTTCAGTCAACGCCTCGATCTCTTTTTTTATATTTTCAAGTGTTTTAGATCTTACTCGGCCCCTTGCAAATGGAATAATACAATAAGAGCAAAATCTATCACATCCGTCTTCTATTTTTAAAAAAGCTCTGGTTCTATCGTTAAAGCTTTGTATTGTCAAATTTTCAAAAGTGCAACCATTTTTATAGGGTTTTATATCTATTATTTTTTGAGGATTTTCTAAATAATCTTTAACTTTTTCTAAGATCGATTCTTTACCAATATTCCCCGCAATTATATCAGCTTGAGACAGATATTTAACCTTTTCAGGGAAAGCCTGCACCATGCATCCCGTCAAGACAATTATTGCTTTAGGGTTTACTCTTCTATACTTATGTAGCATTTTCCTTACTTTTTTATTGCTCTCCTCCGTTACAGTACAGGAATTTATTATCAAAACATCTGCGCTTTTAGGTCCCAAAGCTTTTTCAAATCCTGCTTTAATAAACATCTCCAATATAGCTTGCGATTCATATTGATTTACCTTACAGCCTAAGGTTGAAATGAATATTTTCATTAATGGCTCCTTATATTCTAAATTTCATTTTTCTTTATTTTGAAAATGCGATATACTTGACCGATTTAATTAATACTGTTAATATGGTAAATGAAAGATAAAGTTTTTACATTTTAGGAGGCTACAGGTAAAATGTACACGGAAGATATTTTATTATCTGACATTGAAACTGTTAAAAAATTTGTTTCTTTTGCTAATAATTTCGATTTCCCAGTCAATATCATATCAGGGAAATATGTAATAAACGGTAAGTCTATCATGGGTATCTTTGGTTTGGATATCACTAAGCCTATCAAAGTAGAAGTCGATGAAAGCTATCCATCGGAGTTTAAAGAGCAATTAAAAAAATTCAAATTTAATCAAAGTTTACACTCTATTACATTATAGATGATAAAACTTGCTATATCAACATACAGTTCTATAATTTTGGGTAGAATTGGAGCTATTTGAGAAAAACAGCACCAACATCTTTTATTATACTACCTCAGAATAGCATTAAATAAGATTTTCTGATAATTCTACTATCACCTTTTCCGGGAAGTTAAATCCATATTTATTTAATCTCCCGTTTTTTTCATAATTGGCAAAGAAAAACATTTCTAATTCATCAATTCTTCTATATAGTAAACCTCGCAAAAGCTTCCCATTTGCATGGCAACGAATTAAGACTTCATTCGAAAAATTTTCTCTATCTATGTATTCTAAGCTAAGATCTGAATCTTCGGATAGGCAAGGCTGGCTTTCCTGGCTGAATTTTAGCCCTTCTTCAAAGCAAAAACCGGATATCCCTGATTTTGTCCTGACATTATACCAATTTTCGTTATACTTCTGCTTACTTAAAAGCTCAACTTCTTCCCCAAATGGTATAGCTTTTATTATTTTACCAGATAAGTCCGGTATTTGCCTCAGGTTTATCCCGCTTTTATAATTCACTTTTGCTCCTGTGCTATGATCTGATTTTTTACTCCTTAAAATTATATCTTTTAATTCAGAGTCTTGCAGCCACCTAGTTCCCAAATTATAACAAAAACTGACCAGCGCATCAAACTGATGTTGGTTAAATTTTATTCTATTATCTATTAAAAACCGGTTTAATTTTATAGTGTATTTTTTACTGCAAATATTGTTATATAGCAGAGCTTTTGCATAAGTCGGCGTTATATTATTATAAAAAGGTTGATTTGGCTTTATTAGCTGCCCGAAACCTATATCATAAACATTTTTTCCTGATAATGGATCTCTTCTGGCTTTCTTCCGGAATCCTTCATAATTTGCTATAAAATCAATGCACTTTAGGCTCGGTAACCTGTAGCTTAAAGAATATCCTCCGTTTTCTTCATTTATTTTCAACAACTTTACTTTTTTATTCGCTTTTTCCCACGTTCCGTTATGTAAATATTCACACTCCACATCCTCAGGGGTATTTATATTTATCCAAACCTCCGCCACCCAAACCAACGTATCTTCTTCTTTTTCTTCATTTTGCGGATATAAATACAACTTTTTCTTATTACTTTCTTCTAAGCTAAACCTAATATTTGAAACATCTATATCTGTAATTGCAAAAATTTTTATTTTAGAATTTACCATTGGGTTCAAATCTGAAGCATATGTAACCCGCACTTTTTCCGGTTCTGTTACAACTATTGTGTACTCAGATAAAGTCTCCCCTTCCTCATCTTGCAATACAACCTCTGCTTGCCCTATATTCTTTGCAAATGCTACATCTACATCACTTTCGATACTTACTATATCTTGATTTAGGCTTTTCCATTTAAATTTATTACCTCTTAGATTTTCGCTTTGCAACAAAATAGATTGCCTTTGAGGAACGCTTAAAATCTGTCCCTCGTTTGCCCAAATTTTTAGTACCCCCTCTCCCCTACTTGAATTTACGATACATAGCGTTATTATCATTACTTTTAAGCACTTTTTTAACATATTAAATTTAAACTCTCCTCAAAAAAACATCTTTTAAACTTAAACATCATATTGCAGATCATCACACTGCCAATTGGCTAAAACATCCTCCATATCCTTTGCATATAGCTTAGCTTTGGGCAAATCATGCTCCAAATAGTTACCACACTCTGCTTTGGTGCTACCTGGGATTTCTCCATGATATCTCGATATAAACTCTAGGGCACTTTTTATCAAATCAATAACAGCTTTTGCAGGCAAGTCTCTAAATAATAAATAAAACCCTGTTCTGCATCCCATCGGGCCTATATATATAACGTTTTTTCCATATTCGCTATTTCTTAGGTAAGTGGCCATTAAATGCTCAAAAGTGTGCGCCCCTGCATTTTCTAAAAACGGGGGTACATTAGGCTTTACCATCCTTAAATCATAAGTTGCTATATCTTCGTCTATTCTTGAAAGATAGAGCCCTTTTTCAAGCTTGGTGTGGTCAACCTCAAAACTTTTTATCCTTTGCATTTTGCCCTCCTTGTTCCGTTATG
>JAFVAZ010000069.1 GCA_017480265.1 Clostridia bacterium
ATTTTTTAATAAATTTACAGTAGCCGCGCTTCCCCTAAAGATACCGCTCCTGTGGACCAAATAGACAATTTCGGCGATATCAGATAAATATAACGCATATTCCAAAGCCGTGTTGCCGCCACCCACTACAGCTACTTTTTTGTTTTTAAAGAAAGCTCCATCGCACGTAGCGCAGTAAGATACCCCTTTGCCTATCAATTCACTTTCATTATCTAGGCCCAATTTTCTGCTCCTAGAGCCCGTAGCTAAGATCACCGCTTTACATTTATATGCGTTGTTTTTAGTTATTATTTTTTTAAAAGAATCCTCTTTTGTTATATCCGTAACTTCTTCAAATATAAACTTTACGCCCAAATTTTTTGCTTGATTATAAATTTTGCTAGCTAAATCGAACCCCGAGATATGTTCCTCTGCGGGGTAATTTTCTATATCCAATGTATTTATGATTTGCCCTCCATAATTTTGGGCTTCAAAAACAACGACCTCTTTTTCAGCGCGCCTAAGGTATATAGCTGCCGTCATGCCAGCTATGCCTGCTCCTACCACTATAACATCGGGCATTATTTTTCCCCCAATAATACTGACTCCCTCATCATGTTTAAAATCTCATCCTTTGTTTTTAAACCAACCGTCTTTGCAACTTCTTTTCCATCTTTAAAGAGTATCAAACACGGGATGGACATAATGCGGAATTTTTCTGCTAATCTGTTTTCATTATCAATATTTACAGAAACTATTTTTACATTTTCTTCATTCTCTGCTACTTCATCAAGTATCGGTCGTAGCATTTTGCATGGGCCACACCAATTAGCATAGAAGTCGACAAGTACAGGGATGCTAGAATTTAATACCTCTTCATCGAAATTTTTGCTCCCAATCTCAGCTATTTGCATTTACATCATCCTTTCACCATTTTTCTCTGTCTCAAAGTTTTATTATATGCCTACGGCTTCGTAAATATGTGCTACCTAGCGCGCAAATCTACATCTAAAGCGTATACCGAAACTTACCCTGACTATATCACACATAAAATCGCTTGTCAAATCTTTTGTGGAAGTGAGGAACTTACCAGAAAAGGCTAAATGTCTCTTTTTTTAGTCTTTGTGTTTAATGCCATTTTATACTTGATTTAAGCTTTTATTCACCGCCACTGCACAAGCCACACTGGCTCCTACCATAGGGTTATTCCCCATCCCGATCAGTCCCATCATCTCTACGTGCGCAGGGACCGAAGAAGACCCCGCAAATTGCGCATCGCCATGCATCCTACCCATAGAGTCAGTTAAGCCGTAGGAGGCCGGCCCCGCAGCCATGTTATCTGGGTGCAAAGTCCTACCTGTACCCCCACCTGAAGCTACGGAAAAATATTCTATGTTATGTTCATTTGCCCATTTTTTATACTCCCCCGCTACCAGATGCTGAAATCTAGTAGGGTTGGTAGAGTTGCCCGTGATAGAAATATCCACTTTTTCGTATTGCATGATGGCGACCCCTTCTCGTGCATCATCTGCGCCAAAGCATCGGATTTGTTCTCTATCAGATTTTGCAAATGAAAACTCCTTTACGATATTCAATTTTTCAGAAAAATAATCAAATTGAGTTTGCACATAAGTAAATCCGTTGATCCTTGAGATAATATATGCAGCGTCTTTGCCAAGTCCATTTAGGATTACCTTTAAAGGCTTATTGCGAGAGGCATTCGCTGCTTTGACTATTCCTATCGCACCTTCAGCTGCAGCAAAAGACTCGTGCCCTGCCAAAAAAGCAAAACATTTTGTCTCTTCTGCCAGCAACTTAGCCGCCAATTTGCCGTGCCCCAAGCCTACTTTTCTATGTTCCGCTACAGAACCCGGCACACAGAAGCTTTCTAACCCCTCACCTATGTATTTAGCAGCTTCTGCCGCCGATGCAGCTTTGCTTTTTATGGCTAATGCACACCCCAGAGTATATGCCCACCCGGCATTATCAAAGGCTATAGGTTGGATATCTTTTACTATCTTAAAAGCATCTATTCCTATATCTTCACAGATTTTTCTGGCCTCGCTCAAAGAGGCTATGTTGTATTTTTTTAGGCACTCATTGATTTTAGGTACCCTTTTTTCATAACCTTCAAACTCAATGTCTCTCTCCATACAAAATTGCTCCATTTCTCTCAGATTATTCTTTCCTCGGATCTATAAATTTAACCCCATCGTTAAATCTACCATAGGTCCCAATATTTTTTTGATACGCTTCTTTGGGATCTACGTCATTTCTTATATCTTGCAGCATTTTCCCGATATTTACAAATTTGTACCCGATAATCTCATTTTCTTTATCAAGCGCCAAAGATAATATGTATCCTTCCGTCATTTCAAGGTATCTTGGTCCCTTTTTGTCTGTACTATACATCGTGCCTATTTGCGACCTAAGGCCCTTGCCTAAATCTTCTAGCCCGGCGCCTATAGCCAAACCTCCGCTAGAAAATGCTGTCTGGCTTCTCCCATAAGCCAATTGCTTAAAGATTTCACGCATTGCAGTATTTATAGCATCGCACACTAAATCAGTATTTAAGCATTCTAGTAAAGTCTTCCCTGACAAGATCTCTGCCGCCATAGCTGCCGAATGCGTCATACCGGAGCACCCTATAGTTTCTAGCAGAGCTTCCTTTACTATACCATTTTTTACATTAAGGGTAAGCTTGCAAGCCCCCTGCTGTGGAGCGCACCATCCTACACCATGAGAAAGACCCGATATATCCTTGATTTCATAAGATTTCACCCATTTGCCTTCCTCTGGGATCGGCGAAGGACCGTGGCAGGGACACTTTTTTACACTGCACATTTTTTCAATCTCCGGAGTATATTCCATAGCTTGTAGCCTCCTAGTAAAAATAATGATATAAAGTATAAAATGTTTTTAAAACAGTTTCAAGTTTTGTCTTCAAATTCTTTACAAAAGCTTTTTAAACAGCAATCAAAACACTTAGGAGATATAGCTTTGCAAATGGCTCTCCCGTGCAACACCAATCTATGACAAAAATCGTTTGACTTCTTCGGTGGGAGGATCCCCCTTAATCTTTTTTCAATTTTCACGGGATCTTTTTCATTGTGTAGACCGAGTCTTCTAGTGATTCGGATGCAGTGAGTATCTACGACCACTGCAGGCTTATAGAAAATATCTCCCAAAATTAGATTGGCTGTTTTTCTGCCTACGCCCGGCAAGCTCAATAGTTCCTCCATGTTATCGGGGACTTTGCTACCAAATTTTTCGTAAATAAGCTTACACATTTCTACGATATCTTTCGCTTTTATCCGGAAAAAACCACACGGTCTTATTATGCTTTCCACCTCACTTATCTTAGCAAATGCGAAATCTTTGGCTGTTTTATATCTTGCAAAAAGCTTTGGCGTTATCAAATTAACTCTTGCATCTGTGCATTGGGCTGCTAATCTGGTAGCTATCAAAAGCTGCAAAGGGTCTTTATACTCCAAAGAACATTTGGCATCCGGGTATTCTTTTTCTAGAGCTGATACTATAGCATTTATATGCTCTTTAATGTCTTGATTTTTCACTTTTATTTCCTCTTAATTTCATCTGGTGTTATTTTTTAGGCTTTTTCTGTCTACATGCTATATCCTACATTTTCTTTCATCGCCACATCCAGTCCTTAAAAATCTCTATTATCGCTAAACACAAGACCTTTGCCGGCGTCTGCTGTCACTATTGTATTATCTTTCAATATTTTAGTTGCACCATTTGCACCTATGATGACAGGCTTAGCGTAAGAATCAGCTGCAAGAGTAATTTGAGGATTTATCCCAGAAGATTCTACTACCAATCCGGAGGAGTTAACTATTAAATCTATTACATTTTCAGAAACCTCATATATAACGATTATATCTCCATTTTTAAAATTTTTCTTTAAATCTTTTTCGCTCTGGCAAACGCAAAGGCTACCTTTGGCAGCATGGTTATTGAGTCCTACCCCTGAAACTAAAACATCCCCCACCAATTTAACTTTTAAGAAATTGGTTGACCCCGAAGCTCCAAAAGGTATTCCGGCTGTCAGCACTATTAATTCGCCTTTTTTTATATAATTTTTTTTATATGCAGAGTGGATTAAATGTTCGGAAAGCTCGTCTACTGATTTTTTCTCTTTTATTAAAATGGGCGTAACCCCAAACATCAAGTTCATTTGACGCAATACCGTTTTATTGGCGGTGCCGGCGATGATCGGACAAGTTGGTTTATATTTAGAAAGAGCCTGGGCGGTCTTGCCTGTTTTGGTTGCACTCATTATACAAGAAGCATTTAACTCGTGCGCCGTAGCACAAGTAGAATAAGAAACAGCAGAAGTTATAGTCGATTTGATGGGGATATCCATTTTGGAGAAATTCTTCTTATAATCAATATAGCTTTCTGTTTTTTGGGCAATGGCTGCCATCGTTTTTACAGATTGTATCGGATATTTCCCGGAAGCCGTCTCTGCAGAAAGCATAATGGCGCTAGCTCCATCATAAACAGCATTGGCAATATCTGTGGACTCTGCCCTAGTCGGTCGCGGATTATTTATCATCGAATCCAACATTTGTGTAGCTACTATCACGTGCTTGCCTACATCGCAAGCCTTTTTTATCAATTTTTTTTGCATTATTGGGATGTCTTCTATTGGTATCTCAACACCTAAATCTCCCCTTGCTACCATAATCCCATCTGCTAGCGCTAATATTTCATCTATATTTTTTAATCCTTCAGAATTCTCTATCTTTGCTATGATCTTTATATGATCACCGTTGTTTTTATGAAGCTCTTTTTTTAAATCCCTAATATCATTTACGTTTCTGGTAAAAGAAGCTGCGATAAAATCGAAGCCTTCTTTTATGGCAAATTTTAAATCTCGTTTATCTTTTAAATTTATAAAAGGAAGTGAAAGATTTACTTCCGGGATGTTTACGCTCTTGTTAGAGCTTAAAACTCCCGAATTTATTACTCGGCATTCTATCGCATCTTGAGAAAAATTCTCAACTTTTAGCTCAATTAACCCATCATCTATCAAAATCTTATTTCCGACTTTTACTTCCTTTATTAGATCTTTGTAGCTAACACTGACGCCATTTTCGTCACCTAGCGTATCTTTGGCATATAGATTAAACTTTTGTTTAGATTGCAGTTCAATTCTTTCTTTTTTCAATCGTCCGATCCTAATCTCCGGTCCTTTGGTATCCAAAAGCAAAGCGATAGGTAGATCCAGTTCTTCCCTTAGTTTCTTTACTAGATCTACTCTAACTTTTTGCTTTTCTCTTGTTTGATGGGACATATTGATCCTGGCTACATTCATTCCCTCCAGCATTATTTGCCTTAATATATTTTCACTATCAGTAGAAGGCCCTAGCGTACATACTATTTTTGTCTTTCTAAATTCCAGCATTTGATAAACCTCCGATAATTTTTACAAATATTACATTAAAAAGCTTATTTTACACATTGCATCGAGTTGAGGACGCTATTTTTTTTGACCATTTATAAATTCTTTTTCTTCTGCCGAAAAATTATAATCTTTAAAAATATCCGGCCTTTTTCTTAACGTCCTGAGCATCGATTGCTCTTTCTTCCAAGTTTTTATTTTTTCGTGATTTCCTGATAAAAGAACATCCGGTACCTTTTTATTGTGCCACAAAGAAGGCTTTGTGTATTGAGGATATTCCAAAAGGCCACTATAGTGACTTTCGTCTTTATAGCATTCATCAGAAGATAACACCCCCGGGATCATTCTAACTATAGCATCCACTAAGACTAACGCTGGCAACTCTCCTCCCGTCAGTACATAATCCCCTATAGAGATTTCTTCTTCTACTATTTCTTCCAGTACTCTTTCGTCTACTCCCTCGTAATGCCCACAGAGTATGATGAGATTATCTTCTTCTGCTAGCATCTTTGCTTTTTGCTGAGTCAAAGTTGCTCCTTGTGGCGACATATATATCACTTTTTGGGGATGTTGATTTTCAAAACTTTCCTCTTTTTTTATTTGTTTGCAAATATCCTCAAAACACAAATAAATAGGTTCCGCTTTCATCAGCATTCCCATCCCGGGGCCATAAGTGGAATCATCTACTCTTTTATGTTTATCATATGCAAAATCTCTAATATCGTGGCACTTTATCTTAACTAATTTTTCTTTGATCGCTCTGCCTACGATACTTTCCCTTAATACAGATTCGCACATATTCGTAAAGATTGTCATTATATCAATTCTCATCTTCAAAGATCCCTCTGATCGGATTAATTTTCATAAGCTTTTTTTCTATATCTATTTTTATGTCTACATCATCAATTACCGGAATCAGATATTTTTTATTATCCTTGCTCGTAATCTCATATACATCATTTGCTCCTGTCTTATAGACATCGGTTACCTTGCCATAATGCATTTCCGTGTTCTTATCAAAAACATCCATACCGATGATATCTTGGATAAAATACTCTCCTTCTTCCAAATTAACATCTTTTCTATCTATATATAATATTTTACCACATAATTTCTCTGCTTGCTCGATACTTTTTATCTCAGCAAATTTTATTATTACTATGTTTTTTTTGTTTCTTATCGCCGTTATCTTAAGCTTTTTGTATCCGTTTGAGTCTAAGTAGATCTCTTTAAATTGGCAGAGAAAATCGGCGTCATTGCACCATGGGGTAACTCGCACTTCTCCTTTTAGACCATATGTAGCTACTATTTTGCCGGTTTCCAGATATTTTTTCATTTCTATTCCTCTAGTTTTTCGTATTTTTATAGAGGGATCACGTAAAAATCCGCAACCCCTCTATGTAAATCTTTCAATAAGATAAAGCTTATTCAAAGGATGATTCAATCTATCTCTACTAGTATTTTACCTTTTATGCGTTTATTTCTTGCTGCATAACGTACTATCATGCGGATGGCCTTCGCAATGCGTCCATTCTTACCTATCACCCGACCCATATCTTCGGGCGAAACATGCAAGTGATAAACCCTTTCACCATCTTCATTGACATCATCTACATCTACTGAAACTTCGTTTGGTTTTTCGACTAATCCTTTCGCAAGTGCTAATATCAAAGATTCCAAGAGAGATCTCCCCTATTTTAAATAATTTCCTGTTTTTTTAATAAAGCTTTTACTGTATCAGTTGGTTGTGCTCCATTTTTTATCCAGATTTTGACCTTTTCTGCATCCACCTTGATCTCTGCCGGATCCTTCAAAGGGTCAAAGTAACCGATCTCTTCGATAAAGCGTCCATCCCGAGGATATCTGGAATCTGCTACAACTATGCGATAAAATGGGGCTTTTTTTGCTCCCATCCTACGCAACCTAATCTTAACTGCCATTTTACTTCACCTCCCAGCAATGTCTTATTTATTATATATTAAAAGTCTTTTAAATTAAAATTTAGAGCTTGAAATAAATTAAGTCAACCAAAAAATTAAATCCAAAAAACGTTTAATCAACCTACAGATCTCATTTTTTTGCCATGCCAAAAAACTGCCTGCCAAATAATCCTTTTCTTCCTTTGATATTTGTAAACTGCTTCATTGCTTTTTGCATCTGTTCAAAGTTTTTCAAAAGCCTATTTACATCTTCAACTTTTAAGCCGCAGCCTTCCGCTATTCTTCTTTTCCTAGAAGCATTTATTATCTCCGGCTTTGCTCTTTCTTTCTTAGTCATAGAAAAAATAATCGCCTCGGCTCTAGCTATCTGTCTATCTCCATCTATACCCATTTCATCCATTTTATTCACTATATTTCCCATCCCCGGCAACCTCGCCATTATAGACTTAACTGACCCTAACTTTTTTATTTGATTCATCTGCGCCAAGAAGTCCGCTAAGTCAAATTTATTCTTCATTAATTTCTTAGCCATCTTGTCTGCTTGCACAGAATCCATCTCATCCTGGGCTTGTTCTATTAATCCTAAAACATCTCCCATCCCCAATATCCTGGACGCCATCCTTTTGGGATAAAAAGGCTCTAGGTCGTTCATCTTCTCCCCCATGCCTACAAATTTTATAGGTTTGCCAGTAACAGCCCTGATGGAAAGGGCCGCTCCTCCCCTTGTGTCTCCATCTAGTTTGGTCAAGATAACCCCGGTAATATTGAGTAAACTATCGAAGGCTGAAGCCACATTTACAGCGTCTTGCCCTGTCATCGAATCCACTACCAACAGGATCTCAGATGGAGAGATCTCGTTTTTTATATTTTTGAGCTCTTTCATCAAGTCTTCGTCAATATGAAGTCTACCGGCAGTATCTATGATCACGATGTCATTCCCGTGATCTTTAGCGTGCGATACCGCTTTTTTAGCAATCTTTACTGGGTTACTGTCGCCCATCTCAAAAACAGGAACCTCGATTTTTTCTCCAACTACTTGCAATTGTTTTATCGCAGCAGGTCTATATACATCACAAGCTACCAAGAGCGGCCTGTGCCCCATCTTTTTTTGGCTAAGCGCAAGCTTCCCCGCGTGCGTAGTCTTGCCAGAGCCTTGCAACCCACAGAGCATTATTATCGTAGGAGTTTTCGCGCTATAGTTTAATTTTTCTCCTTGGTTCCCCATTAAGGTTGTCAGCTCTTCCTCTACGATTTTAATAACCATCTGCGAAGGCGTCAAACTTTTCATCACAGTTTCGCCTACGGCCCTTTCGTAGATTTTGTTGGAGAAATCTTTTGCTACCTTATAGTTAACGTCTGCTTCCAGAAGTGCCAGGCGCACTTCCCGCATAGCTTCTTTTACATCATTTTCAGATAATTTACCTTTTGATCTGATCTTTTTAAAAGCGTTAGATAGTCTTTCCGATAGTCCTTCAAAAGCCACACTTTTCCCTCCTTTAGCCTTTAAATTTCGTTTTGAGACGAGTTATTTATTATTTCCTGCAATCTGTCTAGTAGTTCTATGACACTATTTTCATTTTCTATTTTTGATTTTATTTCTTTCAAAATCGCTAAAGCTTGCACTTTTGCCTTTTCTGCATTCCTCATCCACTCTATAAAGCACAATTTTTCATCTAAATTCTTTAAACTAATCTCACTTCTTTTTATAATATCCCTAACGCCCTGCTTACTTATTCCCAAATTAATTGCTATTTCAGATAATGATAAATCGTTGTTGTAGTAGCTTTCCATCACTTTCAATTGTCTGGGCGTAAGCATGGCTCCATAGAAATCCAGTAAAGTTGAAAAATAAAGCTCTTTGCTCATTTATATTGCCCTCTATTGATTGTAATAGCAGGTAAAGTTTTTTACTTTACTCTCATACTCAGTATAAAATAAATTTTTAATTATGTCAATATCCAAATCAAAACGCACATGCGCCCCCCTGGACTATGAGATAAAAAAATGCTATAATTTAGTACTAACTAAAAGTTAAAAACGAGGTAAAATTTATGGGACTTAGGAATATAGTTATTCAAGGAGATCCGATCTTGAAGAAGAAATCAAGAAAGGTGGAAAAGTTTGACGAGAGATTAAATATTTTGATCGAAGATATGAAGGAAACTTTAAAGGAAGAAAACGGCGTAGGTCTGGCAGCCGTGCAGGTAGGGGTACTAAAGCGGGTGATCGTTGTAAATATGGATGGAGAAATTGTAGAACTTATCAACCCGGAAATAGTGGAGCAATCAGGTACACAAGAAGATTTAGAGGGGTGCTTATCTTGCCCGGGAGAATATGGCATCACCAGAAGACCTATGAAAGTAAAAGTAAAAGCTTTGAACAAAGATGGCAAAATGGTAGAATATACTAAAGACGCATTGCTCGCCAGGTGTTTTTGTCATGAAATAGACCATCTGGATGGGATTATCTTTAAGGAAAAAGCTTTGCGTATGCTTAGTCCGGACGAACTGCGAAAAGAGTAATTCTTTTGCTACGTTGGATCTTAACTTGAACTACAAAATGGAGGGAAAACTTTGAAAATAGTTTTTATGGGTACTCCGGATTTTGCCGTGCCTTGTCTTGAAAGATTGATAAGAAATAAATACGAAGTGCTAGGCGTCTTCACTCAGCCAGATAAAAAAAGCGGTAGAGGGCAAAAACTCACTTATCCTCCTGTGAAAGAATTTGCTTTAAAAAATAACCTTCGTGTCTTTCAACCGGTAACTTTGAAGGATAATGAAGCTTATACTGCGATAAAAAATTTAAATCCAGAAGCTATAGTAGTGGTGGCATATGGCAAGATTTTGCCAGCAAATATATTGGCTATCCCAAAGTATGGGTGCATAAATGTACATGGATCTCTTTTGCCAAAATACAGAGGAGCCGCCCCTATACAATGGGCGATAATAAATGGAGAAGAAAAAACGGGCGTTACCACTATGATAATGGATGAAGGCTTAGATACCGGAGATATATTGCTAAAAGCCGAGGTTAAAATTGAAAAAGACGATACATCAGAGACTTTGTACACTAGGTTATCAAATTTAGGTGCAGATCTTTTGATAGAGACACTGAAGAAATTAGAAAAAGGCGAACTGCTCCCTCAAAAGCAAAATGAACCCGATGCTACTTATTCTAAGCTTTTGACTAAAGATATAGCTGAGATTGATTGGAATAAACCTGCAGGTAAGATTCATAATTTAGTTAGAGGGTTAATCCCTTGGCCCATTGCCTACACTAAATTAAATTCCAAAAAGCTAAAAATATTTAAAACAAACGTACTCAAGGGAGTATCTGGAGAAATAGGCAAAATAAAAAGTCTAGACCCTTTTATAGTTTTTTGTGCTGATGATACGGCTCTTGAGATTTTAGAGGTTCAGTTTGATAATAAAAAGAGAATGTCTGCCGGCGATTTTTTCAGGGGATACCGAGTTAAAGAGCAAGATATGATCATTGGTAAATAATTTTAATTTTATAGTTTAAAGATAGGAGAAAAGATGTATATGTATGGTTTTTATGGATTTGATTTTTCATATTTTTTATTTATGATACCAGCGCTTGTAGTATCGATATGGGCTCAAATAAAAATTAAAGTTACTTTTGCAAAATATTCACAAATTAAAAACTCTGCGAATTTAACGGGAGAAGGCGCCGCCCAAATAGTATTGGGTCACAATGAAGTACCCGGAGTACAAATAAAACCTATCTATGGGAGTTTGACGGATAACTTTAATCCCGAAAATAACACTATAAATTTATCTGATGACGTTTATGGTAAAAATTCTATAGCAGCCGTAGGAGTAGCTGCGCACGAAGCTGGCCATGCCGTACAATATGGAAAAAATTATTTACCTTTAAAAATACGCAAAGCTTTGGTACCTGCTGCAAACTTTGGCTCTAGTCTAGCTTTTCCCTTGATATTTTTAGGATTAATTTTACCGGTTCAATATGATTTTATTGCTTATATTGGAGTTGTTTTATTTAGTCTGGCCGTTTTGTTCCAAGTAATAACCTTACCTGTGGAATTGGACGCAAGCCGGCGAGCTATAAATGCAATAGAAGAAACGAATATGCTCTATGATGAAGAACTGCAAGGAGCAAAAAAAGTTTTATTTGCAGCTGCTTTAACCTATGTGGCCGCTACGTTTGCAGCTGTTTTAAATTTACTTAGGATATTGTTTATTTTAGGCGGAAGAAGAAGGGATTAGCTAAAGTAGAAACGATATTATTGGAGTGGTAATTTGAGTCTTGTTGATATCAAATCGATGTATTTAGAGGAGATCGAAAGGGATTTTGAGAGCTTATCGATACCTAAATATAAAGCCAAGCAAGTATTTAAATGGCTAAGTAAAGGTGTAGAAAGCTTTGATGAAATGACAGATTTATCGATAGCCTTGAGAAATTCTTTGAAGGAAAAATATTACATCGCATCTGTTCAAATTGAAAAAAAGCTGAAGTCAAAGTACGACGAAACAACAAAATATCTATTTAAATTAAACGACGGAGAACTTATAGAATCCGTCCTTATGAAGTACAAGCATGGATATTCGATTTGCGTCTCCACGCAAATAGGGTGCAAGATGGGCTGCAAGTTCTGCGCAACAGGACTCAGTGGATTTTCTCGGGATTTAACAGCTTCGGAGATTTTATCTCAAATCCAAAAGGCAAGTGCTGATAATGATATAAGGATTTCTAATATCGTTTTGATGGGTATGGGGGAACCTTTGGATAATTATGAAAATGTATTGCGATTCTTAAATATAGCTACAAGCGTAGAAGGGATAAATATCGGGATGAGACATATTTCATTATCTACCTGTGGGGTTGTAGATAAAATTTATAGTTTAGCGGAAGAAAAGTTGCAGCTGACATTGTCGATCTCCCTGCATGCGCCAAACGACGATATAAGAAATAAACTAATGCCGATAAATAAAAGATATAATATAAGTGAATTATTATTGGCTTGCAGAGCTTATATTGCAAAAAACAATAGACGAGTTTCCATTGAATATGCTATGATAGATAAAGTGAATGATAGTGAAGATTGTGCAAGGCAACTTGCAAAACTGCTTAAAGATATGCTGTGCCATGTGAATTTAATCCCGGTTAATAGTATAGGTACAAGAAAGAATAAATTTGAAAAAAGCAAAAAAGAAAGTATACAAAAATTTATAAAAGTATTAAAATATAATAAAATACCCGTTACGGTTAGAAGGACTCTAGGCTCTGATATATCCGCATCTTGTGGGCAATTGAAGCGAAAAGGAGAAAAGTATGAAAATATATGCTAAAACAGATATAGGGAAAGTTAGAAATATAAATCAAGATCACTTTGATTTTCAGATTTTTGATCATAAATTTTCTTGGGCGGCTGTCTGTGACGGTATGGGTGGCACTAAAGCAGGAGAAGTAGCAAGTACACTTGCCTGCCAATCTGTAAAAAAAGCCATAAGAGAAAAGTTTAAAGTTGATTTATCTGAAGAAGAAGTGAAAGCAATCATCTTAGATAGCATAAAAATTTCAAACGCAAAAATCTTGCAAAAATCTGCAGAAAACGAAGAATACCTTGGTATGGGCACGACTATAGTACTCGTAGCAATACATAACAACATCGCCCATGTGGCGCATATAGGAGATAGCCGAGCTTATGTGATCAGTGAAGGGAAGATAGAACAAATAACGAAAGATCACTCTATGGTGCAGGAGATGATTGAAAGTGGCGAAATAACATCCGAGCAAGCTAAAAATCACCCTAAAAAAAATATAATCACAAGGGCGCTTGGTGTTCATGAAGATATTGAAATAGACTACGCAAGTGTGGCTTTAAAAAAAGACGATACGTTGCTTTTATGTACAGATGGATTATCAAATTACATAGATGACGAAGAAGTCTTAAGATATGTAGAGAAGTACAGCGGGCAAGAGGTCGTAGATAATCTAGTACAAAAAGCCAACGACCTAGGTGGTAACGATAATTTAACAGCTTTAATAATGGAAATTTAATCTTAAGTAAACTTAAAATTTTTTAAGTTTATTAAAAGGAGAATGTATAAATGGATAAATATGTAGGGAAAAGATTGGACGATAGATATGAAATCCAGGAGCTTCTAGGTTACGGAGGTATGGCGGTAGTTTATAGTGCATATGACCTAGAAGAAAAACGTACTGTGGCTATTAAAATATTGAAGGATGAATTTATAAATAATAAAGATTTTGTAAGAAGATTTAAAAACGAATCTCAAACTATATCCATGCTCTCGCACCCCAATATAGTAAAAGTTTTAGACGTTAGCTTTGGCGAAAATCTGCAGTATATAGTTATGGAATATATAGATGGAATTACCCTGAAGGACTTTATAGACCAGCAGGGAAAAATCCAATGGAAAGATGCTGTTTACTTTACAACGCAGATATTGAAAGCTTTAAATCATGCTCATCAAAAGGGTGTGGTGCACAGAGATATAAAACCTCAGAATATCATGCTACTTCGCGATGGGACTATAAAAGTAACTGATTTCGGGATTGCTAAATTTTCAAGCTACGAAACCAGGACAATGACAGGGAAAACTATAGGTTCGGTGCATTATATATCGCCGGAACAAGCTAGGGGCGATATAACAGACGAAAAGGCAGATATTTACTCCGTAGGTGTGATGCTATATGAGATGCTTACCGGCAAGTTACCATTTGAGGCAGATAATGCTGTTTCTGTAGCTATAATGCAGCTGCAATCTAACCCTAAGCCACCTAGGATGATAAATGCAGAAATCCCAGAAGGCCTAGAAGAGATAACCATAAAATCTATGCAAAAAAATCCTAAATATCGCTATGAATCTGCTAATGAAATGTTGCAAGCCATAGATGAATTCAGAAAAAACCCTAGCATACGTTTTGAGTATAAATATTTTAACGAAGATAGCCCTACAAAGTATATTGCAGCTATAAATTCTATAAAAGAAAATAAACAAAAAGCAAGTTATGAAGATGAATATATAGAAGACGAAAATGGAAAGTCTAAATCTTCTAAGGCTATCAGCATTATCTTAGGGGTTGGCATAGCTGTAGTGATGGTCTCTATAGTGATGATATTGGGTCTTTTAACGGGTTGGTTTGGCTTAGATGCAAAAGACGTAGATGTACCTAATTTTATCGGCAAAAAAGTGGTAGACGTAGTAGACAACAGTGGATATAAATTTCAATGGCAGATAGAATATTCGTATGATGCTAGCAAAGAAGAAGGCATCATAGTAGATCAAAACCCAAAATCTGGCTCTAAGATGGTAAATGAAGGCTCCACTATAACTTTAACGGTAAATAACTCCGGAGCTAAAATAAACGTACCGAGTATAAAAGGTAAAAATGTGGATGAAGCGAAGGCTATACTAAAAAAAGCTGGCTTCCTATATGAAATCTTAGAGGTAGAAGATAGCGAAACAGCGAAAGA
>JAFVAZ010000070.1 GCA_017480265.1 Clostridia bacterium
ACTGCCTAGAAATAGACGAAAATAAGATAAAAAAAATATTGGCAAATGTCTTGTTTGAGTTCCCTGTCAAAGAAATAAAAATAGATATGCCACGGTGGGTAATTTCGCTGGAAAGCGACCATTGGCTAAGGAGCGAGATATATCATTCTATAAAAGAATCAGCAGAAAACATCCATAATATCCGGGAAATCCAAAACATGACAGATGACCTGAAGCTTTGTGACCCTATAAATTCAGCTAAAGCTACTTCGATCGATTTGGCGCTAGGAAATGCAAAAATTTCAATAAACTTAGGAGAAGACTTATTTTATAAAGTATTAAGTGAAAAAACAAATTTGGATATCAAAGATGAAGGAATGCTGCTTGAGAATATTCTGGAACTATCTAAAATAAAAGAAAAATACGACAAAATAAGCTTAGCCTATGAAGATGTGCTGGATACCGGCTACGGGATAGTGATGCCATCTACAGATGAGTTGACCTTAGAAGAACCGGAGATAATAAAGCAGGGCGGAAAATACGGGATAAGGCTAAAAGCAGCAGCCCCTTCCATACATATGCTGAAGACCAGAATCGCAACGGAGGTTACACCTATAGTAGGTTCAGAGCAACAGTCCGAAGAACTGGTAAATTACTTGCTGAAAGAGTTTGAAGAAAATCCGAGTAAAATTTGGGATTCCAATATATTAGGTAAATCGCTTTATGAGCTTGTCAATGAAGGATTACACAATAAACTATATAGGATGCCTACGGATGCAAGAAATAAAGTAAAGGAGACTATAGAAAAAATAATAAATGAAGGCTGCAACGGTTTAGTTTGCGTTATTTTATGAAATATACATGCCATTAAAATAATATCTCTAAGTCAATTTTATAGACTTAGAGATATTTAGTTTCAGCTATTTGGCAAAGATAATTTAAGGCTGAGCTCATCCAATTGAGTCTGTTCTATCTTGCCAGGGGCTTGGCTCATAAGCTCTGCCGAAGTAGCAACTTTTGGGAAAGCTATTACATCGCGGATACTACTGCAATTTAGCATAAGCATAAGCATACGATCTAAACCAAAAGCCATCCCTCCATGGGGCGGCGCACCATATCTAAAAGCTTCCATCAAGAAGCCAAATCTTTTTTCGGCCTCTTCCCTGGTAAACCCTAAAACTTTAAACATGCGCTCCTGCAGATCTCTACTATTGATCCTGATAGAACCTCCTCCGATCTCATTGCCATTTAGTACGATATCATAAGCCAAAGCGTGCACATTAGCAGGGGCTGATTCTAGTTTTTCGATATCTTCAAATTTTGGATGGGTAAAAGGGTGGTGCATTGCTACAAATCGCTGCTCTTCTTCGCTATATTCAAAGAGGGGAAAATCTACAATCCATAGTAAATCTGGGTTTGAGCTATCTATTAGATTGAGCTTTTCAGCAATTTTATTCCTCAGTGCGCCCAAACTATCAAATACAACTTTATTTTTAGAATTTGCTACTAAGAAGATGATATCACCGCTTTTTAATTTAAGCTCAGAGTGCATAGCAGATACCTCTTGATCTGATAAAAACTTTTCAAAAGATGAGCTAGCAGTGCTATCAGCATTCAATTTAGTCCATGCAAGACCAGCTGCGCCGTAGGCCTTGATCCATTGCGTCAACTTATCGATATCTTTTCTGGATATTTTCTCTGCAGCATTAGGCACAACTATAGCCCTTATGGAGCCACCTTGTTCCACTGCGCTAGCAAATACTTTAAACTTTGTATTTCTAAAAATATCGGTTAGATCTTGCAGCTCTAATCCAAATCTAGTGTCAGGTTTATCAGAGCCATACCTTACCATAGCTTCTTTGAAGCTTAGTCTGCGCAGGGGAAGCTTTATATCGATGTTTAATATTTCCTTGAAGACTTTTTGCAAGAAACCTTCTGCCATATTTATGACATCATCGCAGTCTACAAAAGACATCTCCAGGTCTAACTGAGTGAACTCCGGTTGCCTATTGGCACGTAGATCTTCATCTCGAAAGCATCGTGCAACCTGAAAGTATCTATCAAACCCGGCAAGCATGGTGAGCTGTTTGTAGAGCTGTGGCGACTGTGGCAGTGCGAAGCATCTGCCGGGGAAGACTCTGGACGGAACAATGTAGTCCTTGGCGCCTTCAGGTGTAGATTTAACCAGAATGGGTGTTTCAATCTCAAGGAATCCATTTTCATCAAAATAATCGCGCGCAATTTTAATTATCTTATGGCGAGTCATGATGTTTTTCTGCATGCAAGGGCGCCGCAAATCCAGGTATCTATATTTAAGCCGGAGTTCTTCATTTACATTCGAGTCATCCAATATCTCAAAAGGCGGAGTTTCTGCCTGAGATAAAATATGCAGGTCTGAGACTAAGATCTCGATATCTCCGGTTTTGATATTTTTATTTTTAGAAGATCTTTCTCTGACGATACCCGTAGCACAGAGTACAAATTCGGATCTAATTGCAAAAGCTTTCTTAAAAATATCCGAGTTCGTCAAAGATTCATCAAAAGCTAATTGTATAATCCCGGATCTATCCCGTAGATCTATAAAGATCAATTGTCCTAAATCTCTTTGCCTTTGTACCCAGCCACATACCGTGACTTCTTCATCTATATTTTTTATGCTCAGAGTTGCACAGTAATGAGTGCGCTTTTTTAAGTTTCCTCCATACATATATCCAATATCCCTCCAGATCAAATCTATCAATTACCTAATAGTTTATTTTTCTCAAAATCTGTATAAATTTCAAAAAACTCCTTTAAGAAGTCATTATCTAGGCTTATAGGTTTCTCAGAGCTATCGGCCATGTTTTTTATCTTAGCTTTTTTGCTGTTTATTTCCTCTTCCCCCAGCACAATAGCAAATTTGGCTGCTATTTTATCTGCGTATTTCATTTGAGGTTTGAGTTTACGGTTTAGAGTATCGCATTCCACTACAAAAGAGGAATCCCGCAGTATATTGGCAAGCTGAAACGCTAAAGTCTTGGCCTCCTCGCCCAAAGTAGCAAAGTAAACATCGCAAGCTTTATATTGCGGAATAAAGTTGAGTAGATCTCCCATAGCTAAAAGTATCCTACCGATGCCGAGGCCAAACCCAAGTGCCGGAGTGGGTGGCCCGCCTAGCTCTTCCACTAGGTTATCATATCTGCCTCCACCGCCACAGACTAACCCTTTGGAGCCTTCATGCATAGAAATAACCTCAAACACCGTTTTTGTATAATAATCAAGACCCCGAACAATTTTAGGGTTTACGTTATATTTAATTTCAGCAACGTCTAGGTATTTTTTTACTTCCTCAAAGTGCTCCTTGCATTCCGAACAGAGAAAATCCAGGATGCTAGGAGCATTCTCAGCAATTTTTAAGCAATCAGATTTTTTGCAATCCAAAATACGCATCGGATTTCTCTCAAGCCTTGAAAGGCACGTATTGCATAGGCTATCCTTATTTTTTTCGAAGTATTCCTTTAAGCTCTCGTAATATTTACCCCTGCATTTAGGGCAGCCAACGGAGTTAATCTCAATATAAGTCTCATTTAAACTAAGCCTTTTAAAAATAGAATCGCATAGTGAAATTACCTCGGCATCCGCAAGAGGATCGCTCGAGCCTATCATTTCGCAGCCAAATTGGCTAAATTCGCGCCATCTTCCAGATTGTGGTTTTTCATACCGATAGCATGAATCTATATAACTAAGCCTGACCGGCAAATTTTCGTTGCATAGATTGTGCTCAAGCATGGCTCTGATGGCACCGGCAGTGCCTTCTGGGCGAAGTGTGATAGATCGGTTTCCTTTATCTAGGAATGTGTACATTTCCTTTTGCACTACGTCTGTATCTTGCCCTACGGATCGCAAAAAAAGCTCAGTATGCTCAAAAACAGGTGTCCGGATTTCCTTAAATTGAAACTTAGAAGCCTGATCTAGCAGTAAATTTTCGACAAATCGCCATTTGTAGCTATCTTTAGGTAAGATATCTTGGGTACCCCTGGGTGCGGAGGTTAAAAGTTTCATAAAAAGCTCCTTGTGTTAATGTGGATAAATACATAAAACTAAAGCCCTCTCGTAATGATTAAACGAAGTGAGGACTTTTATCTTAAAAGATGATACTATAAAAAAACGAGATTACTTGTTTACATACGAGGGTTCAAAATATTGCGCCACTCTAGATCTCCTCTATCCAATCCATGAATCAATACTTCAGCGGTTGCTATATTAGTAGATAGTGGGATATTGTGCATATCGCAAAGCCTCAAAAGATTGAACTCTGCAGCTTCCCAACTATTATCATTCATAGGATCTCTAAAAAATATTAACATATCAACTTCATTGCAAGCGATCCTAGCTGATACTTGCTGTACGCCTCCCTGGCTTCCGCTTAAAAATCTCTGTATCTTTAGTCCTGTAGCTTCAGAAACAATTTTACCTGTAGCTCCTGTAGCGCAAAGATTATGTTTACTTAATATACCGGAATATGCGATACAAAATTGTACCATCAGTTCCTTTTTTTTATCCTGTGCTATAAGTGCTATATTCATTAAAACTCACTCCTAGTATAAGTATTGGATTTAGAATAATATAAATTTAAACTTAAAAACTACTCAAGTTAATGGTTTCCTAAGTTTAAAAGTACAAATGCAAAAATTTATTATTTTCACATTTTAACACAATTAAAAAAATGATGCAAGAGAGTATTTGAAAAAAATTTGTATTAATTTGTAATTTTTAATAGTGCACAGAATCCAACTATAAAGCAAGATAAATTGTCAAGAATTATTCAGAGATGATTTTAACGTCTTCAATATTAAATAAAGAAGGAAGAGACTCCATATTACCGTCAAGCTGGACTTTTACTGTTTGCGCTAAAATGTTTAGCTCTTTAACAACACCCTTCCCGTTTGGCGTTTCTACAAAAGCTCCGATCTTTGGCGAAGTCTGAAGAAGCTTTGAATAAATATTCTGTTCGTATTTTAAGCAACACATCAGTCGCCCACAAACGCCGGAGATTTTAGAAGGTTTCAAAGAAAGCCCCTGATCCTTTGCCATTTTAATTGAAACCGGTTGGAAGTTTCTTAAAAATCTTGCACAACAAACGGTCTGCCCACACGAGCCCAATCCCCCTAAGAGTCTAGCTTCGTCTCGTACTCCAATTTGTCGCATTTCTATTCTAGTCCTAAAAACGGAAGCTAAATCTCTAACCAATGGCCGGAAGTCGATCCTCTTATTGGAAGTAAAAGTAAACGTAAGCTTACTGTCGTCGAATGCATTTTTTACACCGATAAGTTTGATAGGTAGTTTGTACTTTTTTATCCTTTCATTGCAGATTTTAGCGGCCTTTATTTGTAGGATTTTATCCTTCTTTTTTTTTCTGATGTCTCTAAATTTAGCTTTTCTGATAACATTTTTAAACTTTAAATGAGTGGTATCGTTTGGGACGGTGTGGTTTTTGATAGAAACTTTGCCCAAATTGATTCCGGACGGGGTTTCTACTACGACCAAATCTCCTTTTCTTAATTTTATCCCTTTAGAGTTAAAATAATAAATCTTGTTATCGTTATCAAATTTTACTCCTATAATCTGAGTTGTCATAAAATATTCTCCTAAAAAATAGAGTTTAACCTTCTGCCCCATAAGAAATAGAATAAAGTGTAGAGCATAGGTAAGTTGCCAGCAAGTTTAGGTTTATGTTGCCCAGAGATAAACTATTGATCTCATTTAGAAGATCTATGATTTTTAAAATCTTATTCTTGGAGAGATTTTTGGCAATATCCACCCCTACACCGTTCTTCATTTTTCCCTGATTGCTATCAATGCTGCTACACTTTATAATTAAGGCATCGCGGAAAAGATTTGTAAGGTTACTTAATAAAAAAGGGAAAAAGATTTTATCAAGCTTTATTTTAGCAGTTACAAAAAGCAGAGAACTTTCATTATTTAAAAGCAGTGCCTTTGCAATTTCTTGAGATAATAAATAACTTTCGTTTTTATCGGAATCTTTTAATAATTCTAACGCTAGCCCAATATTGCCATTGCTCTTGTACGCTATATCTTCTACCGCCTGTGGTTCTAGTTCTTTAAAATTATCAGCTATATATTTTCTCATTAAATCTAAAGTAACCGGATTTAACGAAAACACCTGCGACCTAGATAATATAGTAGGCAAAAACGAAGACCTGTTTTTGCAGGTGAAGATAAATATAACATGAGCAGGAGGTTCCTCAATTATCTTCAAAAGAGAATTTTGCGCAGAAGCATTCATATTGTCGGCATCTTTGAATATGTAAATTTTAAACGCAGCTTCATTGGGTAAAATAAAGGCTTCTTTCCTCACTTTTCGCACAGTATCTACAGCGTATGTATTCAAAGTTCCCGTAGTTTCCGGGTAAATCACATCGGGGTGAATATCTTTTTCTATCTTATTGCAGTTAGAGCATTTATCGCAGAAAGTATCTTCAAAACGCGAGCATAAAAATAGCTTAGACAAAAGCTTGGCAAAAGTACTTTTACCTAAGCCCTTTTCGCCTTCTAAGATAATAGCGTGAGGGAACTTTTTATTTTTTACCAAAGATAAGAACCGTTCCTTTAAAGAGTCATTCCCTATAAATTCATCGAGTTTCATAAGCAATCCTTAAGTTTACAATTACAAATTCAAATTTTTTCAAATTTATCTACATCTAAAACAAAGATAGTCGCCCCACCAACGGTAACTTCAAACGGTAACGCGGAATAAACGCCCATATCTAAGGAAGAGGTGTTTGGCAGTAATTGCGTGCGCTTGTTGCTAGTTTTTTCTATTATTTTTATGACTTCGTCTACTTTTTCGTCTGCTACCCCAGTGATAAATGTAGTATTCCCTTTCCTCAAGAACCCTCCGGTGGTAGAAAGTTTAGTCACCTGGAAGTGTTGCTCATTTAAAGCATTCAAAACGTTTGATGTGTCTTCACTATTAATTATAGATAATATCAGCTTCATTATAATTCCCCTTCAGATTTAGTTATACAATATGGAGCTATTTTAACACATCTAAAGAAAAAACACCATAGTTCGTTAAATTTTCTATAATAGAATTTGTAATAATTTCTCCCGGTAATACTATCGGAACACCTGGTGGGCTGGGGCAAACCATATGCTTAGAGATTTTCCCTAGGCTTTTTTCCGTGTTTATTTTGTAAGATTCAGCGAATAGAGTTTTATTTAATGAAGCGGCGATTTGAGGAGGCTCAAAGTAATAAAAATCACGTGTCATTGATTGATTATGAGGATAGATAAGGTGCGACCTTGCTTTCGATAAACTCAATAATGCCCTTTTAAGCCGCTTGAAGTCTATTTTTCGGTTAAATGGACTGGGGATTAAGACGACAAAATTATCTATGGAAAATTCGGGCTCTACTTTGAATTTTCTTAAATAATTCGCGAATTCTTCGCCGGATATGCCCATTTTAGCTGTGTTGAAACTAATCCTTGTGGGGTCTACTTTACCTTTAGGCAAGGTCAAGCCAGCTCTTAGTGCCAGTTCTTTTATCTCAGCAACTTTATTTTCTAGATTTGCAAATCTTTTTTTTCCGTGTTTTTTTATCCAATCGCAGCAGACGTCTAAGGATGATAAAATAGGGAAGGAAGGGCTGGTGGAGGCAAAAAGCTGCATTTCATTTTTCGCAATATCTACAAATTTGGAATTATTTATATGCAAAAAAGCTCCACCTGTAAATACCGGCAAAGTTTTATGCGCAGAGTCTGCGCACATATCTGCTCCTAAGTAAATAGGATGTAAATTTTCCTTAAGTAACCCCAAGTGGCTGCCATGGGCGTTATCTACAAGAAGTAAAACGTCAAAATCTTTGCATATTTCAGCGATCGCGCGGATATCTGCAATTACTCCAAAGTAATCCAGGCTGGTGAGGTAAATAGCTTTTGCATCTTTATTAGCTTGCAATGCTCGATATATTACTTGTGGATTAATAGGCTCCCAAAAGTTAGTCTGTCGGTCCTTTCCCGGCGTTAGCCATACGGGCTCTATATTAAGGAGTGCCATAGCGCTCACGGCGCTTTTGTGTATTATCCTGGAGGATATGATTTTGCCACCGGCAGGGCAAGCCAACCGTAGCATAGTTTGGATGCATAAACTACAACCTCCGGCTGAAAATAAGGTCCTTTTTGCTTTAAATATCTCTGCAGCTTTTTTTTCAGATTGCAATATAACCCCAGAAGAGCTAAAAAGATCGTCCGTCCCGGGTAGCTCCGTGAAGTCTAATTTAAGAAAATCAACCGTAGATAAATGTCCGGAATTTTTGTGCCCCGGAGTATGAAAAGAAGAATAACGTTTTTTTTTGTAATCTTGTAATTTTAAAAAAAATGAGGTATTAGGCTTCTCCATAGCGGTATCCTTTATTTAAAGTAGAGTCTTTTAATGTGTAATTACGCTTACTTGTGAGCAACTTGGCTATCGTGAGCTTAACCATACCTTAGATAAGAATTCTTTCACACGGCAATGCGTAGGCTGAGTAAAAAATTCCATAGGGGGCTTGTCTTCTATTATACTGCCTTCGTTTATAAAGAGTATCCGCGTTGCGATTTCTTTTGCAAAGTTCATTTCGTGCGTCACTACAAACATAGTCATGCCGGTAGATGCTAGTTCTCTCATCACATTTAGTACTTCGCCCACCATTTCAGGGTCTAAAGCAGAGGTTGGCTCATCAAAGAGCATGACTTCAGGATGTACAGCTAGAGCCCGTATAATAGCGATCCTCTGTTGTTGCCCTCCGGAGAGTTGATTTGGATAATTATTGATTTTTTTTTCTAAGCCTACTTTCTTCAATAAATCCACAGCCTCAATCTCGGCTTCTGCCGGAGACTTCAGCTTAAGGTGCACGGGTGCCAGCATAATATTTTGCTTTACTGTCAGGTGAGGAAATAGATTAAACTTCTGGAAAACCATCCCTATTTTCCTTCTTGTTTTATTTATATCACATTTATTGGAAGTAATGTCTTCTCCTTCGAAGAGGATCTGCCCGGAAGTGGGAGGTTCCAGTAAATTTAAACAGCGCAGAAATGTACTTTTCCCCGAGCCGGAAGGACCAATTACCACAACTTTTTCGCCTCTTTTTATATGCGTTGTAATGCCCTTCAAGACTCTAGTTCTTTTGCCATTTATGAAGTAGCTTTTATGAATATCATTTATTCTGATCATTTATTTAACCTCTTTTCAAACTTTTTAAGCAATGAAGTTAACCCGACAACTAATATTAAATATATCCCCGCAACTATACTAAGCGGCCTCAAGGCTTCATAAGACATGCTTTTGATAATATCCCCTGCTCGAGATAAATCTACAATCCCTATAAATCCTGCTACGGATGTTTCCTTTAGCAGTGTTATTGCTTCACCTGCCAAAGAAGGCAAGATGTTCTTTAAAGCTTGCGGCAAAATAATTTTAATCAGAGTTGTATTCTGACTTAACCCCAAAGATCTACCGGCTTCCATTTGTCCGTAGTCTACAGATTGTATCCCGGCGCGTACATGTTCTGCCACATAAGCTCCGGAGTTAATTCCAAAAGCTAAAATAGCAGCCACAATATTGCTTACTTTAAATGACCCCAAAATGCCGTAATACATTATAAATAATTGGATTAAAGCGGGGGTACCTCGGATTATGGTGATGTAGGTATCAGCTAAGAAGCTAAAGATCTTTAGCTTCTTGTTCCCTTTGGAGAATACCTTTATACTTGCGATGATAATCCCGAGAATTATGCCAATAATTGCAGCACACAAGCTCATAAGTAGGGTGTTTTTTAGCCCCTCGGCTATATAACCTGAGTATTCCACGAATTTATCAGATGTAGAATGGTTTATAGAATAATGTTTACTGATTATTTTATCAAGCTCCCCGTTTTCTTTAATTTCTTTTATCACGTCATTTATTATACTCAAGAGCTCGTGGTTACCTTTTTTCACAGCAATACTATAGCTCTCGGATGTTAATTCTTCGTCTAATTTATGTATTTTATCTTTATTTAAGTTTACTAATTTATCTGCAGCAAAATCATCCACAATCACCGCATCGATTTGCCCTGCCATTAGATCTTGCACAGCATCAACATGCTTATCAAATCTGACAACTTTCAGGATATTTTTATCTTCACTACAATAGATATCTGCAGTAGTGCCTATTTGTACCCCAACCACTTTGCCTTCCAAGTCTTTGCTGTTTTTTATGGCGCTGTCTTTAGCTATTACGATAGCTTGTGAGGTTTCAAAATATGGTTCAGAGAAATCGAGATTTTTAGCTCTTTCCGGAGTCTCACTTAATCCTGCACATACAAAGTCACAGAAGCTATTTTTAAGCTCAAAGGTCAAAGAATCAATGGAAACGTTATTCACTTTAAGCTTTACCGATAATTTATCAGCAACTTTCTGAGCAATATCGATATCTACTCCTTTAAGCACATTATTTTCCAAATACTCAAAAGGCTCAAAAGGCGCACTTGTACTCATTGTAATAAATCCATCTGATTTAATCTTAGCAATAGAAGATTGCGCATCAGCAAATGTATAGACGGTACAAAAAACTGAAAATGTAAAAACAGCAAAAAAAGTGACAACTGTTTTACAAAAAATTTTCATGAATACACCTCAGGAAATATTAAGATTATTTTACCTCTAAAAAGTATAATATTTTACAAGTCTTAATTCAAGCATAGGCTTGCGACAAATAGGTGGGAGGTCCATTTTCCACTCGCTTTATTTATGTATTTTCTAGGTTGCACGAATTAATATTTAAGTTCAAATAATTGCCAAATAGACAAAAATAAAATAAAAAAATATGAAGTATGATGTGAATATATACTTGACAAGGATATTTTGAAATGTTATAATGTATTGTAATTTGCAAATTAAAAATACTTATAAAAAAACAAAGGAGAAAAAAATGAAATCAAAAAACATATTAAAAAAATTACTATCTAATTTACTATGCGTCTCTACAATGGCTGTATCTACAGCGTACATATCAGCTAATGAGGAACGACCATTATATAATGGTGAATTTAGTATTTCTATTTTAAAAAACGAAGAATGGACTCCTGGTAAATTAATGACGGTTAAAAGTTTAGATGAAGCTGAGAGGTCAGGACTCCCATATAAGATATGTAGTTCTCGTGGCTGTAACACATTCCATGAGATGATTCCGGAAAAAAAACCACTGAAAGTTTTAAAGTCCGTTTTTTCTATCGCAAACGGGACATTGGATTTTATTTCGAGATATGCACCAGCTCTTTTTTATGGTGTAGCAGCATTTGCACTCTTTAAGGATGTTTTAAAAAATATAAAAGAGTTTATTTTTGGCAATAAAAACTACGGTGAAATAGATGAAGTAAGAGATCCTATTGAAGCTATTGCTAGGTTAGATAAACATTTCGAAGCAATCAAAGGACAAGACAAAGCAAAAGCGGAAATAAGAAAATTTGTTCTGAATGTTGTAGAAGAGAAAAATCAAAGAGCAAGAGGATTATCTAAGAAAAAAGGTGCGTATATCATTTATTTGGTAGGCGCTTCGGGGGTAGGTAAATCCACTGCGGCAGAGTGTATAGCAATAGCGTTAAATGGAGAGCAATATAAGGCATATATTATAGAACCTTCAGACATTGACAAGGAATCTAAGAAAGCTAGCGTAGTAGATCAGTTATTTGGCATGAGGACTAAAAAAGTCCAAATGAACGAAATATATGAAAAATCTCCATTAATAAAGCAATTAGAAGCTACGCCAAATATGGTTTTGATTATAAATGAATTTGATAAAATACCAGACGTCAGAGTGTTAGAAGAAAAAATTAGGACTATCATTGACCATGGATATATTAACGTAAATGGAGATAAAACAAGTTGCTCGAATCTTACAATAATTATTACATCTAATGAAAGCATTGGATCTGTGGAAAAAACTGAACATCAAGATGATGGAACAGGCTCTAGGACAAAGGTTGAACACGACAAGGCATTTTTAAACAGATTAAAAATTGTTGAATTCCAAAACCTAAACGCTAAAGATTATAAGCAAATCGCAAAACCACAGCTTGAAAATTTACAGCAGCGTTATTTCAATGACTACAATGTTTTAGTTACGTTCGATGATGAGTTATTGGATAAGCTTGCTAATTTAGTAGAAGAAAAAAATCAAGGAGCTAGACCAATTCAAGGATTTGTTGATGCCATAAACGACAAGTTGCTAAATACGGTAATATTAGACGGTTCTAAAGATAAAAGTTACGTGGGGAAAGCAGTTAAGGTTTCTTTAGAAAGAAACGGCGAAGAATATGAGTTTGCGTTATCTAATGATGTAAATTATGAAAAAGTTTTGCAGATCCCATTAAATAGCCTAAAGGATATGTATTCATCCGAGTACAATATGGGCATTGAAATTTCTGATGAGGCAATAAATGTGATTGCAGAATTTATGAAAAGAAGCAGGGGTAACGCAGGTTTAGCCATAGCTTTTGTCCAAGCTTTAAATGAAAAAATCATGAAAAGCATAATACTAAAAGACAAAAAGAAAAAATCTTATATTGGAAAATCATTTGAATTCTCGTTGAATAAGCAATTAAATTGGGAGTTCAAAGAGTCTGACCCTAGAAAACAAAAAGGAAAGACAGTGGAGGAGAACGAGCCTCTTCCAGAGACTAAGCAAATTGTAGAAGAGCATGCTACTGAAAGCACAATAGCAGTGTAAGAATAATAAAAATAGCATAGCAAAGTATTACCGCATAAAAGGTTACAGTAAATGATATTACTCTCTGATCCTTTATGCGGTATCTCTTTGTTTTTTAAATTGCAGATGTTTATTTTATTTCTTTAGTTGCTATTTCTTTTTCTACAAGAGCTATAAAGTCATCAAGGTTCATGCTACCTAGGTCACCATCTGCTCTAGAGCGAACAGACACCGTATTGGTATCTAGTTCCTTTTGCCCTACGATCAACATGTAAGGGATCTTTTTTATTTGCGCATTTCTAATTTTATATCCTATTATCTCAATTTTCGTATCTAGATCGGCACGGATATTTAGCTTTTTTAGGCTTAGTTGTATTTTTTCAGCTTCTTGTGAAAAAGCTTCGCTGATCGGTAAAACTATAACCTGAACCGGAGATAACCAAAGAGGGAAAGCTCCTGCGAAATGCTCCGTCAGGATTCCGATAAACCTTTCGATGCTACCAAAGATAACTCTGTGCAGCATTATCGGGCGATGCTTGAGGCCGTCTTCTCCGATATAAGTCAGATCAAACCTTTCCGGCAACTGGAAGTCTAATTGAATAGTGCCGCACTGCCAAGTCCTCTTTAGACTATCTTCTAGATGAAAGTCTATCTTTGGGCCATAAAAAGCTCCGTCGCCCTCATTTATGGTGTATTCTCTATTGTTAGCTACTAGAGCGTTCTGCAGAGCTTCTGTTGCTTTTTCCCACTGCTCGTCTGTTCCCATAGAGTTTTCCGGTCGCGTAGAAAGTTCTATAGAATATTTAAAGCCAAAAATAGAATAAAAATAGTCAATTAATTTCATTACATTTGCAATCTCAGATTCAACTTGGTTTTCCGTCATAAAAATATGCGCATCATCTTGTGTAAAGCAGCGGACCCTCATCAAACCGTGCAATACGCCGGAAAGCTCGTGCCGATGAACTAACCCTAACTCTGCGACCCTCTCCGGCAAATCTCTATAAGAGTGCATTTTACTCTTATAAACTAGCATCCCGCCCGGACAGTTCATGGGTTTGATTGCGTAGTCTTCTTCATCGATTTTCGTAGTATACATATTATTTTTATAATGATCCCAGTGCCCAGACCTTAGCCACAGGTCTTTGTTTAAAATTATTGGAGTTTTGATTTCGACGTAGCCTGCTTCTTTGTGCTTTTTGCGCCAGAACTCTTCCAAGGTATTTCTAAGAACCATTCCATTTGCGAAGAAGAACGGGAAGCCAGGCCCTTCGTCGAATATACCATACAACTCCAATTCTCTGCCAAGCTTGCGGTGGTCTCTTTTTTTAGCTTCTTCTATTCTCTCCAAATATTCATCCAACATTTGCTTTTTAGGGAAAGATATTCCATAGATCCTCTGGAGCATCGGTTTTTTTGAATCTCCCCTCCAGTAAGCTCCCGTACAGCTTAGAAGTTTAAAATTTTTCACTCTCCCTGTGGATAACAGATGAGTTCCTCCACACAGATCCACGAATTCTCCCTGCTGCCTAAAAGTCAGCGTTGCTCCTTTAGAGATTAAATCTTCTATCAACTCGACCTTGTATGGCTGATTTCTTTCTCTCATAAATCTTATGGCTTCTTCAGGCGTCAGGCTGTATCTTTCTATCTGTAGGTCTTCTTTTACTATTTTTTGCATTTCCTCTTCAATCTTCACAAGATCTTGTGGAGTTATAGGGGATCCTATATCGAAATCATAATAAAATCCCTCGTCTATAGCAGGTCCGATGGCTAATTTGACGTCCTTGAAGAGTCTGCACACAGCTTGAGCCATTATATGGCTCGTAGTGTGCCAGTATGTCTGTTGCCCGGCTTTGTCTGCAAAAGTTAGTATCTCTAATCGGCAATCATTCTGCAGTTCAGTTTGGACGTCCACTAATTTGCCATCCATCTTGGCTGCACACATATCGTTATATAGTCCTGGACCGATGGATTTTGCTACCTCAAAAACCTTTACCCCTTTATTAAACTGTTTTACCACATTATTTTTCAAAGTAATATTTATCATAATTATCTCTCCTTTATATCTTTGAATATATTTTCTATATTTTAACATAGCTTTATAATTAAGTCAATATAAAATAATAATTTTTTATGAAGTGTTTTAGTTAAATATAAAAATAAAAGTCAATCCACAAAAATCAGATCAACTTTTATTTAACTTTATTAAATTTATATAGTATGGCTAGTACGGCATTTAATCCTTAGCGTAATCTGGCGCAGGGACTGCTATCTGTTGGTCAGTTTGAGCTTTTTCATTTTCACTCAAGCTTTCTGCCTGTTGTTGGTCAGTTTGAGCTTTTTTCTCTTTACTAAAGCCCGCGTCAATTTTGTCGCTATCAGTAGTTGCTATGTCCTCTGTAGATACTATATTATTTATTGATATTGGATTTATAGTCTGCGAGTTATTGCTGTTACCTTTTTGGGGGCGATTGCCTTGCTTTGAGATTAACAGATAATTTTTATAAATCAAATTACCCAACCATAAAATACCACCTATGATTGGAACATATATCCATCTGGAAGATGAATTTTTAGTGATTTCAGTAGGTTTCGAAAAAACTTGCCGCCTAGTTAGAGTTTTATATTTAGATAGTGTTTTCGCAGCATTGACATCCCAATCTGTGAAGAATTTTATCAATTTATCTATAAAAACTAACCCATCTTTTAGTTGACAAAAAACAAGCTTTCCATCGTGAATCCATAGATTATCTCCTGAATCGCTTATAAAAATATCTTGTCCACTTTCATATTTATAGTCTCCATTTTTATATTTTAGTATTGAACTAGTGATTTTTTCATCATTAATTGTGCATTGAACTAATTCTGCATAATTACTGATAATACAGTTACTTGAATCAGTTTCCGCCTTCCTTGCAATGGCATAAAATTCATCTGCTGTGAATTTTTGAACATATTCAGATGCAAAAACAAGAGAAACATTAGCAAGTGCCAAAGAAAATATTAAAACTACTGCAAAAATTTTTTTTATTGTCATTTTTTATTTCCTCCATTTTTATTACAACGTAAAACTAGAACTTCAATTTATTATATCACATTCAGCATTAGTTTGTCAAATTATATTACCCGGTATTAAATTGAAGGCAAAAGTAGATTTTAATTTTATAAAATAGTGAGATAAATGCAAATGCATAAAAAAATAAAAAAATATTGTGCAAAAGTGAATAGGTGCGAAATAAATCAAACTAGGAAATTAAAAAATAAAAAATGATCGACTCAAATCGATTTAATTTATAAAAATACATGAAATATAATTATTTTTCTAAGCTATAAAAGAGCTATAATATTGTAAACAAGTCGGCTAAAACCTTAACATTTACTTGTTTTTGAAAAAAAATAAAAAATTCTAAAAATATATTTACATATTTATTTATTTATGATATAATATGATTTATAGTAATGCAGATAGTATATATTTATCTCTATATTTACCAACGTGCTTACCATATGATTAAAAAAGAATAGCTTAATGAACTTGATTTTTTAGAAAGGGAAGGAGGAAGTTATGTCAAGGAATAGTGTTGGTGAATTTTACTTAAATGTAAAGAAAAACATAGAATTGAGAGAAAAGCTAGAAACGTTAAAGAAAAGATTAGAGGAAGAAAAAAACAAAATATCTTTGAATGATCTAAAGCAAAAAATAATAACATTAGCGCATGAAAGTGGTTACAATTTTACTGCAACAGATCTCGACGAATATCTGGAGCAAATAAAGGAACAATTGACGGAAGAAGAACTCGTTCAAATTAACGCGGGATTATCTAAGAGATTGGCAATTTTGGGATTATCTGGAGCTTTGCTTATGTCGTTGGGCACAGGTGCCGCGATAAATATGGGCTTAAAAGAATTTGACAAAGCTTATGTCCAAAAAATCGAAAAAGATAGTCATAGAAAGGAAGCGATAAAAAGAAAAGATAAAACAGAAAAAAGCAGAAAAAATTCAAAGGAAAACGAAAATAAAAACAGCGCAGGAATTTTTAAACCTGGTGCAAAATAAAAAATTACATTATTTGAGGAGGAAAATAAAATGTCAAGAGAAAGTATAGTTAAATTTTATGCAGAGGTAGACAAAAACGCAAACTTAAAGAGAGAATTTGATGGATTGAGGGAGAAAACCGAAAAAGGGCAAATCACAAACGAAAAATCTATAGCTAAGGGAATAGTATCTATCGCGAGAGAGCACGGCTTTAAATTTACGGAAGATGAGCTAATTAGCTACATAAGAGAAATGCAGAGCACATTAAGTGAAGAGGACCTGGCTAATATAAGTGGAGGATTATTATTGGAATTAGGGTTGGGCGTTTTGATGCTTTTTGGTGGCTGGGCATTTAGGTTTTGTGCTAATACTCCGAGAACACATGAAGCCGGTCAAATGGAAGAGAGGCAGCGTGACGTAGAAGAATATGAAGTATATGAAGAAGAGGCAGATGCAGAAACAGAGATTGGAAGAGAGCGCACCCAAGGTGTAGAAGACGCTCGAAGAGTCGTCCGTTTTGATGAGAGACAAGTTTCAGGGCATGAAAGAGTGGGAGTAGCACATAGAGTGAGAGTAGAACGACCGCCAACGAGGTTAATGGAAGCGATTAAAAGAAATAATGTGCATGTGGATCGAGACGGTGAACTGAGAGATATAACGGTAACTATAGATGGCTTTGAAAAAATTCACCTGGATGAACGATTACTACTTCATGTTGCTAAATTAGGA
>JAFVAZ010000071.1 GCA_017480265.1 Clostridia bacterium
AAAGCTATGGAAATGTTAAACGCTTTCATAGCCGAGTATGAAAACAAAGAGCTTCAAGCTAAGACCATTGAGGGGACAAGCCAATGCAATATTCTCTTTACAGATTATATGCGAAATTGGCTTGAACGCAAAAAGAATAAGATAGAAATAACCACATGGGATGGATATTACGATGTAGTTAATAAAGCACTTCATTTCTTACTTTGAACCATTAAAACTAAATTTAAGGCAAGTAAAACCAAAACACATCATCGATTATTATGATTTTAAATTTACTAATGGCAAAATTAGAAATAAAAAGGGCGGGTTAGCTCCCAGTTCGATAAGAAAACATAGTGTAATTTTAAAAAGTATTCTTAATCAAGCATTCCTAGAAGAATTGATAGATAGAAACCCGGCACTCAAAGTACCACTTCCCAAAAAAGATGATTTAGAACCTAAGGCAAAATTTTTGACAGTAGAAGAAGCAAATAAACTGTTAAACATATTTTCCGGGCACCACTTACAGCCGCTAATTTATTTAACTCTATATTATGGTTTAAGGCGCGGCGAAGTAATTGGTTTAAAATGGGATGCTGTAGACTTTAAAAACGATAAATTAAAGATAAAGCACACTGTAACAAGAGTTTCAACTTTAGTATCTAAAGATAAAACGAAAACAGCATCTAGCTTCAGAGAATATAAAATTTTGCCAGAGATCAAAAAACTTTTGCTAAAACTTAAGTCTGAACAAAAAAACTATAAAAAACTTTTTGGAAAAGAATATCAGAATACAGATTATGTTTTCATATGGCCTGATGGAAGAGAATATTTACCAGAATACATAACAAAAGAATTCAAAAAAGTCTTAGCTAAAAACAATTTCCCCAAAATGCGCTTTCATGATTTAAGGCACAGTTGCGCAAGTATTTTGTACGACAAAAAGTGGGAACTAAAGGATATTCAAACATGGCTCGGTCATGCTGATATCCAAACCACTGCTAACATCTACACTCATGTTTCAGAATCCAGAAAAGAAATTCTCGCTAAAGATCTCGAACATACTTTTTCTATTACAATTTAATTTTTAAAAATAACGTTTGGATAATTTAGTGGTGAAATGTTAGAAAAATGTTAGACAAAAGCTAGTTTTAGACCCAAATAAAAAAACCTGTAAATACTGCAAAGCCAGCAACCATGCGGCTTTTGAGGATGGAGCTGGAGAAGAGATTTGAACTCTCGACTTCATCATTACGAGTGATGTACTCTACCAACTGAGTTACTCCAGCCCAAAATTATCTTACTGTATTTTACAAAACTTAATTAACAAAGTCAATGGCGAATTTTGGCATAGGGAAAATTGAACATGTAAAAAAGTTTAAAAAGCAAGAGTTAACGGATCATATATTTTCTCTTAAGTAGGGGCAGAAACCTAATTATTAAAAAAATCCTCTTTAGGGTTGTCAATTGACACTTAAAATATTAAAGAGTTACTCTTGAAAAAAAACTTATCTTGTTGTGTAGCTTATTTGGGAATAAGGGGATCGATCGTCCATAGTAACTTTGTGCGAATATTTTCTGCCCGCTTTTTTAAACGTGTTAGTTTATACAAAGCTTTAAAAAGCAACAAAAGTGTAGTATAATATTTGGCATGGGAAGTGTGAAATAAAATGGGAAAAGTAAGGGGGGAAGAGAAAAGTTGCATAAAGACCATAGAAAAAGGCTGAGAAAAAGATTTATGCAAAATAGTGACTCTATGGAAAAGCACGAAATCCTAGAATTACTCTTGACTTTTTCGATCCCGAGGAAAAATACAAACGAGCAAGCGCACTCATTGCTAAATACGTTTGGGTCTATAAAGGAAATTTTAGATGCGCCGTTTAACGTTTTGACCGCCGTAGAAGGGATTGGCTCCACCAGCGCGCTTTTCCTCAAATTGATAGGAGTGATAGTAAGACTATATTTAGAAGAAACTTCTCCTAAAGGCACGGTGCTAACAAGAGATCAAATTGCGAAGATTTTGATGAATAAATTTGTGAATAGAGAAGATGAGCATTTAGTAATTGCTTTATTTAGTGTAAAGATGAAGTTATTATACTGCGATTTCTTGAATAAAGGAAATATCCATACAGTATCTACAGAGGTTAAGGATTTTTTAAAATTAGCTTTAAAATATAAAGCCAGGTACGTGATCATAGCGCACAACCACCCCAGCGGGATCGCTCTGCCGTCTAAAGAAGATATCGAGACAACCATTTATTTAAGGGAAATATTAAAGCCGTTTGATATATTGTTGATAGATCATTTGATATTTGCTGACAAGGACTATATTTCTTTAGCAGAAAGTGGGTTGAAAAATAAAATATTTGAATAAGAGAAGTGAATTGAAGTGAAATTTAAACTGAAGTCAAATTTTAAATTGGCAGGAGACCAAGGAAAAGCTATAGAAAGTATAGTAAGCGGACTAAAAAGTGGTTATAAAGAGCAAACACTATTAGGCGTCACAGGTTCGGGGAAGACTTTCACTATGGCAAACGTGATAGAAAGAATGAATAGACCTACGTTGGTCTTGGCGCATAATAAAACTTTGGCAGCTCAGCTTTGTAATGAATTCCGCGAATTTTTCCCGGATAATGCGGTTGAATATTTTGTAAGCTATTATGATTATTATCAGCCGGAAGCCTATTTGCCATCTACGGACACATATATTGAGAAAGATTCCTCTATAAACGACGAGATAGATAAGCTAAGGCACTCTGCTACTTCAGCACTTGCAGAAAGGCGAGACGTCATCATAGTGGCAAGTGTATCTTGTATATATAGCTTAGGTAACCCTATAGACTACAAGACGATGGTGATATCTTTGCGTCCGGGGATGAAAAAGGAACGCGACGATCTGGTGAAAAAGCTAGTGGAGCTTCAATATGAAAGAAATGACGTGAGTTTGACTAGAAATAAATTTAGGATCCGTGGAGATGTGGTGGAGATCTTCCCTGCGATATCTTCAGATACAGTTGTAAGAGTAGAATTTTTTGGAGATGAGGTAGATCGCTTAACAGAGATAAACCCCGTGACAGGTGAAGTAAAAGGTTCTATAAGGCATGTTGCAATTTACCCCGCATCGCATTATATAGTGCCCAAAGAAAAACTAAAAATAGCACTTAAGGAGATCGAATCTGAGCTAGAAGAAAGAGTAAAATTTTTTAGAGAAAATGATAAATTTGTAGAGGCGCAGAGGATCGAGCAGAGGACAAAGTATGATATAGAGATGTTGGATGAGATCGGCTTTTGCAAGGGGATAGAGAATTATTCCAGGGTTATGTCTGGTAGAGATCCGGGGAGTGCTCCATTTACGTTGCTAGATTATTTCCCGGAAGATTTTTTGCTTTTTGTAGATGAATCACACGTGATGTTGCCGCAAGTGAGGAGTATGTATGCAGGAGATAGAGCAAGGAAGCAAGTCTTAATTGATTATGGTTTTAGGCTGCCCTCAGCTTATGATAACCGTCCGCTGACTTTTGATGAATTTTATAAGAAAATCAACCATGTTGTCTTTGTGAGTGCCACACCGGGGGACTTTGAGAATGAAAAAAGTGAACAGATAGTAGAGCAAGTGATACGGCCAACGGGGCTAGTAGATCCTAAAGTAATAGTAAAGCCAATAGAAGGTCAAATCGATGATTTGGTAAGCGAGATAAATGCCCGTGTAGAGAGAAAAGAGAGGGTATTGGTGACTACATTGACGAAGAAGATGGCCGAAGATTTATCAAGTTATCTCTCTAACGTAGGGATAAAAGTAAAGTATATGCACTATGGCATCGACACAATAGAGCGGATGGAGATAGTAAGAGACCTGCGGCTCGGTGAATTTGACGTGTTGATTGGCATTAATTTGCTGCGAGAAGGTCTGGATATCCCGGAAGTATCGTTGATTGCTATACTGGATGCAGACAAAGAAGGTTTTTTGCGCTCGGAGAGGTCCTTGATCCAGACAATAGGCAGAGCGGCAAGAAATGCAAACGGAGAAGTCATCATGTACGCGGATTCTGTTACACCATCTATGGAGAGGGCTATCATGGAAACGGAGCGCAGGAGAAATATCCAAATGGCGTACAACAAAGAGCACGGGATAGTACCTAAGACTATAGTCAAAAAAGTCGGGGATATCCTGGAGATCTCTGTCAAAAATCTTGATAAGAAGGTAGAATCGAAATTAAAGCTTAGCAAGAAAGAAGCAATAGAATTGATCTCAGACTTAACAAAGGAGATGAAAGCAGCAGCTAAGATATTGGAGTTTGAGCATGCAGCGGTTTTAAGAGATAAAATAGAAAAAATAAAGAAAGATTTCAAAATAAATGATTAATGACTTTTGTATTAGGAGGCTTTAAAAATGGACAGCAAAAAAATCTTGGTAAAAGGCGCGCGAGAACACAACCTAAAAAATATAGACGTAGAGATCCCACGGGACAAGCTGGTAGTGATAACCGGACTATCGGGTTCGGGCAAATCTTCTCTTGCATTTGATACAATATATGCAGAAGGGCAAAGGAGGTATGTGGAGTCGCTATCTTCATATGCTAGGCAATTTTTGGGCCAAATGGAAAAGCCAAACGTAGATTATATAGAGGGGCTGTCTCCTGCTATATCTATAGATCAGAAGACTACATCAAAAAATCCAAGATCTACAGTTGGCACCGTCACAGAAATATATGATTATCTAAGGCTCCTCTACGCTAAGATAGGGGTCCCCCATTGCCCTATTTGTGGCAGAGAGATACAAAACCAAACGATAGATCAGATTGTAGATAAAATATTGGAACTGCCTGAAAGGACAAAGATTCAAGTCTTGGCGCCAATTGTAAAACAAAAAAAAGGCGAACATGTAAAGGATCTGGAAAAATCCAGAAAAGATGGATTTGTCAGAGCGAGGGTCGATAAAATAATAAGGGATTTATCTGAAGAAATAAAGCTAAAAAAAACACATAAGCATGATATTGACATCGTTGTGGATAGATTGGTAATAAAGGAAGATATAAGGTCGCGGCTTTTTGAGTCTATAGAAGTAGCCACTTCTTTGACAGAAGGTTTAGTCATAATAAACATTATGAAAGATGCTGATAATAATGAAGACAAGCTATTTTCATTAAATTACGCCTGCCCGGAACATGGCATAAGTATAGAAGAAATCTCCCCAAGGATGTTTTCATTTAATAATCCTTATGGTGCATGTAAAAAATGTGCCGGGTTGGGGGTTTTTATGGAGATAGATCCGGATCTAGTGATCCCCAATAAAGATTTATCGATAAATCAAGGTGGGATAAAGGCAAGCGGCTGGGCTATGGAAGGCAACAAGATCGCGGCTATGTACTTTGAGGCAATGGCTAAAAAATATAAATTTTCTCTAGATACACCTATCAAAGATCTAAACCCTGATATTTTAGATAAGCTTTTGTATGGGTCAGATGAAGAGATTGCTGTAAAAAGAGACATTAGGTCTAGCGTGATCTCATATACAACTAAATTTGAGGGGATTATAAACAACCTTGAGCGCAGATATAGGGAAACTCAGAGCAATTGGATAAAAGAAGAGATACAAAGCTTTATGAGGCAGATCCCATGCGATGAATGCCATGGCAAGAGACTCTCTGAGAAAAGTCTGGCGGTCACTGTAGCGGGCATAAACATTATAGATTTGACGGAAAAATCGATCGAAGAATTAGTTAGTTCCGTAAAAAAAATAAAAGGGAAATTGACAGAGCGAGAGTTAAGCATAGCCAAGGAGATCTTCAAAGAAATAGAAGAGAGATTAAATTTCCTTGTAAATGTAGGGCTTGATTATCTTACACTTGCCAGGGAATCAGGTACCTTATCGGGCGGGGAGAGTCAGCGCATAAGGCTAGCTACGCAGATAGGCTCATCTTTGATGGGCGTCCTCTATGTTTTAGATGAACCGAGTATAGGTTTGCACCAAAGGGACAATGATAAGCTCCTGGCTACTTTGAAGAGGCTCCGCGACCTCGGGAATACAGTGATAGTGGTAGAACACGACGAAGACACCATGAAAAATGCCGACTATATCATCGATATAGGGCCCAAAGCCGGTAAGCATGGTGGCGAACTAGTTTGCTGCGGAGATATAGAGAAGATAAAAAAATGTAAGCGGTCAATCACAGGGCAATACTTAAGCGGAGAAAAGATTATACCTTACCCTGAAAAAAGGAGAAAAGGAAACGGAAAAAAACTGACGATAGTAGGTGCACAGCAGAATAATTTAAAAAATATCGATGTAGAGATCCCACTGGGGGAGTTTGTGTGCATCACCGGAGTATCCGGTTCCGGGAAGTCATCGCTTATAAATGAGATTTTGTATAAAGAACTAGCAAAAAAGCTAAACGGAGCCAAACATAAACCGGGCAAACATAAAGAAATCAAAGGCATCTCGCATTTAGATAAAGTCATAAATATAAATCAAGCACCGATTGGCCGTACACCGAGGTCCAACCCAGCTACTTATACGGGGGTGTTTACAGATATCAGGGAGCTTTTTGCTTCTACTAATGAAGCCAAAGCTAGGGGATATAGCGGCAGTAGATTCTCCTTTAATGTAAAAGGAGGCAGATGTGAGGCTTGCCAGGGAGATGGACTTTTAAAAATAGAGATGCATTTTTTACCGGATATTTATGTGCCGTGCGAAGTATGTAAAGGCAAAAGGTATAATCGCGAAACTTTAGATGTAAAGTATAAAAATAGGAATATCTACGATGTCTTAGAGATGACAGTGGAAGAAGCGCTGGAGTTCTTTGAAAATATCCCGAAGATAAAGAGAAAACTACAGACTTTATCTGATGTAGGACTATCTTATATAAAGCTAGGGCAAATGGCTACAACTTTATCCGGTGGGGAAGCACAAAGGGTAAAATTAGCAACAGAGCTTGCAAGGAAATCTACCGGAAAGACTATCTATATCTTGGATGAGCCAACTACAGGACTCCACATAGCCGATGTGCATCAATTGATTGAAGTCCTGCAGAAGTTGGTGGATAGCGGCAACACTGTGGTGGTTATAGAACATAACTTAGACTTAATAAAAACCGCAGATTACATTGTAGACTTAGGACCAGAGGGAGGCAGCAGGGGCGGAAATATAGTGGCAGAAGGCACACCGGAGGAAATTTGCAAAGTCAAAAATTCTTATACCGGAGAATATCTGAAAGCTTTTTTGAACAAAGCTTAAGTGAGCTAAAGGGTGATATATAAGTGAATGCGCTAGGGGTATACATCCATGTTCCGTTTTGCTTGAGCAAATGCCCTTATTGTGATTTTTATTCAGTAAACTTCACCGCAGAGCTACTGGATAAATATATGGAGTCTTTGCGCCAAGAAATAAAGAAGTGGTCAGATGCAGTAAAATCGGATAGCCAAAATCTTAGAATAGTTGACACCGTGTATTTTGGGGGTGGGACGCCGAATCTATTGGGAGTAAAAAAAATTGCTGAAGTCTTAAATTTGATAAAAATGGATTTTACTTTAGCCGATGACGTAGAAATAACGCTAGAAGTAAATCCTACTAAATTTGGCAAAATAGATTTTGCAAGATTAAAAGAAGCCGGAGTCAATCGGCTGTCTGTGGGGATGCAGTCGGCTAATGATAAAGAACTGAAGTTGCTGGGTAGAACTCATAATAAGCAAGCCACAGAATATACAGTGAAAGACGCCCAAAGGGCGGGATTTGAAAATATCTCGCTTGATTTGATGGTGTGTACGCCAGGACAAACAAAGGCTAGTTTATTGAAATCTATTGATTTTTGCGAAAAATTAAAGATCCAACATATTTCTGCGTATTTATTAAAGCTGGAAAAAGGCACTGAGTATTATTTAAATAAGGATAAATTAGACTTAAAAGACGAAAATACACAAAGTGAAATTTATTTGTTTGTATGTGAAGAGCTAGAAAAGCGCGGTTTCCATCAATATGAGATTTCCAATTTTTCCACCCCTAATTCCCAAAGCAAACATAATTTAAAATACTGGAACGCAGAGGAGTATATAGGGATAGGTCCGTCGGCACATTCCTTTTTGAATGGGAAAAGGTTTTTTTATGCCAATAGCTTGAATGAGTTTATAAATAACCCTAAAACGATAGATGACGGCTTAGGTGGAGACATTAAGGAATATGCGATGTTGCAGTTAAGATTATCTGATGGGCTCAGAAATACTCGCTTTTACGAAAAATTTGGCGTGAATATTCCACAACGTTATTTTCATAGAGCAAAGCTCTATGAAAAGTATAATTTGGTAAAGGTCTCAAAAGATGGCTTCCATTTAACAAAGAAAGGAAATTTGGTTTCAAATTCCCTAATATACAAAATAATCTACGACGAATAACAGCGAGCAAAGATTTATGTAGTCCTTAAATTTTTATAACATATCTTTTTTCTTTAGGATAATCCCGCTAATTAACATTAAAACGCCGGAAATCAGCCACGGGAACCACCAAATTTCATCATAAGGCATTGCATGTACGTTGATGTTCATCCCGTAAAAGCCGGAAATAATTGTAGGTATCGATAAGATCAAAGTGATGGACGCGAGAACCTTCATAACTATATTTAGGTTGTTTGATATGATAGAAGCGAAAGCGTCCATAGTACTGGATAAGATGTTCATCTGGATATTCGACATTTCTATGGCTTGCCGGATTTCTATCAAAACGTCTTCGAGCAATTCTTGGTCGTCGCCGTAGAGCTTTATGATACGTCCTCGGGTCATTTTTTTAAGCATAGCTTCGTTGGATTTAAGGGAAGACGAAAAGTAGACCAAGGATTTTTCTACTTCCAAAAATTGCATGAGTTCCTTATTTTTCATTGACCTTCGCAATTCTCTCTCTACATGATCGCTGATCTTGTCAATTTGTTTTAAATATTGCAGATATTTATAAGCTGTCCTAAGTATAATATTTAAAATAAATTGAGCTTTTAAGTTCGTGTTAGCGTTTTTCACAACTCCATCCGAAAATTCTCCAATAACAGTACATTCATTCAAAGCTATAGTGATGACATTATTAGTAGTTAAGATAATGCCAAGTGGCATAGTTTGATAGCTGATGTTTTTTTCACTCTTCTGTACGATAGGAACATCTATAATTATTAAAGTGTTACCGTCCTCGCTATCTATGTGTGAAGATTCTTCAGCGTCTAGAGCAGATTTGATGAATTCCGGATCAATATTAAAGTCATTGATTAGGCTTTTGATCTCATTTTCTTCCGGATTCACACAATTAATCCAGCAATCCTTTTCATACGCATCGATTCTTTTTACTTTATTGTCAACAGTTTTATAATAAGTGATCAAAAAAAGTCCTCCTTTAATTAGAAGGGCACAAAAATGATTGATATTGTGTCCATAATATTTTCAAAAATTAACTTTCGTTCAGCAGGGTCAGCGTTCACAATATCATCTCCTTATTAAAAAATTTTAATTCGACAAATTAAATTACTTTATAAAATTATTATATCATAAAAATGTTTTATTGCCAAATAAAATTATAAAATAAAGCCGAGTCAAATAGAATGCACAAAGCAAGCGTACAAATAAAAAATCGCCGAAACACATTCGGCGACGTAACCTAAACAATTAACATTTAAAATTAAGCATCACAATAAAAGCCATTATTAAATTTCAAATTCCAACAATACGTACAATTTTTAGGGCAGCCATCTTTTTCCCATTCTTCTTCTTTGCTGCTTAAAGGCTGAAATGTATTGGCGCCTTTGTGGCAAGCATCATTTATGCTGACGCCGATGACTCCACCACTTACATTTAGGAGATCATTTAGATTTAAACGCTCCCCGTTAGAATTTGCGCTGATAAGATTTGACATTTTAAATTCCTCCTTTTGTGTAGGGGAGGTTAGTTAAAAGAAAGAATTTAATAGTGAGTAAATTTTGGGGTTTACTTTTAATTTATTATTATAGTTTCAAATTTATATTTTTAATTCAAAAGTTAAGAAAACATATAACTAAACTCCCTTTTAAAATTTTTATTGACTAAATTATATCACATTAGTAATTAATAGTCAATAGTTTTTTAAAACAAATTATAAAATTCAGTAAAAAGTTCAAAACTCTTCTAAACTACCGAATTCATAGCCTTCTTCTTTCCACTTTTTAATAAGATCATTTAAAATTTCAGAATTTGTTTTTGAGGTACTATGCAAAAGTACGATGGCACCTGGATGTATACGCGATAATTTTTTAAATGCCTGTTCATGGGTCGGCTGCTTCTCGGCTATCCAGTCTACATAAGCCAAACTCCAAAAGAACGTTTTATAACCTAAATCGTTTGCCATTTTTAGATTTTCTTCATTATATTTGCCTTGAGGTGGTCTATATAATTTTTTCATCTCGTGGCCGGTTACTTCTTTGTAGAGATTTTCTAAAGATTCGATTTCTTCTTTGAAGGCTTCGGGGTCAGAAATTTTTGACATATCCGGGTGATTGAAGGTATGGTTCCCTACTAAATGCCCTTCTGATAGCATCCTTTTGACAAGATCGGGGCTGGTTTTCAGGTAATTACCTACTAAGAAAAACGTAGCTTTGACGTTGTTCTCTTTTAGTATATCCAATATCCCTGCCGTATATCCATTTTCATATCCGGCGTCAAAGGTTAAGTATATTCTCTTTGCGGAAGTATCTCCCAGGTAGTAAGCGTTAAAGTTTTTCAAATTTTCAGCAGAAGTATTTCCTGTTGGAATAGGATTATTCTTTTTGAAGCTGAGTCCCCAGTTACTGCTTGTGAAAGATTCTGTTTGTAAAATCTTCGAAGATAATAAATTATGCATAAAGAAAGCGGAGAAAATTAAGGCAAAGAAAATAGATGCCATTATTATTTGTTTTTTCTTTATAACTATGACCATTTTTCCACCTAGATTTTTGATTTTATTTTTTTATATTATATTGTGTAAGTTTTAGATTTATGTTTAATGCGTGAGAGCAGAGTATTATTTTATCTCCTGGCAATCAGACAAGCTGAAAACCACATTTTCTTTTGGGATGGCTATCTCTTTTATAAATCTGCTTGCATTATCGACCTTCAACTCAAAATCGATTTTGTTGCAATGCCCGATAAAGGTAGAAGTTGGATCTTCGGAAGAGACTAAATTAAAGTTATTGGGGCTTTTAAGGCTATCTAAAATAGCGAATATAGCGGGGATATAGGAGTTTTTGGGTAGCAATTGTTCTGTCGATTTCATAGCTAAGTCATTAAATTTGATTAAAGTTTCGTTCTCTGTTTTAGAGAAGCTTAGCCCGTTGATTTGTTCCGGAGAGGTAATATTTAGATTTAATGCGCCGCCTTTTTCATTCTTTAACGTTCCTTCTATAAAGTACCCATCGTTTGAGATGCAGAAATCACCCAAAAAATAAATGATAGGTTCCACTTTGTTATTTTGTGGTAAATTATTACATGCACTTAAACTTATCAAAAAGAAAAGAGTGAAAAAAAATATCGGCACTATTTTTCCGATATTGCTTATCCTTTTTGCTTTCACCTTAATAAAACTCATCTCCTGCCTTAAAAACTAGTGGGATAAAATTCCAAACAATAAGATTTTGTGAAATTTATTCACAAGCAGTGCGTTTCAAATTAAGTTGCACGATATTACTTTAAGAATAAAGAAAATACTTCCGGCAAACTCTCGATGATATCTGAAGCCGACATACTCGTCTGAGAAAGTTTTTTCGCACCAAAATCCCCAGCCATTGCATGTATAAATACTCCTGCGCTGGAAGCGCCAAGAGGCGATAGCCCTTGTGCCAATAAAGACGATACAACCCCTGCCAACACATCTCCACTGCCGGCTGTAGCCATGCCGGGGTTCCCTAGTGGACATATAAAGATTTTTCCTTTAGGGGAAGAGATTATAGTTTCAGATCCCTTTAAGATAGTAGTAACATCATATTTTAGCGAAAATTCCTTAGCAATAAAAACTCTGTTATCGTTTATAAACGGCACACTTCTATTAGTTAATCTAGCCATTTCTCCAGGGTGAGGGGTCAAGATAATGGACCCAATTTTTTCTCGCAATATATTTATATTCTCAGATACAGCATTTATGCCATCGGCGTCCAATAAAATAGGAGCTTTGCATGTTTTGATCAGTTCATATATTATTTCTTTATTAAAATCACTTTGCCCCAAGCCACATCCTATAAGGCAAGCGGAAGATTTTTTAAGAGTGTTAAAAATTAGATTTAAATTAGGTTTAAGGAGTACCCCTTTTTCATTTTCTAAAAAAGGGGTATAGATTATTTCCGGTATATTTGAGGCTATGATAGGGATGGCGCTTTTATTCGTCAGTAGATTCACAAGACCAACGCCAGAACGCATGGCAGCTTTAGCAGAGAGGATAGCGGCTCCTGGCATAGTTTCGCATCCGCAGAAAGAAAAAAGCGTCCCAAAAGATCCTTTGTGTGCATTTTTCGCCCGAGTAAGGAGCAATTTTTTCACATGTTCAAATTTTATCAATTCCATTTTAGTTTACCTCCGCTATCACAACTACCGTCGCTGTAGTTCTGGTGTGTGTGACGCTAACGGAAATTTCAAATTGAGAGAAATTTTCAACCTCAGAGACATTGTTCAATTTAAGATATGGCTTGCCGGATGTTTCTCTCAAAAGTTCGATTTTATTAAGTTCGATTTTTCCGATGCCTTTTCCCAAAAGCTTCAGGAAAGCCTCCTTAGCGCAAAAGTTTGCCGCAACGCTTTGCGGCGGGAAATTACGACTCTTCAGTTGGGCTATTTCATTTGTACCGAAATATCTTCTCAAAAATTTAGGATTCTCTATAGTCTTTTTAATCCTATCTATTTCAATGGAATCTATCCCAACCAGTATCATAATATCACCTTGAAAATTCATATATTAGCAAACAGTATAGCATGATAGGTATATTTTTGCAATTTAGTAAAAAGTTATTTGTAAAAGGTGCTGCACAAAGGCTTCGCGGCTTGGGAGCCTTGAAAATGTGCACATTATATTGTAAAATAAATGAGAGTCAAAAAAAGCGACAAGGAGGCATATTTATGAATTATCTAAATAAAAAAAGCGTGAAAGATATTGATATTGATAATAAGAAAGTTTTGGTTAGATGTGATTTCAACGTGCCAATAGATGAAAACGGAAATATCGCAAATACTAAACGGATCGATGAATCATTGGAGACGATACAGTACTTAATTCGCCATAATGCTAAGATAATACTTTGTTCGCACTTAGGCAGGCCAAAAGGCGAATGCAATATGAATTTTTCTTTGGCGCCGGTAGCTAAGTATCTATCAAAAACTTTAGGCAAAGAAGTAAAGTTAGCAGAAGATGTGGTAGGAGAAAGTGCAAAAAATCTATCATCCAAATTAAATCCGGGCGATGTTATGCTTATAGAAAACGTTAGATTTCACCATGAAGAAGAAAAAAACGATCCGGAATTTTCTAAAAAATTGGCATCTTTAGCACAGATATACGTAAACGATGCTTTTGGTACAGCACATAGAGCACATGCTTCCACTGCGGGTGTAGCAGAGTATTTACCGGCTGTTTGTGGATTTTTAATCAAAAAAGAACTAACGGTAATGGGCAATGCGATTGATGAACCTAAAAAACCATTGGTTGTGATTTTGGGTGGATCCAAAGTTTCAGATAAAATAGGTGTGATATATAACCTAATAGACAAAGTGGATACTCTGATTATCGGTGGAGGGATGGCATATACATTTATGAAAGCTCTCGGGTATTCTATAGGGACGTCTATATGTGAACAAGATAAAATAAATTTAGCAAAAGATATAATGGTGAAAGTAAAAGAAAAAGATGTGAAATTCTTAATCCCTGTAGATATCAAGGTGGGTCTAGAGTATAAGCCTGATACGGAGAGCAAGATAGTAGAGTCAGATAGCATACCGGAAGGCTGGATGGGTATGGATATAGGGCCACGTACGCAGGAGATTTTTTCGGAAGCTTTAAAAGGATCCGGAACGATTATATGGCAAGGTCCGGTAGGAGTTTTTGAATGGGAAGAATTTGCAAAGGGGACTTTAGCAGTGGCTAAAGCAGTAGCAGAGAGTGGAGCCATCTCGATCATAGGTGGAGGAGATTCGGCTTCCGCTGTAGAGAAGTTGGGTTTTGCTGATAGGATGACGCATATCTCAACCGGAGGTGGCGCATCTTTGAAATTTTTAGAGGGAGCTATTTTGCCGGGGATAGCGGCTTTAGATGATAAATAAAATGTGCGACTAAATATTTTGAAAACTGTGGAGATACGTATGCATGGAGAAGTAGTAAGTAGGAAAAAGATTATAGCAGGGAACTGGAAAATGAACTTCACCAGCCAAGAAGCAGAAGTGTTTTTAAAAAAACTGGTTCCTTTGGTAAAGGCAAATATGAATAGCGAGATCATTCTCTGTGTGCCATTTGTAGATATTGAGTTAGCTAAGAGGGAAACAACAGGGACTAATATAAAAATAGGCGCTCAGAATTGTTATTTCGAAAAAAGCGGGGCATTCACAGGGGAGATTTCAGCTGAAATGCTGAGATCTTTAGGTGTGGAATATGTGATATTGGGGCATAGCGAGAGAAGGACCTATTTTTTAGAAAATGATAAAATCATAAATAAAAAAGTAAAAGCTGCGTTAGATGAAAATTTAAAGGCTATTGTATGTGTGGGGGAAACAGCGCAGCAGAAAGAATGGCTCGAGACGAATGAAGTGGTTTTTTCTCAGGTTTCTGCAGCTTTGCAAGGAATAAAAGCGGAAGATCTAAAAAACATAATATTCGCCTACGAACCGATGTGGTCGATAGGTACAGGTAAAACCGCCAATTTTGAAATAGCCAGGAGAGTTTGTGCATATATTAAGAAGATTGTAAAAAATTTATATGAAGAGCAGTTACCCTCTGATATCGCAACACTTTACGGAGGCTCAGTAAATGCTAAAAATGTGAAGCAAATATTATCTAAGGACACTATAGACGGCAGCTTGATCGGTGGTGCATCATTGGATGTAGAAGAATTTTCTGAGATAATAAACATTGCAGAGGCTATTTTATGAGATGAAATAAAAGCACTTAAATGGAGATCTATGTAGAAAAAGGGGATAGCTATGAAGAAACCTATGGTTTTGATTATAATTGATGGATTTGGCATAGCCCCATCAGGAAGAGAAAGTGAAAATAGAAATGCTATAGCTTCTGCAGATACTAAAAATCTTGATATGATATTTAAGACGAATCCATATGTTTTGCTGGACGCTTCAGGTGAAGCAGTTGGGCTGCCAAAGGGGCAGATGGGCAATAGTGAAGTAGGGCACATGAATATCGGTGCCGGGAGGATAGTCTACCAAGATTTCACGAGAATCAATAATGCTATAAAGGACGGGACGTTCTTTGAAAATAAAGTGCTAAACCATGCTATAGATAACGCATTGAAAAAAAGATCAGGGCTACATTTAATGGGGCTTTTATCTTCAGGTGGAGTGCACAGTCATATAGAGCATTTGTATGCACTTATGAGCTTAGTGAAAAAAAAAGGCATGAGCAGAGTCTATATTCACGCATTTTTAGATGGAAGAGATACTCCTCCGAACTCTGGGATAAGTTTTGTAAAAGATTGCACAGGAAAACTCAAAGAGGATGGGGTAGGGGAGATAGCAACCATATGCGGGAGATTTTACGCTATGGATAGAGATAATCGGTGGGATAGGATAAAGAAAGCTTATGAGCTATTAACAATTGGCAAAGGAGAAGAGTACGCAGATCCAATTTCTGCTTTATCGGATTTTTATAAAAAAGATATCACAGATGAATTTATGGAGCCGATTTTAATCAATAAAGATGGAGTTATAAAAGATAATGATGGCGTTATTTTTTTTAACTTTAGGCCAGATAGAGCAAGAGAATTAACGGCAGCGTTCACAGAAAAAAACTTCGGTGGATTTAAAAGACAACCAAGGCTCGAGAATTTATATTTTGCTACTATGACACAATATGATAAAAATTTCAATGAAGTTTATGCCGCATTCCCGGAAAGTAGGTTAGATAACACACTGGGAGAAGTGATTTCTAAAAATGGGTTAAATCAGCTAAGGGTAGCAGAGACGGAAAAGTACGCACACGTTACGTTTTTTTTCAATGCAGGAAAAGAATCCCCATATCTAAATGAAGATAGAGTTTTGATACCATCTCCAAAGGTAACTACTTATGACTTAAAGCCCGAAATGAGCGCAAAAAAGATAACGGAAAAGACGATAGAATCGATAAAATCTGAAAAATATGATATGATAGTTTTAAATTTTGCAAATTGCGATATGGTAGGGCATACGGGAAATTTTGAAGCTACTGTGCGTGCTGTAGAGGTGGTAGATGAGTGTGTAGGGGAGATAGTAGCAGAGGTAGAAGAAAAAAGAGGCGTAGTTATCATCACAGCGGACCACGGCAACGCAGAAAAAATGCTAGATGAAAACAATGTGATATTCACAGCACATACGGCGAACAAGGTACCTTTTTGTGTAGTTGGGTATGATTGCAAGCTAAAAGGGGAGGGAAGCTTATCTGGCGTAGCACCTACGATATTGGAGATTCTGGGGATAAAAAAGCCAAGTGAAATGACAGCGGAAAGTTTGATCGCACATA